>JACZSK010000050.1 GCA_022574255.1 Pseudomonadota bacterium
CCGCTATATGACGCCCGAACGGATGGGTCAGTTGCGATACCAGTCAAATTTGGACGAGCAAATCTATAGGGACGTGAACTTCTTACGCAATGACCGAAGAAAAAATCAAAGTCCTAACTTCAGGCAGCAAAGCGTTTCTCTATTCCGAAATCTTGAGTTGTTGTTGCATCGCAAGATGGAACAGGAGTTTTTGGCCGGAACCCAACCAAATAAGTCAGCGTTCTTCGACGGATATATTCGAAAAATCAACAACTTACTGGATAATATATATGTAAAGAGAAGCAGTTTTGATTTTGAAATTTGTGCGAAGGGCACCGAGCAGCCCATTAAGCCGGAAAACATTAGTAGCGGTGAATCTGAGCTGATCTCTCTTGCGATCGAGGTACTGTATGCCGCTTTTACTTCGAATGATGAGCCAAGTTTACTATTGATCGACGAACCGGATGTTCATATTCACCCGGACCTTCAACAAAAATTCTGTGTTTTCCTGAAATCTGCCATTCACAACAAGAGCGTCACCGTAATCATCGCCACACATAGTACAGCAATAATAGGTTCGTTCGAAGGCGCGGCAAATTGCTCAGTAGCTTTCATGACGAAGGGTCAAGAAAAGATCGAATTTGGAAAAATTTCGGACGCGCTTAGAAGAGTGATTCCCGTATTCGGTGCCCATCCTCTGTCCAATGTATTTAATAAAACACCGATCCTGCTGGTAGAAGGCGAGGACGAAGTTAGAATATGGCAACAGGCGATCCGTTCTTCTGAAGGAAAATTGAAGCTCTTTCCTTGCTCGGTGGGCGGAATCCAAGAATTGGACCCATATGAAAAAGAAGTCCGAAAGATAATCGAATCTATTTATGACAGACCGAAAGCGCTTTCGATACGGGACAGAGATGGAGGCGTTTTCAATATCGACGATCTTGGTCCGGTAAAAAGGATGCGGTTGCGTTGCAGAACTTCTGAAAATTTAGTCCTTTCAGATGACGCGCTGCATTTGGTTGGAACCAGTTGGACGCACCTCGAGAAGGCAATTTCTGGCTGGCTGAAGATAAACACCACACATCAAAATTTTAGCGCGATGGAAAGATTCTCAGATGAAGGGTTTGATAGGATAGGTGCTGAAATAAAAGGCATTCGCCTAAATCTAATGGACTTAATGGGAACAAATAAACCTTGGGAGGTTGTCGTAGGCCAATCGATCTATGGCCTGTTTTCCGGTAACGGCTTAAAAGGCTCCAACAGCTTGAGTTTCTTTCTTGGGAAAAAGACAAGAAAAGAAATCTTGAACTTGGATTGACCTGAACGCCAAGAGGTTGGTGGAGTGTGCCAATGTCTGCTTTTGGCTAAAAGCAGACTCTTTTGGGCCTGTCGGTGGAGCCATAATATTTAACATAATCTGGGAATGGAAGCCGTCTGCTTTTGACCAAAAGCAGACATTTTTCACCCCGCCATTTCATCTTCGGACCAAAAAATGAGAACAAATCAGCACTTTCAGGCCACCTTTCCCTGAAAGTTCGTTTGCAAAATGTTTGCAAAAACGGGAATGTTCTTGGAATGTTCTGATTTTTCCGTTTTGCGCAAATTTACGGAAATCGCTAAACCCCATATATTTCAACGGGTTATTGGCGGAGGGACAGGGATTCGAACCCTGGGTGCCCATAAGGCACAACGGTTTTCGAGACCGCCCCGTTCGACCACTCCGGCACCCCTCCGCAGGGTAACAATCCGGTCTTGGGCAGGCGAGCGGCAACTTAACTTAAGGGGCCCCGGCCCGCAAGCGCCGAACCGGCATTTCTGCCACAGAATTTCGCCATGCCGCGCCGCCTCAAAAACCGCTAAAGACGTTGACAGGCAGGGCCGGGCGAGTATATTGCGCGCACCGTGGCGGAAGACCGTTTTCCGCCGCTATTTGATTTGGAATTTCACGATGTTCGCAGTGGTTAAAACAGGTGGCAAGCAATACAAAGTCGCCACCAACGATGTCATCACGGTCGAAAAGCTGGCTGGCGCCGAGGGCGACAGCATAAAGCTGTCCGACGTGCTGATGGTGGGCGACGACAAGGGCACGACAATTGGCGATCCCCTGGTAAAAGGCACGACGGTGACCGCTGAAATCCTGGAGCAAGGGCGCGCCGACAAGATCATCGTTTTCAAGAAAAAGCGCCGCCAGGGCTATCGCCGCAAGGCCGGACACCGGCAGGACATAACGGTCCTGAGGATTACCGCCATTGGCGACCAGAAGGCCCCCGCCAAAGCGAAAGCACCCGCCAAGGCAGAGACGCCCGCTGAAGAGCAGGCCGCGCCGGCAAAAAAGACAGAGGCCGCGAAGCCTGAGGCTGCTAAAGAGACAAAGGCTAAATCGCCGGCCAAGAAAGCCACCGCGGCGACAAAGAAGCCCGCCGCCAAGAAAAAAGCTCCGGCGACCAAGTCGAAGAAAAAGGAATCCTGATCCATGGCACATAAAAAAGCAGGTGGCAGCTCCAGGAACGGACGCGATTCGGCAGGCCGGCGACTCGGCGTGAAGAAATTCGGCGGCCAGCAGGTTCTTGCGGGCAATATCATTATTCGCCAGCGTGGCACCAGGGTTTATGCCGGCGAGAATGTGGGTATGGGCAAGGACCACACGCTGTTCGCCCTGAAAGAGGGCCATGTTCGCTTCTCGAAGGGGCGGCTGGGCCGGTCCATGGTGAATGTGGACGAATAGTAACAGGCAAATTGATTGCCGGTTGCGCAGGCGGGGGAATGGTTAGCCATTCCCTTTGTCGTTCCCTTCCCTTTGTCGTTTGGGCCTTTGTCATTTGGGCCTTTGTCGTTTGGGCCGTTTCTCGTTTTGGGCGCCCAGTAACAAGGCCAGTGGCAAAATTGCTCCCGGCGGGCGGCGCGAAGCTGTAGCATAATCCACCGCATTATCGGCGATGGTTCCGATGAGTTAGAGAAATGAAATTCCTCGACCAGGCCAGAATATTCGTGAAGTCCGGCGACGGCGGCAACGGCGGCCTGAGTTTTCGCCGCGAGGCTTTCGTGGAATATGGCGGGCCCGACGGCGGCGATGGCGGCAAGGGTGGCGACATCTGGATTGAGGCCGTGAGCGGCCTGAACACGCTGGTCGATTTTCGCTATCAGCGCCATTACAAGGCCGAGCGGGGGGTCAACGGTATGGGCCGCGACCGCTCCGGCAAGGGCGGCAAGGATATCATCATGAAGGTGCCCTCGGGCACCGAGATTCTGGACGATACCGGCGAGTTTCCCATCGCCGACCTGGCCGAGGAAGGTGAGCGGGTGCTCATCGCCAAGGGTGGCCAGGGCGGCCTCGGCAATACTCATTTTAAATCCTCCATCAACCGGGCGCCGCGGCGCACAACTCCCGGCGAACCCGGTGAGGAAATGTGGATCAGGCTGCGGCTGAAACTTTTGGCCGACGCCGGCCTCATTGGCCTGCCCAATGCCGGAAAATCGACCTTCCTGTCGGTGGTGACGCGGGCCAAGCCAAAGATCGGCGACTATCCCTTCACCACCCTTTATCCCCAGCTTGGCGTGGTGGCCATCGACGAACGCGAGTTCGTTTTGGCCGACCTCCCGGGCCTGATTGAAGGCGCCCACGAGGGGGTTGGCCTGGGCGATCGCTTTCTCGGCCATGTCGAGCGCTGCGGCGTGCTGCTGCATTTGATAGACGGCACCATAGAGGACGTGGCTGCGGCCTATGGCACGGTGCGCAAGGAACTGGCGGAATATGGCGCCGGTCTTGTGAAAAAGACCGAAATTATAGGGCTCAGCAAGGCCGACGCCCTCACCGAGGAGGAAATCTCGGAAAAGAGAAAAATACTCTCGAAATTGGGCGACAGCCGGGTCTTTGTCTTTTCCGCGGTCAGCGGCCAGGGCATCAAAGACGTGGTCAGGGCGCTTGCCGGTCTGGTCGCCAGACGGGTTGGCGGCGGGGACCAAAAAGCGCAGACCAACTCTGACACCCGGGCCACTGATGACAGGGCAGCCAAGGAAGACGGGGCAGCCAAGGAAGACGGGGCAGCCAAGGAAGAATGGTCACCTCTGGGTGGTGTGAGATGAGCCGGGGCGCACAGAATAGACAGAATAGGCAGAACAGCAGGAGTAAGCCGTTTTTGCCCGGGGCCAACCTGTGGTCTGGAGCGCGTATCGGCCTGCTCGGCGGTACTTTCAACCCCGCCCATGACGGCCATCTGCATCTTACCCGCGAAGCCCTGAAACGGTTGGCGCTGGACCATGTCTGGTGGCTGGTCTCGCCCGGCAACCCTTTGAAGAATACCGATGCTTTGCCGTCGGTGGAAAAGCGCATGGCAACCGCGCGGCGCGTCGCCAGCCATCCGCGCATCACGGTCACCAATATCGAGGAGCAATTGGGCACCCGGTACACCATCGACACGCTGACCGCGTTGCAACGCGTGGCCCCCAACGTTTCCTTCGTATGGCTGATGGGGGCCGACAACATGGCGCAATTTTCCCAATGGAAGTCATGGGAGGCCATAATGCAGCGCGTACCCGTTGCGGTTTTTGACCGCCCCGGATATTCTATTGAAGCGCTGAACGGCACGGTCGCCAGGAAATTTGCCCGCGCCAGATTGCCGGAAGGGCAAGCCAGCGTTGTTGCCGATGCCGAACCGCCCGCCTGGGTGTTTGTGCCCTGCGCACGGCACCCGGCAACGGCAACGGCGATACGCCAGGATCACAGCTAAAAAAGGCCAGAACCGAAAGGATCATCGATTGTACGCCAGGAAGAAGAGGATGCCGAAAGTCGGCAATCCCAAAAGAAACACCTCCGTAAAGAAGCTGCTGACCTCGGTCATCGATTCTCTGGAAGATGATAAAGCGATCGAAATTCATACCATCGATCTGAAAAATAAATCCTCGATTGCGGATTTCATGGTGGTGGCCAGCGGCCGCTCCAGCCGCCAGGTCGCGGCGATTGCCGCGCATCTGGTGCAGCGGCTGAAACAGGAAAATCTGGCCGTCGCGCAGATAGAGGGTCTGCCCCAGGCTGACTGGGTATTGATCGACGCCGGTGATGTTATTGTTCATGTCTTCCGTCCGGAGGTCCGGGATTATTACAGCCTGGAGAAAATGTGGTCTGTTGACCTGAATTCCGGGGAGAGCCTGGAGCAGGACCAGTGAAGACTGCGGCGCGGCCATACCCGCTATGAAAGTGGCGATCATCGCAGTGGGGAAATTGGGCCGGGACCCGGAAAACGCCATAGTCGATCGCTATATCAAACGCATGCCATGGAAGGTCTCCCTTGCAGAGGTGGCGGAAAAGCGCCCCCTGAAGGGCCAGGAACGCCGCACCCGCGAAGCCGAGCTGTTGATGGCCAAAATACCGAAAGGCGCCTTCGTGGTGGCGCTGGACGAAAAGGGCCGGGAGTTTCACTCCCAGGCGCTGGCCCGGGCAATTGACGGCTGGCGTAACCGGGGCGTTAACAATTTAGCATTTATTATTGGCGGCGCCGGCGGGCTGGATTCCCGCATCAGGGACGAAGCCGACCTTGTTATGTCCTTGGGCAAGATGACCTGGCCGCATGCGTTGGCCCGCGCCATGTTGGCCGAGCAATTATACCGGGCCTCGACTATAATCGAGGGACATCCCTATCACCGCGGATAGAGAAGCGCCGAACCAGAATTATGACCAACCAGAAGGATAAGACTTCACACCAGCCGCCCAGGCCGGTGGTGCTGTGCATTCTGGATGGCTGGGGCCACCGCGAGGAAAGCGAGAATAATGCCATCCGGCTGGCTGAAACCCCCAACTACGATGCCCTGATCGCCCGCTGCCCGCACAGTTTACTGGAGACATCGGGCGAGGCCGTTGGCCTGCCCGCCGGGCAAATGGGCAATTCCGAAGTCGGGCATATGAATATTGGTGGCGGACGCGTTGTCATGCAAAGCCTGCCCCGGATTGACGCGGCGTTTGCTGCCGGCGAGCTGCCCGGCATCCCCGCCTTCACAGATCTGGCCGCGGCCCTCAAGGCGTCGAAGGGCACCTGTCACCTGATGGGGCTGATTTCACCCGGCGGCGTACACAGCCATCAAGACCAGATCACGGCGCTGGCCCGGGCGCTGGAGAAAGAGAATATTCCGGTTGCCATTCACGCCTTCATGGACGGGCGCGACACCCCGCCCCGCAGTGGCGCCGAATTCATGGCTGCGTTCGAGAGGTCGCTGGAAGGGCTGGAGCATGTTCGCATCGCCACCGTCACCGGGCGCTATTACGCCATGGACCGCGACCACAGATGGCAGCGCAGCGCGCTGGCCTATGCGGCGATGGTCGATGGCGAGGGGGAAAGAGCGGAAAGCGCCGCTGCCGCTATCGCAATGGCCTATGAGCGCGACGAGGGCGACGAATTTATCAGCGCCACCGTCATCGGAGAGTATGCCGGGATTGCCAAGGACGACGGCAACGGCGATGGCGATGGCATCCTGATGGGCAACTTCCGGGCTGACCGGGCGCGGCAAATCCTGACGGCGCTGGTCGACCCGGATTTTTCCGGCTTCGAGCGCCGGCGGGTTATCAACTTTGCCGCCCGCCTCGGCATGGTCGAATATTCCAGCGCCTTGAGCGCCCATCTGCAAACGCTCTTTCAGCCGGTGCAGGTAAGCAATTCTCTGGGGCAGGTTATCGCGGACGCGGGATTGCGGCAGTTGCGCATCGCCGAGACCGAGAAATATGCCCATGTCACTTTTTTCCTCAATGGCGGAGAGGAAGAGCCGTTCGCGGGCGAGGAGCGAATTCTGATACCCTCCCCCAAGGTCGCCACCTACGACCTGCAGCCTGAAATGTCGGCGGCGGAAGTCACCGACAAGTTGGTGGAAGCTATACAGAGCAAGACATTCGATCTGATTGTGGTCAATTACGCCAACCCCGACATGGTGGGCCACACCGGCAAGCTGGCGGCCGCGCTGGTGGCGGTTCAAACCATTGATGAATGCCTGGGCAGGCTTGTGGATGCGCTGAAGCCGGTGGGGGGCGCCCTGGTCATTACCGCCGACCACGGCAATATCGAAACCATGGCCGACAGCGAAAGCGGCGAGCCGCATACCGCGCATACCACCGGCAAGGTGCCGTTCCTGCTGGTCAATACCGGCGCCCCGGAAGTTGCTCATGGCCGGCTGGCGGATGTGGCCCCGACAATTCTTGACCTTATGGGCCTGGCGCAGCCCCCGGCGATGACCGGACATTCGCTGCTGGCCGGCCTTACATCAAGCAGGCCACGGGATGGCCACGGCACGGAGCCGACCCATGCGACCGTCTAGCCTTATAACAGCGGCCGTGCTACTGGCCGCCGCGCATTTTGCCGGTGCGCCCGCCCCGGCCCTGGCACTGGCACTGGCGCAGGAGAAAGACCAGAAGCAAGACCAGCTCCAGGAGGTCGAAAAGCAGATCGGCGAAAGCGAAGCGTTGCGCGCGGAACTGGCGGAAAAAGCCGACGCCGCGGCGCGGGAACTGAGAGCCATCGGCGCCGAGCTGGTGCGCCGCACCGGGCGGGTCCAGCGCCAGGAAGAACGGGTCACGGACCTGGAGGCCCGGGTCAGGGAGTTGAACCGCCAGACCGGCGAAAAACAGGCCACATTGAGCGGTAAAAGCCAGAGCCTAGCGGAGACCCTGGCAGCGCTGCAGCGCTTGAGTCAAAGGCCTCCTGAGCTGCTGCTGGTCAAGCCGGGAAAGGCAACCGACGCGGTACGCAGCGCCGCCGCGCTGTCGCAGGTTCTACCCGAACTGCGCCGCCAGGCCGACGCCATTCGCATCGAGATTGAGGAACTGGGCCGGTTGCGCCAGAACCTGAGCCAGGAAAGGCGGGATCTGGATGCCGGTATGTCGGCGCTGGCCCGTGAGGTCGCCGATCTGGACAGACTGAAACGCCGACGTGAGGCAAAGCGCGGTGATTTGCTGGCCCGGGCCGTTGACCAGAGCAGGCGGATCGAGAGGCTGGCACGGCAGGCCCGCGACCTGCGCGACCTTATCGCGGGCCTGAAAGACGACGACGCCGGTGAGCAGAGAGAGAATATTCCCGGTGGACGTTCTTTTGCCAGCGCCCGCGGCAGCCTGGCGCTTCCGGCGCGGGGGCAACTGGTGATGCGCTTTGGTGCGCCAACGCCAGCGGGCAATTCCAAGGGAATTCGCATCCTTACGAGAAAAGGCGCACAAGTTGTGGCGCCATTCGATGGCCGTGTTGTATTCTCTGGTACCTTCAGGTCATACGGGCAGCTATTGATAATCGCCCACGGCGAGGGATATCATACCTTGCTTGCCGGAATGGCGCGGATCGAGGGTGTCGTGGGCCAGTGGTTACTTGCCGGAGAACCGGTTGGCGTTATGGGTGACGGCCTTGCCGGAGCTGACTCCGGGAAGGAAAGTGATAAGGCCGGGCCCGAATTATATTTGGAGATTCGCCGCAATGGCGACCCCGTTAATCCCCTGCCATGGTTGACTGCAGGGTCTGGAAAGGCTGGTGGATAATGTTTCGGTTTCCCTTAACGATTGTTGTTGCGGCATTCATTGTGATGGTGCCCGTCTCTTCCGCCGAGGAACAAAATACCGATATATTCCGGCAACTCCTGTTGTTCTCGGAAGTGTTCGAGCGGGTGCGCACGGATTACGTGGAAGAGGTCGATGACAAGGAACTGATCGAAGCCGCGGTCAGGGGCATGCTGGCCAGTCTCGACCCCCACTCCGGCTATATGGGGCCCGAGGATTTCCGCGAGAACCGGGTGCAGACACGCGGTGAATATGGCGGCGTCGGCATGGAGGTGACCCTGGAGAACGGCGTTCTGCGTGTCATCGCCCCCATGGACGGCACGCCGGCCGCCCGCGCCGGCATGCAGGCCGGTGATTATATTACCCATGCGGATGGCGAAACCATTGTCGGCATGACCCTGAGCGAGGGGGTCAGTCTGCTGCGCGGTCCGGTGGACAGCGCCGTAACAATTACCGTTGTGCGCAAAGGCAAGGACAAGCCCTTTGATGTCATACTGGTGCGCGAGATCATAATCATCAGCGCCGTGCGCCATGAGATCGAGCGCGGCAGTATCGGTTACCTGCGGCTGACCACTTTCAATAATGAAAAACTTTCGCGGGATCTGCGCCGCGCCATGCGCGAGATACAGAAAGACCTGGGCGACAATCTGCAGGGATATGTGCTGGATTTGCGCAACAACCCCGGCGGGCTGCTGGATCAGGCCATTGAAGTGACGGATATCTTTCTCGATCGCGGCGAAATCGTATCGACCCGCGGGCGGAAACCCCGCGACAACGAACGCTGGGATGCCTCGCGTGGAGATCTGGCGGCGGGGTTGCCGATCGTCATTCTGGTCAATGCCGGAACCGCTTCGGCATCGGAAATCGTGACCGGTGCGCTGCAGGACCATCGCCGCGCCACCGTATTGGGAGTCACGACATTCGGCAAAGGGCTGGTTCAGTCGGTGATCCCGATGGGCCCGGAAATGGCCCTGCGGCTTACGACGGCGCGCTATTACACGCCTTCGGGCCGCTCCATCCAGGCCCTGGGCATCGAGCCTGACATTTTTGTTGAGCGACCGCTCAATGGTGATGAAGACAACCGTTTCAGAGCCCGGCGCGAAAGCGATCTTCGCGGACACCTTGAAAATGAAGCGGGCAACGGCGACGATGTTGGCGAAAAGGAAGAGGCCCTGAGCCGGCCGGCGCTGGAATTGGCGGCAAAAAACGAGGAAGACGGTGAGCGGGTCGACTACCAACTCAAATATGCCCTTGATCTGCTGCAGGGTGCTATAGGGGTGAGCCAGAAGCTGGCCGCTAACTAGGGGGTATTACCGGAACGCGGACCCGCCCGCTATGCGGGGCAACGCCGCGTAAGTGGCCGTGAAAATGGCCAGGGGAAGAATAGTATGCGCAATCTCGTCATTGCCTGGGTTGTAACCTTGAGCGTCTTTGTCGGCGTTATTGCCTGGCTTCAGATATCTTATGAGCCCGACCCGGAGCGCGATGAGACCGTAAAGGAAGCGACAATCGCGGCGTCGGAAACTGCCGCGGAGCAGGCCTCCCCGAGCGCCATCGATGAAGACCCGGGGCCAATGCCCGGCCTGGGGAGCATGTCGGATGCGCCCGCGCCGACCATCGCGCCGACCATAAAGACCAGCGGCGGCCCGGCCGGCGAGGCGGGCGAGGCAGGCGGCAGTCTCTTGATCGCGCCAGCTGAAAATGGAACTTCCGACCTGGTTGAGGAGGGGCCGTACGGCCCCATACCGGTGACCCGGGGCGGACGCCAGCCCTGGCGCGTTCATGCGCTGGAATACAGCGACACCACGAGCAGGCCGAGAATCGCCATCGTCATCAGTGGGCTGGGTCTGAACAGGCGCACCACCGAAGATGCCATCACCAACCTGCCACCGGAGGTGACGCTGGCCTTTTCTCCATACGGGCAGAATCTGCGGACCTGGACCGTCGAAGCGCGCAGGGCCGGGCATGAATTGCTGGTCATGGTGCCAATGGAACCCCTGGACTACCCGGTTAACGATCCCGGGCCACACAGCCTGCTGACCTCGCTTTCGCCTGCGGAAAATATCGACAAGTTGCATTATGTCATGTCGCGCTTCGGAAATTATGTGGGCCTGATGAACGACATGGGGTCGCGCTTCACCGCATCGGAGGAATCTCTCAGGCCGCTCATGTCCGACCTTCAGCGCCGTGGCGTGATATTCGTCGACGCGCGAACAACCGGCGCCACCATCATCCCCGGCGTGGCCCGTTCTTACGGCGTGCCGACAGTCTCGAACTCGCGCTATATCGATAACGTCGCGGCGGGCAGTGAAATTGACCGTTACCTGGCGGAACTTGAAGACATGGCGCGCGCCCGCGGTTCAGCGTTGGGCATAGGCCGCGCCTATCCGGTGACCATCGCCCGGGTTGCTGCCTGGAGCATGACCCTGGCGGAGCGAGGCATCAATCTTGCTCCGGTAACGGCTATTGTGCGGCCCTGAGGCGGTTTTTGAAATGCCCGACTTGAAGATGTTGCCATACCGCCCCTGTGTCGGGATGATGGTGGTGAACGCCGCAGGCCTTGTTTTCGTCGGGCAGAGAATCGATGCGCCGGGTAAAGCCTGGCAAATGCCGCAGGGCGGTATCGACGAGGGCGAGAACCCCGAGGCCGCGGCCTTTCGCGAACTGGAAGAGGAAATCGGTACCCGCAATGTGCGGATCATCGACCGCACCAGCGACTGGCTGACCTATGATTTACCCGAGGAGCTGATCGGCAGGGTCTGGGGTGGCCGTTACCGCGGCCAAAAACAACTGTGGTTCCTGATGCGCTTTCTGGGGGCGGACAGCGAGATCAACATTCACACCAGCCAGGCGGAATTCAGTGCCTGGAAATGGCTGGCGATCGAAGACCTGCCGCGAACCATCGTGCCCTTCAAGAAGGCGCTCTATACGGAACTGGTGGATCGATTCAGGAAAAAGGTGGCGGGAGGATAGAGAGTCTAGCTCTTGGCTTCCGCAAGTTCCGTCAAGCGCGCCAGCGCCTCTATTGCCAGGCGCTTTTCCTCATCGGTCCTGGCATCCTCGACATCTTCCCCGGCATCGGCCACCTTTTGCTGCAGTTCTTCCCGGCTGACGTCGGCCAGAACAATCACCTCTTCAGCCAGAATGACCAGGCCCTCGGAGGTGACTTCGGCAAAACCGCCGCGCACGAACAGCCGCGAGGGCTCGCCGCCCCCGGTCTCCATAACTTCAACGACGCCGGGGCGGATGGTCGACATGACCGGCGCGTGACCGGGCAGGACGGTGAAATCGCCTTCGCTGCCCGGCACCACAACACTGGCGGCGGCAATGTCCATCAACAGACGTTCGGGCGAAACGAGCTCGAAATGTATGCTGTCTGACATATCCGTCATTCTCCTGGGCTGCTTCCGGGACGACCCCGCGATGCGCCTAAGCCGCTTCCGCAGCCATTTTTTCAGCCTTCTCGATCACCTTTTCGATGGTCCCGACCATGTAGAATGCGCCTTCGGGCAGGTGATCATATTCGCCGGCAATAATCGCCTTGAAGCCCTTGATGGTGTCCTCGATTTCAACATAGACGCCGGGCGTGCCGGTGAAGACTTCGGCCACATGGAAGGGCTGCGACAGGAAGCGCTGGATCTTGCGGGCGCGGGCAACTATCAGCTTGTCCTCCTCCGACAATTCATCCATGCCCAGAATGGCGATGATGTCCTGCAGCGACTTATAGCGCTGCAGCACTTCCTGCACATTGCGGGCGATGCCGTAATGCTCTTCGCCGACAATCCTGGGATCGAGGATGCGGCTGGTCGAATCGAGCGGATCGACAGCCGGATAAATGCCCAGCTCGGCAATCTGGCGCGACAGCACCGTGGTCGCATCAAGATGGGCGAAGGAGGTGGCCGGCGCCGGATCGGTCAGATCATCGGCGGGCACATAGACCGCCTGCACCGAGGTGATCGAGCCTTTGGTGGTGGTGGTGATACGCTCTTGCAGGGCGCCCATTTCGGTGGCCAATGTCGGCTGGTAACCGACGGCGGACGGCATGCGGCCGAGAAGCGCCGAGACTTCGGAGCCGGCCTGGGTAAAGCGGAAAATATTGTCCATGAAGAAAAGCACATCCTGGCCTTCCTGGTCGCGGAAATATTCGGCCAGGGTCAGGCCGGACAGGGCCACCCGCGCGCGCGCGCCCGGCGGCTCGTTCATCTGGCCGTAGACCAGCGCCACCTTGGATTCGCCCTCCAGGTCGATGACACCCGAGTCAATCATCTCGTAATACAGGTCGTTGCCTTCGCGGGTGCGCTCGCCCACCCCGGCAAAAACCGAGAGGCCGCCATGGCCCTTCACCATGTTATTGATCAGCTCCATGATCAGCACGGTCTTGCCCACGCCGGCGCCGCCGAACAGGCCGATCTTGCCGCCCTTCATATAAGGCGCCAGCAAGTCGACCACCTTGATGCCGGTGATCAGGATATCCTGCTCGGTCGACTGATCGACAAAAGGCGGTGCCGGGGCGTGGATCGGCGCATACATCTTGGCCTTGATCGGGCCGCGCTCATCGATCGGCTCGCCGATAACATTGATAATCCGGCCCAGGGTTTCGGGCCCCACGGGAACCATGATGGGTGCGCCGGTATCGGTAACCTTGACCCCCCGCACCAGGCCCTCGGTGGCATCCATGGCAATGCACCGCACGGTGTTTTCGCCCAGATGCTGCGCCACTTCCAGAACCAGGCGGTTGCCCTGGTTCTCGGTCTCCAGCGCCGACAGGATGTCGGGCAGCTGGTCCTCGAACTGCACATCGACAACGGCGCTGATCACTTGGGTCACGCGGCCAATATTTTTTGCTTCAGCCATTTTTCATTCACTCCTGTCTCAAATTCTTCCGCACATCCGCGCATCCGGCGCCCTACAGGGCCTCGGCGCCCGAGATAATCTCGATCAATTCGCTGGTAATAACCGCCTGACGGGTGCGGTTGTATTTCAGCGACAGGGCATCAATCATATCGCTGGCATTCCGTGTGGCGCTGTCCATGGCGGTCATGCGCGAGCCCTGCTCGCTGGCGGCATTCTCCAGCAGCGCGCCGAACAGCTGCACAGACAGATTGCGCGGCAGCAGGGTCTGCAGGATTTCCTCCTCGTCGGGCTCATACTCGTAAATCGAACCCTTGAGGTCCGGCGGCGGCGTCTCTCCGCCGTTCTCATTGCCCGCGTCATTGGTGCCCGCGTCATCATCCTGGCCGGAGGCCTGGCCGGAAATCGCCGCCGGGATCAACTGGTGCTCGGTTACAATCTGGGTCAAGGCAGACTTGAAACGGGCATAGAAAACCGAGCAAACGTCAAATTCACCATCGCCGAACATTGCCAGCACCCGCTCGGCAATGGGCTGAACATCGGCAAAGGCAAGGCTCTTCACGTGGCTCAAATCGACGGTATCAACGATCAGCGCGCCATACTGGCTCTTCAATTGCGCCACGCCCTTCCTGCCGATGCACAAGAGCTTGACGGTTTTGCCATCGCCCTGCAGGGCGATGATCCGCTTCTTGGCGGCGCGCACGATATTGGAGTTAAAGCCACCGCACAGCCCGCGCTCGGAGGTGGCGACGATCACCAGATGCACGTCTTCCCTGCCGGTGCCCGCCAACAGGGGCGGCATGCCGGGCTGGCCGGCAACGCTGGCCGCAAGGCCGGAAAGCACGGACGCCATGCGCCCGGCATAGGGCCGCGCCGCCTCGGCTGCTTCCTGCGCCCGGCGCAGCTTTGACGCCGCGACCATCTGCATCGCCTTGGTGATCTTCTGCGTCGACTTGACGCTTTGGATCCGGGTTTTAAGGTCTTTGAGGTTCGCCATCGGGAAACCGTCCCTGCCTTGTCAACCGCCAGCCTTACGCAAAGGCTTTGGCGAATTTGCCCAAAATATCCCTGAGTTTCTTGTCGGTGTCGTCCGAGAGCATCTGTTCATCGCGAATTGTGTCCAGCAGTCCGGCATGCTTGCTGCGCATCTCGGTCAGAAAGGCATGCTCGAAACGGGTAATGCTGGTCACTTCGATGCCATCGAGAAAGCCGTTGACCCCGGCGAAGATTGAGACCACCTGTTCGGCCACCGGCATCGGCGAATACTGATCCTGCTTCAACAGTTCCGTCAGCCGCGCGCCGCGATTCAGCAGGCGCTGGGTGGATGCGTCCAGGTCCGAGCCGAACTGGGCAAAGGCCGCCATTTCGCGGTATTGGGCCAGTTCCAGCTTGATCGAGCCGGAGACCTGCTTCATGGCTTTTACCTGGGCCGCCGAGCCAACGCGCGACACAGACAGGCCGACGTTAATCGCCGGGCGGATGCCCTGGTAAAAAAGCTCGGTCTCGAGGAATATCTGGCCATCGGTGATTGAGATCACGTTGGTCGGAATATAGGCCGAGACATCGCCGGCCTGGGTCTCGATGATCGGCAGGGCAGTCAGCGAACCGCTGCCGTTGTCGGCGTTCATTTTAGCGGCGCGCTCCAAAAGGCGTGAATGCAGGTAGAACACATCTCCGGGATAAGCCTCGCGCCCCGGTGGGCGGCGCAGCAACAGCGACATCTGCCGGTAGGCAACCGCCTGCTTCGAGAGATCATCATAAATGATCAGGGCGTGCATGCCGTTATCGCGGAAATATTCGCCCATGGTGCAGCCCGAATAAGCGGCCAGGAACTGCAGCGGTGCGGGCTCGGAAGCGGTGGCGGCAACCACGATGGTATATTCCATGGCGCCCGCGTCTTCCAGGGTCTTGACGATCTGCGCCACAGTCGAACGCTTCTGCCCGATCGCCACATAGACGCAGTAAAGTTTCTTGGATTCGTCGTCGCTGGCGTTAATGCCCTTCTGGTTGATAATGGCGTCGATGGCGACGGCGGTCTTGCCGGTCTGCCGGTCACCAATAATCAACTCGCGCTGGCCACGGCCGATGGGAACCAGGCAGTCGATCGCCTTCAGGCCGGTCTGCATGGGCTCATGCACCGACTGGCGCGGAATGATGCCCGGCGCCTTGACCTCAACCCGGCGCCGCTCGTCGCTTTCAATCGGGCCTTTTCCGTCGATGGGGTTGCCCAGCCCGTCGACCACGCGGCCCAGCAGGCCCTTGCCCACCGGCACATCGACGATGTCGCCCGTGCGCTTTACGGTGTCGCCTTCCTTGATGCCCCGGTCTTCACCGAAGATCACGATGCCCACATTGTCGGCCTCCAGGTTCAGGGCCATGCCCTTGACGCCCCCGGGGAACTCGACCAGCTCTCCTGCCTGCACGTTGTCCAGGCCGTAGACGCGGGCGATGCCATCGCCCACCGACAGCACTTCTCCGACTTCGGAGACTTCGGATTCGACGCCAAAGCTGGCGATCTGGTCCTTCAGGACCTTGGAAATTTCAGCCGCGCGGATATCCATTATCCAACCTCTTTCATCGATACTTTGAGATTCTGCAATTTGGTCTTTAGTGAGGAATCAACCATGCGCGATCCGATCTTGATGACCAGACCACCGAGCAGGCTTTCATCCACATGTTTGTCAAAAGTAACTTCGCGGCCAACAGCCGCTTTAAGACTGGCCTTCAAGGCGTCGTTCTGCGCCTCGCTCAACGGCTGCGCGGAAATAACTTCGGCGGTCACTTCGCCGCGCTTGTGGGCCAGCAGTTTCTGGAACCCGGCGATGGTTTGAGCGAGGTAGCCAAGACGGCGGTTGGCGGCCAGTACACCGAGGAATTTCCCGGTCAGAACACCAAGTTCAAGTTGATCCGCCACGGTCTCCAGGGCCGCCGCCTGTTGCGCGCGGCTCAGCAGCGGGCTTCCGACCAGCCCGGAAAATTCGTCTGATTGTTCCAGCAACGCAGCGACCTTTACCAGGTCGCCCTCGACCTCCTCCAGCAACCCGCCCTCGTGGGCGAGATCAAAAAGGGCCACGGCATAGCGTCCTGCAATACCGGTCACCAGTGCTTTATCGGCTGACAATTGCGGCTTTCCTTTGGCCTCTGGGGGCATGTCGCCAGCGCGGCGCTCACCCGTCATTGTTCTTCCCGCTTCAAGTTGCTCCTATGGTCCTGTGACCAGCGGAAAGCCCCGAAACGCGCGGGATACCTAGCACGTTGCCCGGGGGGTTGCAAGCGGGCGGAGCCGCCTTTTTTGAGCGAATTTTCGGCCTGGTTTCCGATGTAAAAACAAGCACTTGGAATAGGCCAAAGGCGGCGGCCTAGAGAAACGAATAGGGGTCGATATCGACTTTCACCCGCACCCCCTTGCCCGGGCCACTGCGACCCAGCCAATCGCGAATCATCCGCTGGATCGGGTAGCCCTTTGGGGCATTGACCAACAGGCGGTAACGGTGCTGTCCGCGCAGCCTTGAGAGAGGCGCCGGCGCCGGTCCCAGCACCCGGACACCCTGTATCCGGGGCGCCGAACGCGCCAATGCTTTGGCCACATCCACCACCCGGTCCAATTCGCGGCCGGTCACCAGAATGGCCGCCAGCCGTCCGAATGGCGGCATGGACTGCGCTTGACGCAGCGCCAGTTCGCGCTTCACAAAGGCATCGCGGTCACCGGCCAGCAGCGCCTGGGTCACCGGATGCTCGGGCATATAGGTCTGCAGCAGCGCCCGCCCCGGCCGCTCCTCGCGCCCGGCTCGCCCGGCCACCTGGGCCAGTTGCTGGTAGGTACGCTCCGCGGCGCGCAGGTCGGCCCCCTTGAAACCCAGATCAGCGTCGACCACGCCGACCAGTGTCAGGTTGGGAAAATGGTAGCCCTTGGTGACGATTTGCGTGCCGATGATGATATCAACGGCGCCTTCCTCGATCAGCGCCACCTGCCGTGCCACCGCCGCCGGGCCGTGGGCGGTATCACTGGTCATAACCAACAGGCGCGCTTCGGGGAAAAATGTGCGCACTTCCTCTTCCAGCCGCTCAACGCCGGGGCCGCAGGGCGCCAGCGTATCCACGCCGCCGCAGGTGGGACATTCCCGTGGCACCGGCATGGCGTGGCCACAGTGGTGGCACATCAGCTCAGCGCGGTAGCGATGCTCGACCAGCCAGGCCGAACAATTGGGGCACTCGATGCTCTCGCCGCATTTCCGGCAAAGATTAAGCGGCGCATAGCCACGCCGGTTCAGGAACAACATGATCTGCTCGCCGCGCTGCAGCGTTTCCGCAATGGCGCGTTCCAAAGTCGCCGACAGCCAGCGCCCCGCCGGCAGCGGCTCCTCGCGCAAATCAATAAGCTGTATGTCCGGCATGCTGGCGCCGCCGTAACGCTCCTTGAGATGACAGTGGATATATTTGCCCGATTGCGCGTTGGCTATGGTCTCCAGCGCCGGGGTGGCGGAGGCCAGCACTATGACATGCTCTTCCAGCATGGCGCGGGCAATGGCCATGTCGCGGGCGTTATAGAGAACACCCTCTTCCTGCTTGAACGAGGAATCATGCTCTTCATCCACAACAATCAGCGAGAGAGCGGGAAAGGGCAGGAACAGCGCTGAGCGTGCGCCCACCACCACCCGCGCCTGGCCGCTTTGCACCGCAGCCCAGGCCCGCCGCCGACCGGCGCTGCCCAGATCGGAATGCCATTCCACCGGGCGCACGCCGAAGCGCGCTTCGAACCGCCCCAGCCATTGGGCGGTCAGCGCAATCTCCGGCAACAGCACCAGCACCTGGCCGGTTGGCGAACGCAGTACCTCGGCCACACCTTCCAGGTAGACTTCGGTCTTGCCCGAGCCGGTGACGCCGTCGAGCAAGACCGTTTGAAACCCGCCCTTCCGCACCAGGCCGGTTATCACGCCCGCCGCCTCGGTTTGCGCTTCGGTCAGCTCCGGCCCGGCACAATCGGGGTCGGGAACTTCGAAGGGCTCATCAACTGGCCTGGTCACCGCCAGCAAAGTGCCTGCCTTGGCCAGGCCGCGCACCACGCCCGTGCCGACCCCTGCGCCAGCCGCGATGTCCCCGGTGCTTGCCGGGGCTTTCCCTTCCAAATATTTCAACACCGCCTCTCGCGCCGGTGTCATCCTTGCGGGCGGCGGCCCACCAGCCGAATAGAATGTCTTGACCGGCGGCGGCGCCAATGCGCCGGGTACGCTCATGGTCATGCGCAAAATGACGCCGGGGGAGGTCAGCGTATAATCGGCCACCCATTCGATGAAGCGGCGGTTGCTTGCGCGCAGCGGCGGCAAATCCGGAATATCCTCGATCGGCTTCAGCTTTGCCGCGGCGATGGGCTTCTTGCCCGCCTGAAGCGGCGAATCCTCGTCCCAGACCACGCCCATGCGCGGCTTGCCGGACAGCGTCACCAAAACAAACTGGCCGGGCAGCGGCGCTTCTCCCTGCATATCTCCGGCAACCGCATAGTCGAGCGGCGTGGGGATAGGCAGCGGCAGCAACACGCTGACCCTCCCCGCTTCGGCACTGGCGCCCCCGGTGTTTGCAGGATCACTCAACCGGGGCACTCCCGTAACCGGGGGGCTTGCGAGGGCGTGAAAATAATCTGTGGATCAACAGCATGATTGGCACCATAGTTGAGGCTGAACGAGGACACAATTCACGCGTGGTTCCGCGGCAATATTTTGACCGCGGCGCATCATCCGACGAAGAGGGAAACCCGATGAAGTTTTTCATAGACACCGCCGACATCGACGACATTAAAGAACTGGCGGCAACCGGCCTGCTGGACGGTGTCACAACCAATCCTTCGCTGATCAAGAAGAGCGGGCGGAAATTCTTCGAAGTCATCGAGGAAATCTGCGGCGTGATTGAAGGACCGGTCAGCGCCGAGACCGTGGCCACCGATCACAAGACCATGCTGGAAGAGGGCAGGCGTCTGGCCGGCATCGCAAAAAATATCGCCGTTAAGGTGCCGTTGACCGTTGACGGGTTAAAAACATGCAAGACGCTCAGCGACGATGGCGTAATGGTGAATGTCACCCTGTGCTTTTCCGCGACCCAGGCCCTGCTGTCGGCCAAGGCCGGCGCCGCCTTTGTCTCTCCTTTCGTCGGACGGCTGGACGACATTTCCGAGGACGGCATGGCCCTGATCGAGGACATCCGGTTG
This sequence comes from Pseudomonadota bacterium, assembly GCA_022574255.1. Lineage (GTDB taxonomy): Bacteria > Pseudomonadota > Alphaproteobacteria > Sphingomonadales > SMXR01 > JACZSK01. Next base: position 19,548 of record JACZSK010000050.1, read on the forward strand.
ATTTTCGATAATTACGATTTCGCGACCGAAATTCTCGTGGCGTCGGTCAGAAGCCCCATGCATGTGCTGGAAGCAGCGCGGATCGGGGCGGATGTGGCGACCATCCCGGCGGATGTATTGCGAAAATTATTTGACCATCCGCTGACCGATAAGGGCCTGGCGACCTTCATTCAGGATTGGGAGGACACGGGCGAGTCTATTCTCTAGCCGGCGCCAGACCCTGCAGCGGCGCCGAAACTTGAGCAATGCCCCCGGCAATGTCGAAGTAGCGGCATGCGAGGAGAAGTTTGTTGAGCCGCGGTATCGGTGATAGAAAACGATCGGCCAGATCGCGCAGCCTGGTGGGCAAACCCGGCACCAGCGCCGCTGATGTGCGCGCCTATCTGGAACGTCATCCGAATTTCCTCGAGGACAACCCCGCACTGCTGGAGATGCTGACCCCGCCCGAGCTTCACGGCGGGCCGGTGGTCAGCGATTTTCAACGCTTCCAGGTCCTGCGGCTGCAACAGATATTATCGGACCTGGGCAGCCACCAGAGCCGCCTGATCGACACCGCGCGCGGCAACCTGACCAACCAGGAAAAGATCCATCAGGCGGCGCTATCCATTCTCGACGCCGAAGATTTGAACGAACTTCTGCACCGGGTGGCGCGGGACTGGCCGGTCACGCTTGGCGTCGATGCGGTCGCTATTGGTTTCGAGACAGGCGGCGAGGCCGGACGGGAACAGGCGGACGATATTATTCGGCTGGAACCGGGCGGGACAGACCGCCTGTTGGGCGATCAGGAAGTGGTGGTTTTACGCGGGCCTGAAGTGACTGCCACAACCATGCTGTTTGGCCCCGCCGCGCCGCTGATTAAAGCCCAGGCACTGGTGCGCTTGCGGACCGGCGAGAACGCGGCACCGGGGCTGCTGGCTTTTGGCACCCGTGACGCCGACGGATTTTATCCCGGCCAGGGAACGGACCTGCTAAGATTCCTGGGTGCCATACTGGCACGATGTTTGAACCCATG
>JACZSK010000051.1 GCA_022574255.1 Pseudomonadota bacterium
GATATAAATCCGCTCCTTCAACTCGGGCAGCAGGTAATTGGCGAACTGCGCCGAATAATTCATGGTTTCGCGCTGCGCCAGGTCGATCAGGATCGATCGCACTTCATCGGTTTCCGCTGCAAGGTCAATGCCGGCAATCAGGTCCGCCTTGTTTTCCTTGTTGGCCAGTGCCGCTGCCTCGGCATCGGACGCGTTCTCCGAGAGTGTGTACACCGTTGCGCCGCGAACCTTCCGGTTCTTCTTGAGCTTGGTGTTCAGCGAATCCGCATGCACCGAGATAAACAGGTCGGCATGCACCTCGCGGGCAATCTGTGGCCGGCGTTTCAGCGGCACGAAAATATCGCGGTCGCGGGTCATCACCACCTCGTAACGGGAGCTGGTTTCTATGGCTCTCTTGATCGCCCGGGCCATGTTCAGAACGATAACCTTTTCCGGAACCCCGATGACGCCCAGGTTGCCCGGGTCGACGCCGCCATGGCCGGCATCAATGACAATGATCTTGCGGTCCCGCTTGGGTTTGTTACGTAATTCCGGCTGCCGGCTTGCGGTCGCGGTCACGGTCTCGACCCGAGGTTTCCCGCGGCGGCTGCGCGTGACCGAGGCGGCAAAAGTTTTTCCGTCGGTTGCCTTCAAATCGAAAACCAGCCGGAAGGGCAATCGGCCCTGGGGCTCCAGAACGAAGGTGCGATCAACAACCGCCGGTCCGGTCAAATCCAGAACCAGCCTTGAGACGCCGGCGCGGAAAAGCCCGTAACGGTACTTGCCGATCAGTCCCCGCCCCTGACCAGCGCCCGAGCCGCCGACGCGCCAGTCGACTTCAGGCAGGTCAATCACGACCCGCGCCGGGTTGGCTAAAATCAGAATTTGGTAATCAACCTTGGCGTCGATATCGATAACAAAGCGCGTCGCACCGGCGCTCTCGCCAATGCGCAGACCCGAGACCGTGGCTTCGGCAGCCAGTACCGCACCGGAAATTGCACCGGGCAGGAACAAGCCCAGCACCAGCGCCGCCAGCATCGTGGCAACGTTTTTGCGAAGAATTCGATACACCTGATACACGCTGTTGTTTTCTCCCAAAGCCCGAACGGGAACCGAATGGGCGCTGACACCCGTTCCGGAACCTGATTCCGCCTAAATTGCGACCCTCGTGGTTAACAATATCTTAACTGCCGCAACATAACCATTAGACTGAAAAAACAAAGTATCAATGATAGTTAGCGATTGTAACTCGCGCAGCCTGCCATTAGGTTAGCATTATTGATCGATTTAACCAGTTTTTCGCCCTGCTCCACAATGATCCTAAACAGCGATCCGGAACAGGGCCAGGCGATCAGGATTTGACGCCGAATGCGGGTGCGGAACCCGCGCCGGACAGCCGGGACACTAAATCCGGCTTACCATAACCCGGCTTGTTACATCCAGATTATGATGAAGAGTACAAAGAACCTTTAGAAAATGATGAACCCCGTTGCCAGTATCACAGCAATGCCGGAGCCGCATGCGGCCCTGGCAGCAAGCCGCCGCGCCCATTTGTCGGGCCGGCTGCCGCGATCAGTACGGGTTCGACACACAAGCAACAATTTACGGCGATGCCGGCGCGCTCCCATGATTATGGGCCTCAGCGATATGAGAAAGCGGCGCTCATCGCCTATCGGAGAATATTATAATGACAACACGTATGCTCATCGATGCGCGCCACCCAGAGGAGACGCGCGTCACAGTCATCCGCGGCAATCGCGTAGAAGAATTTGATTACGAGTCCGCCAGCAAGGCCCAGATCAAGGGCAACATCTATCTCGCCAAAGTAACCCGCGTCGAACCATCGCTGCAGGCCGCCTTTGTCGAATATGGCGGCAACCGGCACGGTTTCCTGGCCTTCAGCGAAATTCATCCCGACTATTACCAGATTCCCATTGCCGATCGCGAAGCCCTGCTGGCTGAAGAGCGCGCGGCCAGCGCCCGCGATGCCGAGGACGAAGAAGTCGAGGAAAAAACCACCAAGGGCAAGAAGAAATCCACCAGGTCCACCAAAGCAGCCAAGGCGGTCGAGAAAGACGGCGACGCCGAAAAACCGGATGAGAAAGCCGACCCCGACGCCGGCCCCATAGCTGACGACGAGAAAGACGCGCTGGGGCTGAAGGCGCCGGATGACCCGGATGCCAATGGCGGCGACGAAAACGGCGATAACGAAAACGGCGATAATGCCAATGGCGACGGTGAAGACGGCGATAATGCCGGCGAAGACGAAATGGCGGAGACCATTCGCATGCGCCGCAGCATGCGCAGCCTGAAACGCCGCTACAAGATCCAGGAAGTTATCAAGCGCCGGCAGATCCTGCTGGTGCAGGTGGTTAAGGAAGAGCGCGGCACCAAGGGCGCGGCGCTGACCACCTATCTGTCTCTGGCCGGCCGCTATTGCGTACTCATGCCCAACAGCACCCACGGCGGCGGGGTCAGCCGCAAGATATCCAATTCAGCCGACCGCAGGAAGCTGAAGACCATTCTCAGTTCCCTGAAGGGGCCGCAGGGTATTGGCTGTATCATCCGCACCGCGGGCCTGCAGCGCACCAAGGCCGAAATCAAGCGCGACTATGATTATCTGCTCAGGCTGTGGGAAGACATCCGGGCGCTGACCCTCAAATCGGTGGCCCCTGCCCTGATCTATGAAGAGGGTAACCTGATCAAACGCTCGATACGCGATCTCTATGATAGCAGCATCGACGAAGTTCTGGTCGAGGGCGAGGAGGCTTACAAGGCGGCAAAGACGCTGATGAAGCTGTTGATGCCCAGCCACGCCAAGAAAGTGCAGCATTATGACGAGAAGGTTCCGCTGTTCCACCGCTATCAGGTAGAGGAACAGCTGGATTCCATGTTCAACCCGGTGGTGAGGCTAAAATCGGGCGGTTATCTGGTGATTAACCCCACCGAGGCGCTGATTTCCATCGACGTCAACTCCGGGCGCTCGACCCGCGAGCATAATATTGAAGAGACAGCGCTGAAGACCAACCTGGAAGCCTCGGACGAAGTCGGGCGCCAGCTTCGGCTTCGCGACATGGCGGGTCTGGTGGTTATCGATTACATCGACATGGAGTATCGCGGTAACAACCGCAAAATCGAGCGCCGGCTGAAAGACGCATTGAAGGCTGACCGCGCCCGCATTCAGGTGGGCCGTATCTCACAATTTGGCCTGTTGGAAATGTCGCGCCAGCGCCTGCGCCCCAACCTGGTTGAAGCCAGCACCGTGGCCTGCCGCCATTGCGACGGCACGGGCCGGTCGCGAACCGTTGAATCCTCGGCCCTGCATGCGCTGCGCGCCCTTGAGGAAGAAGGCATTCGCGAACGCAGTTCCAGACTGAGCCTGTCGGTGCCCGGCGAAGTGGCGCTTTATATTCTCAATGCCAAGCGCGACAGCCTGCACGAGATGGAACGGAAATATGGCCTGGAGATCGTGGTTCAGTCCGACGAAAGACTGGTGCCGCCCCATTACGAAATGACCCGCACCGGCACCGCGCCAGATGGCGGCGAAGTCAGCGAAGTGATCACCGACGTGGTGGACACCAACGGCCAACCGGCGCGGCGCGCTGAAAACGACCGCGACGCATCGCACAAGGGCAGACGAGGCAGGCGCGGGCGCGGCAGGGAACAGAGGTCCGAGGGCCCCGTTGCCCCCGCTGCCACGGATGCCACGGATGCCACGGATACCACGGATGCCACGGATGCAGCGCCGGCGCAAGCCGCCGAAAGTGTGACCAGACAAGACGGCGATGGAGAAGACAAGCCACGCAAGCGCCGCCGCCGGGGACGCCGGGGCGGACGTCGGCGGAGAGCCGCAATTGCCGCCGGTGCCGAGACCAACACCGAGCAGACGCAGGCAGCCGCGGCGGGGGCGCCGGAAGCAGCGGCCCAGGACGGCACGGCAAGCGCTGATACCGCTGCAACAACAAGTGAAGACAGCGCCGAGCAGAAAGCGGCCCCGGCGCAGGCAATAGATGCGGCAAACGACGCGGCAGATGACACGGCAAAAGCTGACGGGGAAAAACCCTCCCGGCGGCGCCGGAAACCTGCTGCGGCCGACGAGACTGCGACCAAGACCGTCTCCGAGACCAGCGCCAAAGCCAGCGCCAAGGCCGGGGACAAGCCCAAACGCGCACGCCGGGCGCCGGCAAAAACGGCTGTCAAAAAGGCCGAAAAGACTGACGCCGGGACAGACGAGGGTGAGGCCAAGGCAGACAAGCAGGCGGCGAAGGAAGCTGGCGAGCCCGCGAAAAAGCCGGCCCGCAAAACCAGAGCAAAAAGCGCGGTAAAAGAAGCCAAAGGGGCGGAAAAACCTGAAAAGACCGGAAAAAGCGACAAGGCGCCCAAAGCAACCGGCGCAGGGAACGGTTCGCCACCGGAAATGGTGGCCCCACAGCCAGAGCCCGCAAAGGCCGGGACCAAGAAATCCGCGCCGATCGCCGGGGCCAGCAAGGAAAAGACCAAGCGCGGCTGGTGGCAACGCTCCTCGTAAACGAATGGGGCGCCCGGGAACACGGATTTGTTCATTGACCGTTCATGCGCCCGGTCTTAGCCTTGATCGGCGCCTTGTGCGGTTAGTAAGTCCGCGTTGAAGCGGGCGCCGCGCTTTGCAGCACTCTCGGAGCATTCGTTGAGAATATTTGCCCGAATTCTGCTGATTATGGCGGCGATGACCTGGGGCCTGATGGGCCCCGGCACGCTGCGCGTCGCCATGGCGCAGCAATTTCTGCGCGATGCCGAGACCGAGATATTTATCCGCAAGCTGTCGACGCCCATCTTTGAGGCCGCCGGGCTGGAGCCCGATGCGATCAGCATATATCTGATCAACGACAACACCATGAATGCCTTCGTCGCGGCCGGGCAAAATATTTTTCTGCACAGCGGCCTGATCATGAATTCCGACAATGCCAACCAGTTGCTGGGCGTGATCGCCCATGAGACAGGCCATATTGCCATTGGCCACGACGCCAGCAGGGGTGATCTGTCGCGAGGGGCGACCGCGATGACAATTATCAGCATGTTGCTGGGCGTTGCCGCGATTGCCGCCGGTTCGCCCGACGCGGGCATAGGCCTGATCCTCGGTGGCCAGACCTCCGCCCAGCGGCTGGTGCTTAGAAATCTCCGGGTGTGGGAAGCCTCCGCCGACCAGGCTGCGGCGACATACCTCAAAGCCGCTGGCACGTCTGGCCGCGGGCTGGTCGAATTTTTCGAAAAACTGCGTGGCCAGGAATATATCATGCAGATCAGGCAGGATCCCTATGTGCGGACCCATCCCCTGACCGGCGATCGCATCGCGCGCCTGCGCCATAATGTCGAGGGATCACCCTACTGGAATACCGAGACCGACCCGGCGCTTGAGGCGGAATTCCAGCGCATAAAGGCAAAGCTCGCCGGATATGTGCTCCCCACCCGTGTCACTTTCAGAAAATACCCGGTGAGCGACACCAGCCCGGTGGCGCGTTACGCGCGCATCTATGCCTATGACCGCGAAGTGAACTGGGAAATGGCGCTGCAGGAAGCCCGCAGCCTGGTCAAGGAATTCCCCGACGATCCGTTTTATAATGAGATCACCGGCCAGATTTATCTGGAAAACGGCATGGTTGCAGAATCCCTCCCCTATTATCGCCGCATGGCAGAGCTGATGCCGCACCAACCCCTGCTGCTGACATCGCTGGGCCATGCGCTGGTTTCCATGGACGACCCGGAACTGGACAAGGAGGCGATCCGGGTTCTGGAACTGGCGGTGGCGCTGGACCCATTTAACAACCTGGGATTCCGCCAGCTTGCGGTGGCTTATTCGCGCTCGGGGCTTGATGCCTACGCCAGCTACGCCACGGCGGAAATGTTTCTTTTGCAACACCGCCTGGGCGACGCCATGATGCATGCCAAGCGCGCTACGGAGAACCTGCCCACGGGCTCGCCGCGCTGGTTACGGGCCCAGGATATAACCGTTTTGGCCGAAGCCCAAGCGCATAAGCAACGCGGCAAGAGACGGCGCTAACTCTTTAATTACATTGGATATAACTATGTTTCGGATTCAGAAATTCACAGCGCTTATAGTGCTTTGCCTGCTGCCCGCGGCCGCCGTTGCCAGCGCCCAGGAAACCAGGGATGAGACCTTTACCGATGCCGAAAAAGCCGCCATCGGCGAACTGGTGCGCGCCTATATTCTGGAAAATCCGCAGATACTTCCTGAAGCCATCGGCATACTCCAGGCCCGCGAGCAAGAGGCCCAACAGGTGGCCATGCGCGAGGCGGTCAGGGCCAACCGCGCGCGCATCGAGCGCGACGGCGTGTCGGTGACCATGGGCAACCTGAACGGCGATGTCACCATTGCCGAGTTTTACGATTACCAATGCCCCTATTGCCGGCGCGGCCACAAGGATGTGCTGCGCCTGTTGGCGGAGGACCCCAACCTGCGCGTCGTTTACAAGCAGTTTCCGGTGAAGGACGTACCCGGGGAAGAGCCGGGCTCGCTGATTGCCGCCCGCATGGCCATGGCCTCGGCGGTGCAGGGCAAATTCATGGAATTTCACGAGGCGGCGATGGCCGCGCCAATGCCCCTGAGCGAGGCCAGCCTGTTTGAGGCGGCGCGCAGCGTCGGGCTGGACACAGAGCAACTGGCTGCCGACATGAAAGACGGCAGGATTACCGATTCCATTCGCGCCAATATGTTTCTCGCCCGCGAACTGGGTATCAACGGAACCCCAACTTATGTCATCGGAGACGAGGTGGTGGTGGGCGCCCGTGGCTATGAGGCGCTGAAAGAGGTGATCGCAAACACCCGTGCGGCCCGGGCCGCCGAGGCCGCCGAGGCCGCTGAAAATTCCGGCAGTCCATAGCGCTAAACGGCCCCAGCAACCGAAAGCGGTAGAAGCGCCAGAGATTTTCACTGGACGCATTGCGCCGAAAACAGTTATTTGCGATCTATTCTCAATGTCTGCTTTTGACCCAAAGCAGACTCTTTCTTGTTGCTGAAGCAGTGCATGCGGTGCGCGGCTTATTCCGGCATCGCCGTTCGTTCTTAAGATGATAGACGATGTCGAGTAGCAGTTTGTTCACTCTAAAGGGGATGCCAATTCTTGTACTTTCCCGCCAGCGAATACTCTGCGGCTTCCTGTAAATCCTGTCTGGGAGACTCTGCGCATTCGGAGAGAAACTCTCTGACTTCGGGCATAACCCATCCAGCGGCAGCGGCGGCAACCCAAAATCGCCGACCATCGTCTAGCGATAAAGCCCTAGCAAACGCGACCATCGATTTGATCTCGTTCTCTTTGGGCAGCATTCTTAGAACTGCTATCGCCCTTAGGGCTCCATCGATGAGCATTGGATTGTCACCGTCCATAAATTCAAGAGCACGGCTGACATCGTTTTCATGGCGAAATGAAAGACGAAGAAGAGCATCACCTAGCGCCAAGTAGACCATTGTGGCCTCAAATTTCCGACCAGAAAGTTCTTCAAGAAAAGGCAACGCTTCGCGGTATTTGCACTCACCGATTGCCATGATCATTTGGTATTGAGTCTCCCAAGTCCGTGGGTCCTGTATTTCCTGTTGCAGAGCATTGAGTAAGTGAGGTCCAGCGCTCGGGTCCTTAAGCTTCCTAAGGCGCTTAGCTCCGCTACGTCGTTTAGGAGATTTGTTATGGCCAAGCAGTTCGATTGCATCATCTAGTTCAGGCATAAAGAGGTTCCGTCGAATGGCGAATTCAGAAGATTACCCGCAACAATAAATGCATTCCGCACAAAAATCTTCAATGTCTGCTTTTGGCTAAAAGCAGACTCTTTTCACTACGCGAAATTGGGGAAACGAAAGCGTCCGCTTCCCGCCCAAAGCGGACTCTTTCGCGAGTGCCGTTCCGACAAAATTTCTGATAAATATATTTATATGTGTGGGCGCAGGTACGCCCGCTTGCCCATGAAATGCCACCACTCCGAAAGGTCCCCCAGGCCGATGGCCCGTGAATCGGTTATGCTAATGGCGTGACAATGCTGACGTGATCCTTAGCTTCCGTCCTTCGGCGAAGCGTTTGGGTCGACACCACTTGCCGGTGGTCCTAGCCACCGCTGCAGCAGATCGAGGGGGAAGGGAAATACGATCGTCGAGGTGTGTTCGCTGGCAATGTCCTGCAGGGCCGTCAAATACCGGATCTGCATGGCTTCGGAACGCTTGGACAAAATCTCCGCCGCTTCGAGGATTTTCCCCGCCGCCTGTGCCTCGCCTTTGGCCGAGATTACCTTGGCCCGGCGCAGGCGCTCGGCCTCGGCTTCCTTGGCGATTGCGCGGATCATGCTGGGGTCCAGATCCACATGCTTGAGTTCAACATTTGATACCTTGATGCCCCAGGCATCCGTCCGGGCGTCAAGAATCGTCTGAATGTCCTTGTTGAGTTCATCGCGCTTCGCCAGCATATCGTCGAGTTCGTGCTGTCCCAGCACAGAGCGTAATGTGGTCTGGGCGAGCTGACTTGTGGCGAATTTGTAGTCTTCGACCTCGATGATGGCGCGCTGCGGATCGACGACCCGTGAATAGACCACCGCGTTGACCTTTACCGACACGTTGTCGCGCGAAATGACATCCTGAGTCGGTACGTCGAGGACGGATGTGCGAAGGTCAACCCGCACCATCTTCTGAATGACGGGAACGACGATGATGAGGCCCGGTCCCTTGACTTTCCAGAATCTGCCCAACTGAAAAATGACGCCTCGCTCATATTCCCGGAGAACGCGGAGAGCATAGAGGACAAGCCCGAGTGCGAGGAAAATGAGCAGATAGACCGAGAAAAAAAGATCCGAGACAAGTTCCATTATGATTCTCCTTCCTGCTTCGGCGCGCTCTCGACCTCCAGCAGCAGGCCCTCACGGCCCTTTACGCGCACCTTTTCCCCTTTGGCAAGGGGTAAGGCGCTCTTGGCCATCCACACCTCGCCGTGGGTTTGAACATGCCCCTCTCGCCCCTTCCAATCGATCACCGTTCCCTCAATGCCGCGCATCTCGCCTACGCCGATGACAACCGGTCGCTTCCAGGCCCGGACAGCCATCGCCATAAAGAGAAGCGCCAGGGCGCTGCTGACCAGCGCCACCGAGCCGATGAGATATCCCGACACCTGAAATCCTGGAATATCCGTGTCGAAAAGCAAAATGGACCCCAGCACAAATGCAATAATCCCGCCAATTCCAAGAACACCGAAGGAGGGTAGAAAAGCCTCGGTGGTGATGAGCGCAAGGCCGAGCCCGATTAGGGCGAGCCCGGCATAATTGACCGGCAAGAGGTGTAGAGCATAGAGCCCAAGAATAAGGGCCACCCCCCCGACAACCCCTGGCACGATAAGACCGGGATTTGAAAATTCGAAAATAAACCCGTAAATCCCGATAAGCAGCAACAGATAGGCGATGTTCGGGTTGGTGATAAAGGCAAGAAAATCATCGCGCCAAGTGGGCTGGACGACAATCACGTCTGATTCCATCGTCTCGAGCACCCAATCCTTATCGTCGATCGTTACCACTCTCCCGTCGATCTGAATCAAGAGGTCACGCGCTGACGCAGCGGTGAATTCGATGATTCCATTTTCAAGGGCCTCAGAATCGGAGACACTCGCCGCTTCGCGCACGAATTTCTCCGCCCAGTCAACCGGGCGACCCCTCATTTTTGCAAGAGCTCTCATATAGGCGGCCGAGTCACTGATGATTTTATCTTCCAGGCCCGGGCGCTTTTTTGCGCCCGAACTGTCCTCAGAGCCGGAAGGCTCGCTCGGTCCCGGTGCACCGCCGCCGATGGCGATCGGCGTTGCCGCGCCGATTGTCGTACCCGGGGCCATGGCCGCAATGTGGCATGCCATCAAAATGTAGGTGCCAGCGCTCGCCGCCCGCGCGCCGCTCGGCGCCACGTATCCGATAACCGGAACGCGCGACTCCAGGATGGCTTGAATTATTTCTCGCATCGAGCTGTCGAGCCCGCCCGGGGTATCCATTATGAGCAGGATGGCGGCGTAATTTCTGCCTTGAGCGTCCCTGATCCCGTCGCTCACAAAAGACGAAACGCCCGGCCCGATGGGACCGTCTATTTTGATCTGAGCCACAGGCGCAGCTGCCGCCGTCCGCACCAGGAGAAATGCGAGGCTGAGCGCCAATCCAATTGTCGGAGCCCATTTCATACCGGCCTGCTGAGTTTTGACCCCTTTCTGTCCTGAATCCGTTGGCACAGTCCTGAATTCAGGCGCCAACTTTACAAATATCTTAGCACGTTTTGGGACCTGATACTTCCGCTCACAGCGCTGACAGAATCAATTAGGCCGGCGAGCACACGCAAACGCACTACCACAGCGCCCAGGCGCCATAGCCGACGACCCTGCTCCGGTCACCGGCGGTATCGCCCGAATTGACAAGCGCCAGCCGCTCGATCCGCATGCCCCGGCGGCGCGCTTCGATCAGCAGCCCCCGGATGCCCAGGTAGCCGCAGGCGTTTCTCCCGGTAAGCGTCGCGCCCTCAAACGCCTCGATATGCGCGGCGGTCTCGGCGTCCAGGCGCTTCGCTTCGTCATAGAGGTGATAATGCGAGAGATCGGAGCTGACGACGATTAGCGTCTCTTCGCCGCCCCAGAGGAGATGCAAAAGCTCCGCCACGTCTTCGGCGCGGGCTCCGCCGACGACGAAAGGCACGATGCCAACCGGGTCCAGCACCGCCTGCAGGAAGGCAGTTCGACCTCGATTGCATGCTCGCTGGCGTGCGCCGCATCGCTCTCGACGACGAAGGGAAGCTTCCCCGCCCGGGCCAAAGCGTCCCTGTCCACCGGCATGGTGCCGAGGGGCGTCTCGAAGGCCGTCGCGGCCGGGGCCGCGATCCCCTGAAGGGGCATGGTATGCGCCGGCGCCAGAAGCACGATCCGTTCGATCGTGCCACGCGCCTGCGCCAGCGTCGAAAAGACCGCTGCGGCCGCCCCTCCCGAATAGGCGTAGCCGGCGTGCGGCGCGATGATGGCCTTGGGCGGCGCCCCGGGGTCCGGGGAGGCCTGGGCCGCCATGAGCGCCGCGACCTCGCGGGCCAAGCCCGGCTCCTGGCCCGGATAAAAGAGCCCGGCAACCGCGGGGGGGCGTGTCTCATTCATGCATGGCTCTCCTCGTCCTGGGGAAACCCCGGCGTGCATTGCGCGCCGGGCCGGGGCTTCCTATATTTCATATATGTCCGGGACCACAGATCTTGAAGGGGCACCGGCGGGTTATTGGCACCGGCTCGACGACGGGCGTATCCAGTGCGACCTCTGCCCCCGCTACTGCAAGCTGGGAGAGGGCCAGCGTGGGCTCTGTTTCGTGCGCGGCCGAGCGGGCGATGAAATGCGCCTGTTCACCTATGGCCGGTCCTCTGGGTTCTGCGTCGACCCGATCGAAAAAAAGCCCCTCAACCATTATCTGCCTGGCACGCCGGTCCTCTCCTTCGGCACGGCGGGTTGCAATCTCACTTGCAAGTTCTGCCAGAACTGGGATATTTCCAAGGCGAGAGCCGATGACCGGCTGATGGACCGGGCCTCGCCCGACGCCATCGCCGTGGCTGCGATGGAGACGGGCTCGCGTTCGGTGGCGTTTACCTACAACGACCCGGTCATTTTCCTGGAATACGCGGTGGATGTGGCCGAAGCCTGCCAGGCACTGGGGATCGGCACCGTGGTGGTCTCGGCCGGATACATTACGCCGGAACCCCGGGCCGAGTTCTTCCGGCAAATGAATGCCGCCAACATTGACCTCAAGGGCTTCACTGAGGATTTCTACAGGAAACTGTGCTCGGGCGCGCTGGCGCCGGTTCTGGAGACGCTCAAATATATCCGCCACGAGACTGATTGCTGGCTGGAGATCACGACGCTCCTGATCCCCGGCGCGAACGATTCAGCGGAAGAGATCGAGGCGCTTGCCACCTGGGTGGCGGACGAGTTGGGCCCCGACGTGCCCGTGCATTTCACCGCCTTCCACCCCGACTGGCGCATGCGCGACACGCCCGCGACGCCGTCGGCGACCCTCATCAAGGCGCGGCGGATTGCCCGCGAGGCCGGGCTCACCCATGTCTATACGGGTAATATCCATGACCCCGAGGGCCAGTCCACCTATTGCGGGAGTTGCGGCGCGCTCCTGATCGAGCGCGACTGGTACGTGCTCTCCGACTGGCGGCTCGACGAGACCGGCGCCTGCATCGCCTGCAGCGCGCCGCTCTCCGGCGTCTTCGAGGCCGTGCCCGGCACCTGGGGCGCGCAGCGCCGGCCCGTCTTTCTGGGCGCGGCGTAAGCGGGCCGCGGGATCAGGTCAGATTCGGAGGAGTCGTTTAGTGCGCGCGGCGGGGCGGCGGAGTGATTCCAGAGAAAATATATGCTGTTCCCGGAATTCGTTCCCGGAATTCGACCCTAGAAGCAATCCGCGAATGTCCGCAGTAGGTCGGAAGAAACTGCCCAAAAAGCTACTGTATGGAGGCTCATAACGTCTGCTTCCCGTCCAGAGCGGACCCTTTTTGTGGGATTGTCAAATCAACTCGGACGAAAGCAGCAGCGGTCCCATCGATTCGACGCGCCTGAACACACATGCTACTTTGCCCAGCAGACTGTTGAGGTCGAGAACCGCTCTTTTCCTGCGAGTGAACAGCCCATGAGATGGCTCATCAAGCTGATCGGAGTTGGGAAACTCGCGGCGCTCGCGATCCTGGTGGCGGCGAGGGTCGCGGGCCCGGCGGCACATGCTGAGGCGATCAACGAGCATGCGGGCGAGCGAGCCGAGATGGTTCGGATGGTCGAGGCTCATGCGCGTGGGCTGCCGAACATCCTCGATGCAGGCAGCATTGCGACCAAGGTTCTCGATGTGATGGGCGAGGTTGAACGGCATCTTTTCGTGCCTGAACCGAAGCGCGCCATCGCCTATGCGGACCGGCCCGTCTCGATCGGCTACGGCCAGACGATTTCCCAGCCCTTCATCGTCGCGCTGATGACGCAGCTGCTGGAGACCGAGGCAGGCGATGTGGTGCTTGAGATCGGGACCGGCTCGGGCTATCAGGCGGCCGTCCTCGCGCCGCTGGTCACGCGCGTCTGCACGATTGAGATCATTTCCGGACTGGGCCGACGCGCCGCAGCGCTGCTTGCCGATCTGGGCCTGGAGAACGTCCACACCAAGATCGCGGATGGGTATCACGGCTGGCCGGAATGCGGACCGTTCGACGGGATCATTGTGACGGCCGCGGTGGACCACGTTCCGCCGCCGCTCGTCGCTCAGTTGAAGCCTGGCGGGCGCATGGTCATTCCCGTTGGCGGCGCCTTCGCCGTGCAGCATCTCACGATGATCGAGAAAACGGCTTCGGGCCAGGTCCGTACCCGGCAGCTTCTACCGGTGCGCTTCGTGCCGTTCACGGGCGCGAAACAATGACCCGCTTCATCGCGCTGGCGGCGATCTCCGCCGCGGTGCTGGCCTACGAGGTTCTGCTCACACGGCTCTTCGCGATCATCCAGTGGCATCACTTCGCTTTCTTGGCGATCAGCATCGCGCTATTGGGCTTCGGCGTGAGCGGCGCGGCGCTGGCGCTGTGGCGCTCAGTTGTCGAGCCGCGGCTCGACGCAGTATTCTCTGCCTGCGCCTTGACGTTCGCCGTCGCGAGCCCAGTCGCGTTCTTCCTGGCCCAGCGCGTTCCCTTCAATGCGCTCGAATTGGTCTGGAACCCTTGGCAGCTCCTCAACCTCGGTGCCATCTACCTGGTGCTGGTTGTTCCTTTCACTGCCGGCGCTGCTTGTATCGGCATCGCCTTCCTGCGGCGCGAGGACCCGGTCGGGCGGGTCTATTTCTGGAACCTGCTCGGTTCCGCGGTCGGCGCGCTGGGGATGGTCTTCGCGCTCTCCGCACTATCGCCAGTCGAAAATCTCGCGGCGGTCTTGGTGCTCGGCCTGATCGCCGCGGCGTTCGGGCTAGCTGCAGACGGCGATCGTTGCCGGACGGTCGCAGGGGTCGGGATCATGCTCTTCGCCGCCGCCGGATGGGTGCTGGCGCCGACCTCGTGGATGACGCTCAGGATTGCCGAGCACAAGGGGCTGCCGGTGGCGCTGAACGTGACGGGCGCCGAACTCGTGCTGGAGCGGTTCGGTCCGCTGGGGCTCGTCTCGGTGGTCGAAAGCCCGCTGGTTCCGTTCCGCAGCGCCCCGGGTCTGAGCCTGAACTCGCCCGCCCTGCCGCCGGAGCAAATCGCCGTGTTCACCGACGCGGACGCCATGACGACGATCGACGCGAATGCGGGGCGGACGCCGGCGGCCTATCTCCGCAATATGACCAACGCGCTCGTCTACAGTCTCATGGACCGGCCCAACGTCCTCGTGCTGAACGCGGGTGGCGGGCGGCTGGTCGCGCAGGCGCTCGCCCACACTGCGGCACGGATTGACGCGGTCGAGCCGAACCCGAACATGGTGAAACTGGTGAGAGACGACTACGCTGCTTTCGCCGGGCACCTCTATGACCGGGACGAAGTCACGCTACATGTCGCCGATGCTCGCGGCTTCCTGGCTGCCACCGAACGCCAGTGGGACATCATCGTCGTCGAGGTGACCGGGTCGAGCGCGGGCGCACATGGTCTTAACGAAAGCTACCTGCTTACGGTGAACGCGATCACGCTCCAGCTCCGGCGCCTGCGCCCCGGCGGGTGGTTGAGCTTCACCCAGGCGCTAAAACTGCCCCCGCGTGGCGCACTCAAGCTCATTCTCACCGCGCTTGCGGCGCTGGAGCGGCGAGGCGCGACGAGCCCGGCCGATCATCTCGTTCTCATCCGCGGGATCGCGACGACGACACTCCTAGTGGGGCGCGATCCGGTCTCCGCCCAGAACATCGCCGCGACCGCTGCCTTCGCCGAGGCGCGATCCTTTGATCTCGCCTATTACCCTGGCATGTTGCGGGAGAAAGCCAACCGGTTCAACATCCTCGCCGATCCGGTGTTCTTTGATGCCGCAAAGGCGTTGACCGGGCCGGGACGTGCCGCCTTCGTCGAGCGTTACAAGTTCGACATCGCGCCCGCTACCGATAATCGACCCTATTTTCACGACTTTTTCCGCTGGCGCAGCCTGCCCGAGCTGCTGGCGATGCGCTCGGCCGGAGGAGCTGCGCTTCTCGAACTCGGCGAACTCGTGCTGATGGGGGCGCTCGGCCAGGCCCTGCTGATCAGTCTCGTGCTGGTCCTGCTGCCCCTGCTTCTAGGCGGCCTGTCGAGGGGACGTGGCTCCCTGGCCTGGAGCACAGCTGCCTATTTCACTGCGATCGGATTTGCCTTTTTCTTCATCGAGATTGCCTTCATCCAGAAGTTCATTCTGTTCCTCGGGCATCCGAGCTACGCCTTTGCCGTCGTTCTCGCCGGGTTCCTGGTCTTCGCCGGGCTTGGCGCCAGGGTGTCGGAGCGCTTTGCACAGCTCATAACGACCCGCTTCGGCATCGAGCGGCCGACCGCGGCCATCGACATGGCGGTTGCGGGCATGGCGCTCGTCGCCATCGCCCATCTCCTCTCTGCACCGGCCGTTTTCGCCGCGCTTTCGGGGCTGCCGACGGGGGGACGCGCGCTCGTTTCGCTGACGCTCATCGCGCCGCTGGCTTTCTTCATGGGGATGCCTTTCCCGCTCGGCCTCACTCTCGTCAGGCGGGCGGACCCCGCGCTGACGCCATGGGCCTGGGGCGTCAACGGATGCGCTTCAGTCAACGCCGCTATCCTCGCCATGCTGCTTTCAATGCATTTGGGATATGTCGCGGTCGTGGTGATCGCGCTCGTGCTCTATGCGATCGCAACACGGGTGATCCACGGCGTCGTGCCAGGTAACGGCTCATCGGAGTGACATTGCCTGTTCGCCCCTGAGGCATCCTGGCAGCCAACGAGAGTTTTGTCCGTAGCTCTGTTTCTTTTCCCGGCTTTGACCCCGCTGTGGATTGGAACCCGAAGTTCAGCGCAATTCAACAAGACTCGGAGTTGAATTCGTCCGCCTCTGGCTAAAAGCGGACTCTGGCAATTCGTCGTCCTGTCCAGAATTCAAGCGAAGGCGCCGCATTTGATGCGCTTCTATGCTCGCGGGCGCAGGCGGGTCGAAAGCCGCCAGTAGAGGACGGCGTTCAAAGCCAAGATAAAGACGCCAATGACGATAAAACCGCTTCTCGGGAAACCGCCGAAAAACCGTTCCGGATAAACCAGCGGCAGCACATATTCTTCGACGAAACTCGTGGTGTAGCCCGCCGCCGCCCCTTTGACGCGCAGGTCATTCTCCAGATAAGTCAGCGGACAGATCCAGCCAAAGAGGCCGATCGCGCCGCCCCAGAGAAACGACGGCACGTGGACCCAGGCCACCCTGGGCCAGCGGAAGGTCAGGAAACCGCCAAAAAAGACGAAAACGATAAACAACCCGTGAACCGCCACCGCCACATCGGCCAGCACTCTGTAGAGCATCGCTTCTCTCCGTCGATCAGAGAGTATACCGGGGGCCGGTCGGTGGCGTATTGAAATGCGCCCGGCCATGCAAGCCGCACACCCATCATCTCGCCGACGGAAGCCAACCCGGAACGTGACATGAGATCGATCGCTGGGTAGTCTTGTTCAAGTGACAGGATATCCCCGGGATTGGGAATGGAATCGACCAACATCATAAAGAGAACAATAAGATGACGAAGCGGCCTCGGTGTAAATCGCGGGTAGCCCGGTGAGGAGGCGCGTTGGCGGGCTGGCCGGTATGGTCGGTCGCCTACTTTGCCTACTGGGGTTCCACGACTTCAGGGTCATCGACACGACCCTTGGGTTCGGTTCGGCGGGCGGAACCTCCACGGTCCAGTGCCGACGTTGTGGGGGGGTCGTTACGCGCTCCAGCTGAATGCATTTATGGCGCCGGTTCGGGGATCCGGTCAAAGAGCGTATGCAGCAGGCCGGGGTGAGGCTTGGGGCGCTGCTGAACAGAGTATTTGGGGAGTGATTGTTGGTTAGGTCGCCACAGGGGGGATGCGGGTCGTCGAAGTTTGAAAGAGTCTGCTTTGGGTCAAAAGCAGACATCGAGAACAATTTTCAACTACCGCTTAGGATCAAAAGCAGGCCCTTTTGAAGTTGCCGCTAGCCATCACCCTCGATCGCCGCTGTAAGCGAAGCATCAAGGGCCTCGATTGCGCTCTCCTGCATGCCAGGCAGGACATGGCTGTAGGTGTCGAGGGTGATTGCGATATTCGAGTGGCCCAGGCGCTCGCTGACGATCTTCGGATGCACGCCCTGTTTCAGGAGCTGGGTCGCGTGGGTATGGCGGAGGTCGTGAAAGCGTACGTGAGGAAGCTTGTAACGCCGCACATGGGCGGCAAACACCGTCGAAAAGGTATCCGGGCGCCACGGTGCGCCGTCTGGCCGGGGGAAAACCAGGTCGTTGTCCTGGTACGCCGGGCCAAGCCTGAGCTTCTCGGCGGTCTGTGACATCTTATGCGCCTTTAGCATCCGCAGCGTGACGCCAGGGAGCGCGATACGCCGTCGGCTCTTGGCTGTCTTGGGTGTCTTGAAATTCAGGCCCTTCCTGGTCTGTTCCAGCGAGCGGGAAACGCTGAGTTGTGCGTTTTCGAAATCGATTTCCTTCCACTGCAGCGCCAGAATCTCACCCCGCCGCATGCCGGTAGAGACTGCAAGCACGACCGGTTTGTAGAGCCGCGTGGTTTTGAGGGATTTAAGCAGTTCTGCTGTTTGATCGTCATTGAGCGCGGTCATGGGTTGCCGCTCGGGGCGCGGCGGCTGCACGGCGTCGGCTGGATTGCGCATGAGAAGTTGCCACATGACGGCCTGCTCAAGCGCCTTATGCAGCACGCGGTGGAAATGCAACACCGACTGGGCCGAAAGGCCCCCGGTGCCATCTTTCCGTCCCGAGGCCAGACGATCCGCGTAAAAACGCTGGATATGGAGGGGTTTCAGCTTGGCGAGGCGGATATTGCCCAGGGCCGGAGAGATGTGGCCCTCGATCATATCCTGGTAGCGCTCGGCTGATTTGGCGGCAATCCGCGTTGCTGCATCGGCGAGCCAATCCTTGAGATAGTCAGCGACCAATAACCGGGATGGCTCGACATAGGCGCCGGTATTCATCTCATTAATCAGGCGGGCAAGTTCGCGCTCTGCGTCGCGCTTGGTGCCTCGAACAGAATGCCAGCGTTGCCGCCGCTTTCCTGCTTCGTCATACCCAATATCGAGCACGACCGCCCAGACATTTTTGCCGCGCTTGCGGACATGGCCTTTCATAGCTAGTTCTCTGTTTTGGGACCGCCCGCCGTCCTTTCCTGCTTAATCCTGATCTTCACTTCGCTCTTGGCCAGCCGCTCAGCTATGGGGCGCGCCCATTCTTCGCGCTTTTGCGGAGGCCTCTCGACCGCCGCCAGAACATTCTTCCCAAAGTCCCTGCCCAGCTTGTCGGGGGGCGTCGTCAGGCCGCTAAAATCAAGCGCAATATGCGTCGGAACTTCAACCTTCCCTTCTGGCCGAAAGGCCTCAAGCACAACATTGGCGGCGCTTATGGCCTGATCGAAGGCATAGGGATTTGACATCCACTTCTCGATTCCCTCCTCGGTGAACTTGCTCACGAAGGCTGTTCGTGTTCCAGTGAAGTGAAGGGCTCTGGCCAGGGTCAAAACAACCGCCGTCAGTTCGCGCCCATAGGCCAGATCGAGCGCCTCATAGAGAGTCCCTTCGGACCTGAGTGATTGCTCCAGCCTCAGCTCCACTTCCTGGCTCTGCGAGCGCCCGCTATCCTTGGCCGCACTATCGAGCTTGGCCTTAAGCTCCGGCGTTACCCGCAGGCCCAGGGGCACGCGTTCGCCGACCGTGCGAGGCCGACCGGGTCTTCCGGGTTTGCGTTTGGTTTCGGTCATTGTTTGAATCTCCTTGCATTATTTCTTTAAATATGTAGAAATATGCCAATTGTCAAGCGATACGGAGACAGGACGACCCCATGCAAGGACACGACGAAGCGGCGGTTTATACGATCGAGGAGGCAGCGCGCCTGCTCGGCATCGGTCGCTCGTCGGCCTATGCGGCGGCGCGGCGCGGAGAAATTCCGACCGTTCGCCTGGGGCGTCGGTTGGTTGTCCCAAAAGTAGCTTTCGAGCGCCTGTTGCAGCCCGTCAAACATTGAATTCAGCCTGATCATTCTGAATACTTGGGCGGGTGGCCATGATAGAGGCGGTAGAGCCGCTCTGCTTCCCGGTTCATGGCCCGCGCCAGGAAGGAGAGCCCCATACGCCGTGGCGTACTCTCACGGCGAAAGACAAGGCTCAGGTCTTCGAATAGTGCCACCGCCCCGATCAGCCGGTAAAGCGGCTCCTCCATGGCGTCGATGTCCTCAAGGTCAGGATGACCGCCAGGCTTTTTCTCCCGCCTCATCACTTCCTGGTAAATTTTCACCTCGTGGTCGTCCACCCACATGTCCTTGATGAGATCGTATGCGGTCGGTTCGGCTTCTTCCGAACGACCTTCCTCGCCGCTCACCGCGCCGGTCTCGGCAGCAGCAGGACCCTTTTCCAGGCGATCTTTCTCGCTTCCGCTCATGAGTCGCCCCTCAGGGGCAGGATTTCCGCCCTGGCGAACAATCGCCGTCTGTTACTGGTGTGGATTGTGGTACGTGTGTGATCAGCCATGCCGACCTCCGATATAGGTTGGTTTGGTTAGTCTCGTAGGGGTGCTACAACACCTCTGCGGGACGCTTGCAGAACGACAGTTTATTCCGTTGTAACTTAATTAAGCCAACGATATTCGTTGATAATAAACGTAAAGCGTTGGCCATAAATGTCAACGAATATCGTTGAGTATTGACAATTTCTTGCGATCGTCTAACCGGATACCATGATTGCGCGCGAACAATGCCGAGCCGGACGAGCACTCGTCGAGTGGTCTCAAGGCAGATTGGGTGAAGCTGCGCACCTTAGCCTGAGCACCGTTCGAGATTTCGAGAAAGGCCGCCGCAAGCCAACTCATAACAATCTTCAGGCAATTAAGCTTGCCCTTGAAGGGGCGGGCGTCGAATTCATTTCCGAAAACGGCGGCGGCCCCGGCGTGCGGCTGAGGAAATAAAGGGCGGGAAGGCTTGATCCACGTTTTATCTGATGTTTGAGACGCGGCTCCAGGTCCGCTCCCTTGGATGCAGGTCCGATCCAGATAGATTCCAGATCGCTTATAGGTCCGTTCCAGTCGAATCCAGTTCTATTGCAGGTC
>JACZSK010000052.1 GCA_022574255.1 Pseudomonadota bacterium
CCTTCTGGGTCGATGAACCTCCCGGACGCGCTGGAGAGCTCGATGGCCAGCAGGTCGCCCAAGTAGCCGACGGCGATGAGCTCCTGAATAGTTCGGTCGAACTTGAGCGTGAGCGGTCCCGGCACGACCTGCGTGACCAGATGCGGCTTCTGTCGAGAGGCGGCCAGCATGGCGTGGGCCTCGTCGGCGTTCATGGCCATCCGGGCCTCGGTGAGGACGTGCTTGTCTGCCCCCAGAGCGGCCAGGGTCACGGGAGAGTGGAGATAGGGCCACGTGCCGATGCACACAGCGTCCACCTCGGAGGACTGCACCAGGTCCGTCCACTGGTCATAGACCTGGGGAATGCCGAATTCATCGGCCACGCGCTGGCCGGACTCACGGCTCCTATTGCAGACTGCCACCACCTCCACATCCTCGATGGCCTGGAAGCCTGGAATATGGCGGAGGCGTGTGTTGCGTCCCGCGCCGACAATGCCGATGCGAAGAGTCTCCATTCCGAGCGTGACCTCCCATTGAGCATCTTCAGCCGCCACGACCCTCGTCACCCAGGCGTCGCCTGAGCAGAGGTGGCTCCGAGGTTTGATTGTAGTGGGTTCATGCCCATGGGCGGCAATTGCGCATGGACACAGGCAATGCTGTCGGGCTGTCATTCTGAGCCCCGATCCCGACAGAGTCGGGAGGACGCTGAAGCCTGCCGTCCGCAATTCGGTATAATGGAGGTAATTTCTCGCTGGTGCTGGCTCAGCGGTTGGGCCGGCGCTTTTTTTGACCAGGAAGCAACGCCCTTGAACGTACAGCAGCGCCCGGACATCCGTAACATCGCCATCATCGCCCATGTTGACCATGGCAAGACCACCCTTGTGGACAGCCTGTTCCGCCAGTCGGGCGCCGTGCGCGATAACCAGCGCGTCGCCGAGCGGGCCATGGACTCCGGCGACCTGGAACGCGAGCGCGGCATCACCATCCTCGCCAAATGCACCTCCATCAACTGGGGTGATACCCGCGTCAACATCGTTGATACGCCGGGCCATGCCGACTTTGGCGGCGAGGTTGAGCGGATTCTCTCGATGGTCGACGGCGTGCTGCTGCTGGTCGATGCCGCCGAAGGCCCCATGCCGCAGACCAAATTCGTTACCGGCAAGGCGCTGGCGCTGGGCCTGAGGCCGATTGTTGTGATCAACAAGATCGACCGGTCGGACGCCCGCGTCGACCAGGTGCATGAAGAGGTCTTCGACCTGTTCGCCGATCTGGACGCCAGCGACGAGCAGCTTGATTTCCCGACGATTTATGCCTCGGGACGCGACGGCTGGGCCAGCACCGAGGCAGAAGTCAAGGGCGACGACCTGGGGCCGCTGCTGGAGACAATTCTGTCCCATGTGCCGCCGCCGGCGCCGCTGGCCATCGAAGGCATACTGGACAAGCCGTTTTCCATGCTGGTGACGCTGCTGGAGCGCGACAATTATCTCGGCCGTGTGCTCACCGGGCGCATTGAATCCGGGCGGGTCAAAATCGGCCAGCCGATCAAGGCGCTGCGCCCCGACGGCAGCAAAACCGTGGTCGGCCGCGTGACCAAGCTGATGAGTTTCGAGGGGCTGGAGCGGGTGCCGCTGGAGACCGCCCAGGCGGGCGATATTGTCGCCATTGCCGGGCTGGAGGAGGTGACCGTGGCCGACACATTGTGCGCGCCTGAAGTCACCGAGGCCCTGGCCGCGTTGCCCGTGGACCCGCCGACGCTGACCATGACCTTTTCCATCAACGACAGCCCACTGGCCGGACGCGACGGCGACAAGGTGACCTCGCGTATGCTGCGCGACCGGCTGCTGCGCGAAGCCGAGGGCAATGTCGCGATCCGCGTCACCCCCGTTGGCAACAACGACTCCTTTGAGGTGGCCGGGCGCGGCGAGTTGCAGCTGGGCGTGCTGATCGAGACCATGCGCCGCGAGGGCTTCGAGCTTTCCGTCTCGCGCCCCCGGGTGATTTACCAGGAAGACCCCGAGACCGGCGAGAAGCTGGAACCCTACGAGGAGGTCGTGGCCGAAGTGGACGAGGCCTATTCGGGCGTCGTTGTCGAGAAGCTGAGCCAGCGCCGCGCCGAACTGCTGGAAATGCGCCCGGCAACCGGCGGCAAGACAAGACTGAAATTCAGTTGCCCGTCGCGCGGGCTGATCGGCTATCACGGCGAGTTCATGACCGACACCCGCGGCACCGGCATCATGTACCGCCTGTTCGAGCGCTTCGGCCCGCACAAGGGCGCCATCGGCGGGCGCCGCGAAGGCGTGCTGATCTCCAACGGCAGCGGCCGCGCCGTGCCCTATGCGCTGTTCAACCTGGAGGAACGCGGCGTTATCATGATAACCCCCGGCACCGATGTTTATCCGGGCATGATTATCGGCGAGCATTCGCGCGGCAACGACCTGGAGGTCAACCCCCTGAAGGCCAAGCAACTGACCAATATTCGCGCCTCGGGCAAGGACGAGGCGGTGAAACTGACCACCCCGGTGATTCTGGAACTGGAAAAGGCGTTGAGCTACATCAACGACGACGAGCTGGTTGAGGTGACACCCAAATTCATCCGCCTGCGCAAGCGCTATCTCGACCCCCATGTAAGGAAGCGCGAAGCCCGCAAGGCGGGGTAGCGGCCTCCCGGTCGGGAATAATTTTTGCTCCGGGTCGTTTAGTGACCAATGGCTGGCCGATCGGGGCCGGAAACACCGGAGACTTTCAGATGACCAGAACAACCACAGCAGTAATTTTATTGCTCGCCATGTCACTGGCGGCATGCACCTCGCCGCGCAAACAGGTCGCCGGCGAACTCAGGGATCTTGGCCTGGGCAAGCGGTCAGCCGAATGCATGGCCCATGAGATCGACGACCGGCTGCGCAAAAAAGAAATGGAGGCGCTGGCTAAATTCCTCGATGGCGTCGGCGCGGTAAGCGGTGACCGCCAGAGGCGGCCGGGAAGGATTGCAATTCTGTTTGCCGGTATCGAAAACCCTGTCATCGCCGAGGCGGCGGCGAAGGCAGGCGTCAGCTGCACGATCTTGAGATAACGCCGGGCATTACCGCCTTACCACACCCATTTGGGGCTGCGGTTGGCGCCGCGCCTGAGCTTCCACAGGTAATAGCCGGCGAAAAAGCGCTTGGCCCAGAGCCAGCGTTTGCCGCTGCTCATGCTCGACCTGTTGCGCGGCGGGCGCACCGGGTCGGCAACCAGATGCGCGCCCTTATCGCCCATATCCATGATGCATTCGACCATCAGGTCATGGCTGGTCTTCTCGCCGCCGAGAATGTCAGCGGCAATATTTTTGGCCGCAATCCGGGCCATCTGTTCGGTCATATGGCCGGTCTTGGGAAAATTCACCGGCACCGGAGTCTCTTCAACCGGCGGCATGGCAACGGCAACCCCGACGGCGTAAATGTTGGGAAAGTCATTGTGCCGGTAATTGGCATCCACCGGAATGAAACCCTTGGGGTTGGCCAGCCCCGGCGCCTCGGCCACCACCTTGACCCCGCCCAGCGCCGGAATGATCATCGAATAGCGGGATTCGAAGGACTTGCCGTCGGCTGTCTCGACGCGGTCGGCGGTGATTTTCGAGATTGCCGTTGAGGTGTGATAGCGCACGTCGCGCTGCTCCAGCTCGCCCTCGAAGAATTGCCGCGCCTTGCCAAAACCGCCGACCCCGAAATGGCCCAAAAAAGGCTCGGGCGTGATGAAGGTGATCGGCGCTCTGTGGGCCAGCGCGCGCTTCTTCAGGGCGTGATGCGCCTCGAACATAAATTCGTAGGCCGGACCCACGCAGCTCGCCCCCGGGGCGCAGCCGACGACCATGGGGCCGGGGTCTTGCAGAAAGGCGGCCCAGGTGGTGCGTGCCTCTTCGGCCTCGGGCGGCGACATCAGCGAATGGCCGGGTCCGTCGAAGGGGCCAAGGCCCGGCACCGCCTCGTTGGCGCTGCGGTGACCGGTGGCGACGACCAGGTAGTCGTAATCATAGATGCCCGTACCGGTATGAACATGGCTGGCTGCGGGGTCAATGCCGGTGACCGCGGCCTCGACAAAATTGATGCCCTTGGATTTGAGCGGGTGCGCCAGATCGAAAGAGATATCGTCGAGTGTTTTCGAGCCCATGGCGACCCAGGGCAGCGAGGGAATGAAAATGAACCGCGGCTCCTTCGAGATCAGAGTAATCTCGTGGCTGTGGTGCGGCAGCAGGCGCCGGAGATCGTAGGCGGTATTGAGGCCGCCGAACGACCCGCCGATAATGATGATATGCATCTTGTGCTCTCCTTCCGGAAGCAGGCCGGTCGCGGGTCAGAAAACCAGAACCTTGTCGGCCTCCAGCGTCATCCGGGCAAGGTCGGGCATGGTGCCGCGCACCGTTCCCGCCACCAGTTCCTCGTCGCCAAGCCCGCGCGCGTCCATGCAGGTGCCACAGAGCACCACCGGCGCCCGGGCTGCGACGCCCTTCAGCATGCGCTCCAGATTGTAATAGCCGTCCGGGGTCTTTTGCCCGGCCTTGGCCGAGAGCACCGCGTCGGCCATCAGGAACATCGTCACCTCCGGCTTTGGGTCTTCCTTGAGCAATTGCAAAGCCAGCCGCAAACCATTGAAGCAACGCTCGGTGCCATAAGGCGGATCGTTGAGGATAAAATGGATTTTCATGGCGTCCTCCTTTGCCGGCGGGGCCGTTCAAATGAGCCGCATCCTACCACGGCAAACCAGCGGCGAGCGGCGCTGCGACGATCGGCCACAGACGCCGCCTTTGCGGTAGCCGCCTTGACAATTTTCGCGTTTTCGCCCAACTCATGATCTGACTGTGTGGCCCCGGCGCGGGGGTGACTACGGGCACGCGCCATTGAAAAATCGCCATAGGAAAATACTGACAAAATATCGGGAAACGAGCCCATGGAAAATGTCCAGACGGATATTCAGGAATACAACGACCTGATCTATCAGGCGGTGACCGACTTTGGCCTGCCCCTGCTGGCCGCCATCGCCATATTGATGGGCGGGCTGTGGATCGCGGGCATCGCCCAGCGCGCCACCACCAGAACCCTGGACCGCACCGGCAAGATCGACACGACGATCACGCTTTTCGTCGGCAACATGGCCAAATACCTGGTCATCATCATGGTTGGAATGGCGGTGCTGGACCAGTTCGGCGTCGAGACCACCAGCCTTGTCGCCCTTATCGCCGCCGCCGGCCTGGCCATTGGCCTGGCGCTGCAGGGAACGCTGGCCAACGTGGCGGCGGGGGTGATGCTGCTGTTCTTCCGCCCCTTCAAGGTGGGGCAGTACATTGAGGCCGGCGGCGTTTCCGGCACGGTGAGATCAATATCGCTGTTCACCACCGAGTTCGATAGCAGCGATAATGTTCATATCATTGTCCCCAACAGCGACATCTGGGGTGCGGCAATCAAGAACTTCAGCCACAATACGACCCGCCGCATCGAATTGAAAATCGGCATCGGCTACGACGACGATATCGACAAGGCCATGGGCGTGGTCGGGAAGGTGCTTTCCGGCGACGCGCGCACCCACAAGGAGCCCGAACCGCTGATCGTGGTCGGCAATCTGGGCGAAAGCTCGGTTGATCTGCTGATTCGTTTCTGGTGCGACCGCGGCGATTCCTCGGCCCTGAAATGGGACATGACCAAGGCCATCAAGGAGGCCTTCGACAAGGAGAGCATCTCCATCCCCTATCCGCACCGGGTGGTTCAACATATCGACGGCTGACCGCCGCAGCTATTCGGCCAGAAAATTCCCCGGCCGGGTTCTTAAACGGCCAAAAAGGCGTCGAAGGCGCGCCAGAAGGCGCCCCGGTATTCGTCGATCTCTTTCATCATTTCGTGGCGCGCGCCGGCAATCACCTGCAGGCTTCCATTGGCCAGACGGCTGGCGAAGACGGCCTGGGTGTCGTTATTGATCAACCGGTCGGCCCCCGCCTGGACGATCAGGATCGGCGTCTCGATCTTCTCCGGGTATCCAGGCGCGTTAATCAGGTCGATGGAATGAATGGCGGCTTGAAGCCAGCCATAGGTAATGCCCCCCAGCGCCAGGTCGGGGTTCTGATCAATAAAATAATGCTCGTCCCAGAAACGCCCGTCGTCATGGGTCAGCAGGGCCATATTCATTTTGCCCCGCTGCCATTTGCCATAGTCGCGCTGCAGCGGCGCGTATGATTCGCCGCGCCCCAGCGCCACGGCGATGCGCACAAGTGCGCGCGAGAACCACGCGGGCATCGGCGCGTAACGGATATCGACCATCGGCGCACTGAAAACGGCCCGGGCGAAGACGCCGGGATTGTCGTGCAGGAACCGTAATGACAGGTGGCCGCCAAAGGAATGTGCCAGCAGATACTTCGGCTCGGGCAGGCCGGCCGCGGACAAATGCTTCAGCAACGCCTCCAGATCCCGCGCCGCCGGTGCAAAATCAGTGCAGTAATGCTTCGAGCGGTTGGCCAGCGGCCTGTCCGACAGACCCTGGTTCCGCCAGTCCATCACCACAACGGCGAAGCGGCGGTCCAGCAGCTCGGCGATCATCTCCGAATATTTCTCTATGAACTCGGTGCGGCCGGGCAGCAGGAAGACCGTGGCGGGCGGTGTGCCGCCGGGGGAGGCCTGTTCATTGCGCCATACCCCGTAGCGGATGCGGGTTCCGTCATGGGAGACAAAAGAATCCAGCATTCCCCCTGCCGGAAGGGTGCGGCGGCGTGCCTCCCGAGACGTGGAATCGCTGTTATTATCCAATTTCTTGCCCCGTTTTTTTGCCCTGAGAGAGAAAAATGAAAAAATTTGAATATTTTTTTATCGAGCCCTGTGCCCCGCCGCAAGGGAGCGGTGACCCCTGCCCCCGGTTCCGCAGCAGACCATAGCAGCAGCTTCCCCCATGATTCCATTCGATTTTCTTGCGCCGCTCCGGAATTGATTAAAATTATAGCTAATCTATCGGCAAATTGAGCGGGAATTCCTCTTCACTTTAAATCGCTTAACGGAAGAAGAACTCTTCGGCGTTAACTTTTTTTTCAGGAAACAACGCCATGATGCCTCCATTGAAACTTGGTAGCTGGAGTAAATTAAATGCTGAAATTCACCAATAAAATGCGGACATTCGCGCAGAAGCTGATGAGCGACTGCGAAAAGGGCGCCACGGCCATTGAGTATGGCCTTATTGCCGCTCTGATCTCGGTTGCGGCCATTGCGGCGATGACCACACTTGGTAAGTCGCTGTCGACCATGTTCACCGCTGTTTCCACTGAGCTTTTGGACGCGGTTTCCTCGATATAAGCCGCTGGCGCCTGCGGCGATGCCGCGGCGCTGATAAAGTTATCGACGTGGCCCCCGGTCGAACCTTCGGCCGGGGGCCATTCGCTTCCAGGGTCCAGCGCCAATCAGGCAACATATAAGTCGTCGCCGAACCCCGGATTGGAACAACATCACTCTCAGGCCGTTCTGGCGAACCGCAAAAAAGCGGACGCATAAAGAGCGGGTGGCCGGAAAAAAGTGACTCAGGTAATCCTATTCGCCTTTACTGGTTTGCTGGTCATCGCCGCGGTCGGCGACTGGCGGCGCTACCTGATTCCCAACTGGATTTCGCTGGCCATTCTGGCTTTATATCCGCCCTTCGTACTGAGCAGCAATTTGCTTGGCTCGCCTTCGGTGGCGGTGCCCTGGCTGGCGTCACTTGGCGTCGCGGCAATCGTTTTTGTCGTACTCGCCATACTGTTCGCGATGAACAAACTGGGCGGCGGCGATGTCAAGCTGATCAGCGCCCTGTCGCTGTGGGCCGGACCAGGCCTGCTGGCCGGATTCCTGGTCATCACTTCGCTGGCCGGCGGCGTTCTCGCCCTGGTCTTTCTGCTGCGATCGCGGATGCGGAAAAAAGCGACATCCGGCGACATTGAGGCGGACCGGGCCGGACCCGATACGAAAAAACAGGACCATGACGACGATACCACCGGGGAAACCACTGCGGGTGCTGAAATAGAGCCCCTTCAGATTCCTTACGGTGTCGCAATAGCTTGCGGCGGAATCTTTATTTCTGGCAAACACATTATTAACCACTTTAGCCAATAATCACCCCAATTCGCATTGCACGAGGGATAGAGGAATGAACCCACGTTCGATCATACTGGTTGTAGTCGCATTGGTTGTTGCGGGACTCGCTGCGTTTCTTGCGCGGGGCTTCATCAGCGCCAATCAACCTCAGCAAGCGGCGCAGACAGCACCTGTCGGGCCAAAGATTCTGGTCGCCTCCATTAATCTGCCCATCGGGCATATTGTGGAAGCAAAGGATCTGCGCTGGCAGTCATGGCCCGACAGTAATGTCGGTGACAATTACATGCGTGAAGGCTCTACCACGGTCCAGAAAGTCGTGGGCTATGTGGTCCGCCACTCCATCACCGTCGGCGAGCCCATTACAAGAGTGCGGATCGTGGCCCCCAGCGAGCGCGGCTTTGTCGCTGCTGCATTGGGCCCGGGCATGCGCGCCATTACAATTCCCATCAACAGGAGTTCCGGCCTGGCGGGGTTGCTTTTCCCCGGCGACCGGGTCGATGTGTTGCTGACCCACACGGTCACGGACGATAACGGCATTGTCAGACAAGTGGGCGAGACCGTGTTCCAGAACATAAGGATTCTGGCCATCGACGCGCGCACCGACGACCTGACCAACAAGCCGGTAGCCGGCAAGACCGCGACCTTGGAAGTAACGCCGAAAATGGCGGAGAAGGTTGCCGTCGTTCAGCGTCTCGGCACGTTGTCCCTGGTTCTGCGCAGCCTCACGCGGCCCGATGGTGTGGAGATCGCCAGCATGGAGCGCGACGAGAGCATGCCCATATCCGGTGCCCAGACCTATACCTTTGACGCCGAAGTCAGCGCCCTCAGCCCGCCGCTGGATTTAGGCGACTCCAAGCAGCTGGTCATTGTTTCGAAGGGTAATCAGTCTCAGTTGATTGAGTTCAAAAGGAAAGAACAATGACCGCTTTAGCACCCAGAGTTCTCAGGCAGCGGGTGCGGCCTGCGGCGGCGGCGATATGCCTCGCTATTGCTGGAACGTTGTTCGCAGGCGCCGGGAGTGGCGCGCTGGCGGCTAATATACTGGATATTTCCAACAACAGGATTATGCTGGAAACCGATCACGGTGTTCTGTTGCGCCTTGACCGGGCCGCCGTGGACATCTTCATCGCCAACCCTGCAATCGCGGATATTCAGGTCAAATCGCCGCGGATTATTTACATATTTGGCCGCAGCACGGGCGAAACAACGCTCTATGCGCTGGATGCCAACGAAAACGTAATTTACAGCACCAACATCTCCGTGACGCAGAATCTGTCGCGGCTGAACGCCGCCATTGACGAGCTTTTGCCCGACGCCGACATAGAGGTGCGGGGCGTTGGCCGCATGATGATCCTGACCGGTTTCGCCAATACGCCGGAAGAGGCGGAAGTCGCCGTGACCATGGCAACGCAATCGATGCGCGGTAGTGGCTCCGGCAGCAGTTCCAGCAGCAGTGGCGGTTCTGGCGGTCGTGCGGGAACGCAGGTCATCAACCGTATCAAGATCGCCACACCGACCCAGGTCAACCTGCAGGTCAAGATTGCCGAAGTGGGGCGCAGCACCCTGAAACAACTGGGCTTCAACTGGGAAAACTCCTTCTTCTCCGGCAATGCCTTGCTGGGCATGTCCACCGGCGCCAACGTGTTCAATATTGTGGAAGACCCCTTCACCGGCCTGCCATTTAAGGAATTCCAGGTCAACAACGTCGGCACCAACAGCCTGATCGGCAGCCTCACCGGCGGCCGCTTTAACATCAACACCGTGGTCGATGCGCTGGAGACCGAGGGCTTCTTGAGCATACTCGCGGAACCCAACCTGACCGCGCTGTCCGGCGAAACCGCGTCTTTCCTGGCGGGCGGCGAATTCCCGGTACCCGTGCCCGATGGCCAGGGCAACTTCGCCCTTGAATTCAAGGAATTCGGCATTGGCCTGCAGTTCACCCCGACGGTCTTGTCGGAAGGCAAAATCATCCTGAAGGTGGCGCCCGAAGTCAGCCAGATTTCCAACGTCGGCGCAATTTCGATCAACGGCATTTCGGTGCCGGCCATATCCACGCGCCGGGTGGAAACAACCGTCGAGTTGGGCAGCGGCCAGACCTTTGCGATTGCCGGCCTGCTGCAGAACACAATAATCCAGGATGTATCAAAATTCCCCGGACTGGCGGACATTCCCATCCTGGGCGCACTGTTCAAATCTGACCGCTTCCAGAAATCGGAGACCGAACTGGTGATCATCGTGACGCCCTATATCGTGCGCCCGGTCGACGCCAAGCGAATTGCCTTGCCGACCGACGGCATGCGTCCGGCCAATGACTTTGCCCGCTATCTGAAGGGCGAAACCTTTACCGCCCAGGCGCGGCCCGGTGCGACACCGGCCGAGACCGGCAATGGCGTGATGCTGGCCGGTGGCGCCGGTTTCAGGCTGAAGAAATAAAGGGAACACGGCAATGAAACAGAATAATACCCTTCGGGCCATGGTCAGCGTAATCGCGCTGGTCTCGGTCAGTGCCTGCATTCCGTCAGCAGCCCAATATTCGGGCGCGGCGAATGAAAAACGCAATGAAGTGCGCATGGTGCGCCTGACCCATGTGGTTGATGTATCTGGTAACGACGCGCTAAGCGCTGACGCGGTGGCAAGCCTCGATCTGTTCCTCAATGAAAACGGCGTTGGTTACGGCGACTCTCTTTCGCTGGATGCCGGCGACGAAGCTGCGAGCGCGCAAGACCGCACCGCTATCGCAGGCCAGTTACGCAGGCGCGGCCTGCTGCTCGGCAATCAGGCAACCATTGCGGGCGCGATGCCGGCCGAGGGTACGATTGTGCTGGTCGTTGACCGTTATCTGCTGACCACGCCCAATTGCAGCGACTGGTCGATGAAATCGAAGCCGAACTACGCAAACGCCGAAAGCGCGAACTTCGGCTGCACCACGCGATCCATACTGGGCCAGATGGTGGCCAATCCGCGTGACCTTGTGCAGGGCCAGGACGAAGACGGCCCCAACGGAGCTGCAGCGAGCAATGCAGTGAAAACATATATCGGCACCGCCGGAACCGGAACCGGAAGCGGAAGCGGAACTAGAATCGGCGGGTCTAACTAAAGAAAGTTGAGTTGGAGGTAGAAATGGCTACAGCGTCACTGGCTTCAGGCACCGGCAAGGCTGCGGATGACCGCGAACCTTTTGCCGCCTTCCTGACTGACGATGCCACGATCAAGACCCTTAATCCGGTCGCCAGCGAGCTTGGCTGGTCAACGGAGCGCATCCAGTCTGGGGGCATTGCCAATGCGGTGCGTTCGTTAAGCGTCATGACCTCTCCGGAGTTCCTGATCGTTGACCTGTCGGAATCGACCGACGCACGCGCCGACATCAATGCACTGGCCGAAGTTTGCGAGCCGGGCACCGTTGTTCTGGCCGTCGGCAAGGAAAATGACGTTGGTCTTTATCGTGACCTGATTAATTCCGGTATCCAGGATTATATGGTCAAGCCGGTCACCGCCGAGATATTGCGCGACGCGATTTCCTCCGCGCAGGCGGCCCTTCAGGGGCCGGCCAGCATGGAAGACGCCGGAGCATCGTCACAGGCGCACAAGGTTGCCGTGGTAATTGGTGCACGGGGCGGCGTTGGCGCCAGCACGCTGGCCACCAGCATATCCTGGATTCTGGCTCATGAACTGGACCGTCATGTCGCCGAGCTGGACCTTGATGTGCATTTTGGCACCAGCGCGCTGACCTTCGACCTTGAGCCGGGCCGTGGCCTCTGTGATGCGCTGGAAAACCCCGGACGCGTCGACGGACTGTTCATCGACCGGGCAATGATCAAGGAAAGCGAGAAATTCTCGATCCTGGGCGCGGAAGCGCCTGTCACCGAGCCACTGAACCCTGATCCCGCGGCGCTGGCACATCTGCTGACCGAGCTCAAGAACGGCTTCGAGGTGGTTGTGATTGACTGCCCGCGCGGCGTCGTTACCAACCACCCGCATCTGCTTCAGGAGGTTACCGACATCATTATCGTCGCTGACCTGTCACTGGCCGCCACGCGCGACACCATACGGCTGTTGTCATTCGCCCAGGAAGCGGCGCCCAGCGCCAATCTTATTCTGATTATCAGCAAAGTCGCGCCGGGAATGAACAACGAGGTCACGCAGAGGGATTTCGAGACCTCGGTTGAACGCAAGGCAGACTGGATCATCCCGCTTGATACAAAATCGGCTTTGATTTCGGCCAAAAAGGGCAAATCGATGCCCCAGGCCGCCAAGGGCTCAAAGCCGGTTCGAGCCTATCGCGAGTTGGCGGAAAGAATTCTGGGAGTCTCGAAGAAAGAGGCAAAGACACCCATTTGGGCGAAGATAATTGCAGCCACAAAAAAATAGTCGGTCAGCATGAAACCAGCAGCGTTCGGTAAGCGAGGCTTCGAGGGCAAGCGCTCTAATGCCCCGGCTTTTGGTCGGGGCGGCGGCTCGTCCGCGCCCAAGACAAAGCCCAAGCCTGCCCCGGCTGTAGCAAAAAAGGCGACCGCCGGCGACAAGCCGCCGCCGCCTCCACCGCCCAAAAAACCTTCCAACAATGGCGCCAGCGCCGACGTTGACCGGATTGCGGAAATCGTCGAGGAAAAGTTGCTGAAAGTGCTGCCGCCGGGCCTGTCCGGGGGGCGGGCCAAGGATGAGATCAACGCCGAGATATCTACCCTCATCAAGCAGATTTGCGAAGATGAGAAGATCGAATTCAGCGACGGCGAGGTTCTCGACCTGCAAACCTATGTCCTGAACGAATATCTGGTGAAACTGGACGCTGCGGCCGCCGATGCCGACGACGCCCAAGGCGGCCAGAAGGAAGAGGCCACCAGAGACGATATTGTTCAGGCGCGCGACACCATTCAGCCCCTGCTGATGGAACATATTGACGCCAGCGCCGCAGCCGATATGCCGCGCGCCGAGCTGGCCGAGCAGGTCGGCGATGTGGTCGGCGAACTGCTGGTCCAGGAAAAGATCAATTTGAACCTGAAGGAGCAGCGCCAGCTGGTTACCATCCTGCTGGACGACATGCTGGGGCTGGGGCCGTTGGAGCCCCTGCTTGCCGACGACGATATCAACGACATCCTGGTCAACGGCTGTTACCAGGTTTATATCGAGCGCAAGGGCAAGCTGGAGTTGACGGACGTAAAATTCCGCAGCGAACAGCATTTGATGAATATCGCCCAGCGGATCGTCAGCGCCGTCGGCCGCCGCGTCGACGAAAGCTCGCCGATTTGCGATGCCCGCCTCCTGGACGGCAGTCGCGTGAATGTCATCATTCCGCCGCTGGCCATCGACGGCGCCTCGATCTCTATCCGGAAATTCGCCAAGCAGTCGATCACACTGGATACCATGATCGAGAACAACAATATGTCTCAGGCCATGGGCACGGTGCTGAAAATAGCCGCGGCCTGCCGCCTGAATATCCTGGTTTCCGGTGGTACGGGCTCGGGTAAAACGACCATGCTCAACGCCCTTTCCCGGATGATTGATCCGGGCGAGCGGATCGTCACCATCGAGGACGCGGCGGAGTTGCAATTGCAGCAGCCCCACGTGGTGCGGCTGGAGACCCGCCCCGCCAACCTGGAGGGCAGCGGCGAGGTGACCATGCGCGACCTGGTGAAGAATTCGCTGCGCATGCGGCCTGATCGCATAATCCTGGGCGAAATTCGTGGCTCGGAGGCTATCGACATGCTGCAGGCCATGAATACCGGCCATGACGGCTCGCTCGGCACCCTGCATGCCAACCGACCGCGCGAAGCGCTGACCCGGCTGGAGAATATGGTCAACATGGCGGGCATGAACCTGCCACCGAAGGCAATCCGCACCCAGATTTCCGATGCCCTTCACCTGATCATTCAGGTTTCGCGCATGCGCGACGGTATTCGCCGCACCGCTTATATTACCGAGGTCGTGGGCATGGAGGGCGACGTTATCACCACGCAGGATCTGTTCGTTTACAAATTCACTGGCGAGGACGAAAGCGGCATGCTGCTGGGAGAATACAACTGCACCGGCGTGCGCCCCAACTTTTTCGAGAAGGCCGAGTATTACGGTTTCGGCCAGGCGCTGATGAGAGCGATGAACTAGCATGAATTACGACGTCATAATCATCGGCATTTTCATCGCGGTCTTTGTCGTGTTCGGGTCCTTTATCGTGTTCCTGAATATGCTGGGTTCGCCCGAAAAGCGCGTGCGCGACCGCCTGGAGCGCTTCAAGGATCGCTTTTCGCCGAATGCGTCGGACCGCGTCCAGGCGCGGGCCCGTGGTATTCTGGCGAAGGACAAAGGCACGCCGCTGGACCAGATGTTGCGCGAGATTCTGCCGCGCCCGGCAGAGCTGCGCACGCGTCTGAACAAGACCGGAAAGCAGATTTCGCTCGGCAATTATGCCATGGCCAGCGTTGCTGTCGCCATTTCCGTCTTTGCCCTGTTCACCATCGTTGCCGGGGTGAACCTGTTGCTGGCGTTCGTGATGGCGGTGTTTTTCGGCATCGGCGGACCGCATTTCATGATTGGCCGGATGATTTCCAAACGCCTGGAGGCCTTTACCTCGTTGTTCCCGGAGGCCATTGACCTGCAGGTGCGTGGTCTTCGCTCGGGCCTGCCGATCACTGAATCGATCAAGATCGTGGGCCGCGAGCTCGAGGATCCGGTGGGTATCGAATTCCGCAAAATCAATGACGCCGTGCGTATGGGCAAGACCCTGGAAGACGCATTGTGGGCCTCGGCCGAGATTCTGGATACGCCGGATTTCAAGTTCTTTGTCATCAGCCTGGCCGTGCAGAAAGAGACCGGCGGTAACCTGGCCGAGACGCTGGAGAACCTGAGCGAGATTTTGCGCAAGCGCCATCAGATGAAGCTGAAGGTCAAGGCGCTGACATCCGAGGGCAAGGCCAGCGCCTATATTGTCGGCTCTCTGCCCTTCATCATGTTCGGCATCACGCTGTCCATGAATTATGACTATGCCAGCATCATGTTCACCGACCCGCGCGGCATTATGGCCCTGTCCATAGGGGTGGCCTGGATGTCGCTGGGTGTGCTTATCATGGCCAAAATGATCAATTTCGAGATTTAGGGCTATGGAAGACGCAACAATTCTTGGCCTCAACGTGCTCGACCTGATCACTTTTCTGTTCGCCGCGGCGGCGGTCATTGCCGTGGTCGCGGTATGGTCCAGCACCGTACAGCGCGATCCCATGCGTGGCCGGGTCAAGGCTCTGCAGGCCCGCCGTGAGGCGCTGAAGTCGGGCTTTATCGCCCCCAAGAAGCGCGCCCGCTCGGCCAGGGCCGACAGCGTCGGCGCCATGCGCGGTGTGGTCGACAAGCTCAAACTGCTGCAAAGCGAGCAGACCAAGAAAACGACTATTCTTCTGTCCCGCGCCGGTTTTCGCAACAAGGACGCGGTGGTGATTTTCCTGTTCGCCAAGCTGGTGACGCCGGTTCTGTTTGCGATTATCGCGGTTGTTCTGGTTTACGGCGTGCGCATCATGGAGGAGAACGCGTTCTTGCAGCTCATGCTGGCTCTGGGCATCATCCTGCTCGGTTTTTACATGCCCGATATCGTGATCAAGAACTTCGGCGACAAGCGGCGCGACGCTATCCGCAAGGCGCTGCCCGACGCGCTGGATCTGATGGTCATATGCGCCGAGGCGGGCCTGACCCTGGATTCGGCGCTGAACCGCGTCGCCCGTGAGCTGACCAACGCCAACCCCGAGCTCTCGGACGAGTTCAGCCTCACCGCCATCGAGTTGGGTTTTCTGACCGAACGGCGGCAGGCCCTGCTTAATATGGCCGAGCGCATAGACCTGAAAGCGGTGCGCGGCGTTGTCAACACGCTGATCCAGACCGAGAAATACGGTACACCGCTGGCCCAGTCGCTCAGGGTTCTGTCGGCCGAGTTCCGCAACGAGCGTATGATGCGGGCCGAGGAGAAGGCAGCGCGGCTGCCGGCAATCATGACCATCCCGCTGATTCTCTTTATCCTGCCGACACTTTTCATCGTGCTGCTGGGGCCGGCCGCCTGCCAGATCTCGGATCAGTTCGTCGACCGCTTCCCGGAATAGAGTATCACACCGCCTTTCAGGCGACCGTCGCGGGGCCAATGCGCCCTCGTGAACCCGGTTATTTCTTGACGCGAGCGGTCAGGAATGGTCTTCTCATGGACGAGGACTGGCCGATTAGGCTCACCGCTTTGCGGTAGCTGGCCTCCTCTGCGATTGTTTTCGAACGATCGCACAATCCTCGCTGTCGTGACTCAGGCCGGGTGGTTTACCACCCGGCCCTTTTTTCTTTTCTTTTTTCCTTTCCATTTTCCCGAACCGGTAGTGCGGGTCTTGCCTGGGCCGCGAACTGGCTTTAAGAATTATTCGAATACTTCGGTAAGAAGCTTCCCAATCATGGGAGTTTTCGATTATGAATCTGCCCACCCTGCGCCAGTTCAAGTACCTCGTCGCGCTGCGCGACCATTTGCATTTCTCCCATGCCGCCGAGGCCTGCTTCGTTACCCAGTCGACTTTAAGCGCCGGCATCCAGGAACTCGAGGCGCTTCTGGGATCGACGCTGGTTGAGCGCAGCAAGCGCTCGGTCCTGTTCACGCCGCTGGGCGAGGAGGTGGTTGAGCGGGCGCGGGGGCTGCTCGACGACGCGGCAGGCATCGCCGAGCTGGTCAATGCCAGCAAGGCGCCGCTCTCGGGCGTGGTGCGGCTGGGGGTCATTCCAACCATCGCGCCTTTCCTGTTGCCACGGGTGCTGCCGGCGCTGCGCCGCGCCTATCCCGAATTGAAGCTGCACCTGAAGGAGGACTTGTCGCAGATTGTCTGCGCCGACCTGATGGCCGGGCGGCTGGATGTGGTGCTGCTGGCGCTGCCTTACCATTGCGGCGATGTGGAGACCGGGATTCTGTTCGAGGATCCCTTCCTGGCCGCCTATCCCGCCGGCGAAGCGCCCGCCGCGAAGAAAGTTGCCCCCGACTCCCTGGACCGCGAGCGGCTGCTGCTGCTGGAAGAGGGCCATTGCCTGCGCGACCACGCGCTGGCGGTCTGCGGCGGGGCGGCGCCACGCCTGGGCAACAGCCTCTTGGGTACCAGCCTGCATACGCTGGTACAGATGATCGACAATGGGCTGGGCATATCCTTGTTGCCGCAAATGGCGCTGGACAGCGGCCTGCTCAAGGGCACCGAGGTCGAGACCCGCCAGTTGTCAGGCAAGGCCCCGGCCCGGCTGATCGGGCTGATCTGGCGAAAAAACTCACCCAGCGGCGAGGATTTCCGCAAGCTGGCGGCCTTCCTGCGCGAGCATCAGCGGGGCGTAACGGGCGCTGCCTGAGCGACCGCCAGCGCCGCCGATTACTTTTTGTAGGCGTGGCGATCCTCGTCGTCATTGAGGTCCAGATAACGGTCGCGCAGCCTGGTCTGGCGGGAGGTCAGAGGCACTTCCGCGCCGCGCACCAGTACCGCCGTGGGGCTGGACATCAGCTCGAGGGGATCACCGTCCCAGACCACTATATCGGCGTCCTTGCCGACCTCCAGCGAGCCATATTGCCCGTCGATGCCGAATATGCGCGCCGGGTTGATGGTGATCGCGGCCAGCGCCGCATCCCAGTCCATGCCGTGGGCGACAGCTATTCCCGCCGCCTGGGGCAACAGCCGGGCGTTATGGGTGTATGAACCGGCACCGCCGACCAGCGTCACGCTCACACCCGCCCGGGCCAGCCGCGCCGCATTGGCCAGCGTCGCGCCAATCTCGGAAAAACTCTCCGGCAGGTTTCGCGTCGGGTCAATAATCACCGGCACAGCCGCGGCAGCCAGCGCCTCAGCCACCATCCAGCCTTCCTCGGCCCGCAGAATCACCAGATCCAGATCCGGGAAGTCACTTTTTAGCGCAATCACATGCAGGATGTCCGAGGCACGCGAGACCGAGACGATCAGCGGCGCCTCCCCCTTCACCACCGGAGCCAGGGCTTCCGCGTCCAGTTTCGAGAGGATCGAATCGCGCTCGCGACCGGCCAGCGAGCGGCTGCCGCGCCGCCCGTAACGAACCGCTTCACCCAATGCCGCACGCAGGTAAACCATGGCCGCGCCGCGCGGGCCACCGGTAACATCCGCGCCGGACTCGCCCAGATAGACCAGCATGGCGGCTTTCGAGCGGGTGACGATATCCATGCCGCCGCCCAGGTGAATAACCGCGCCCTGTCCGGCGAATATATTCAGCCCCTGGCCGGGCAGCACCGCCGCCCGCGTCAGACCCTCGATACGGCTGATCTCGATCAACGGCGTGTTGGGATTGATGCCATAGCTGATATCGAAGGCAGCGAAAAAGGGCGCCAGGGCGGTCTCGCCGGCAAAGGGGCTGCCGGTATTCAGCGAATGATCGGTGGTCGAGGATTCGAGGCTGACTTCCTCGACGCCGATATGGCTGATGGCCTGCATCAGACCCGGTGTTACCCATTTACCGGCGGCGTCGATGACCCGGTAACCGGCGGGCACGCCGAGCCCGGCGCCAACCGCGGTAATCACGCCGTCCTCGATCAGGACAACGCCGTTCTCAATGGTGCCCGCGTCGCTGACCGTCACCAGCCTGCCACCGGTGATGGCTATATTCTCGGCCCAAGCCGCCCCGGCAGAGACAAAATAGGCAAAAACAAGGCTTGCAGCCAGCCCAAACGAGGACGCGATTTTCAGAAGATTTCTCATTTCGCGTCTCCTTCACCGGGTTGGCCGAGGCGGAAATCGGACACCGGCTGTCGCGCCGGGTCGCTCAGGTCAAAGACCAGCGCCCCATCCACATAGACCTGCTCGGCGAGGGTATAGACGCTGAAGGGATCGCCCGACCACAGCACCAGGTCGGCGTTTTTGCCGGCCTCCAGCGAGCCGGTGGCATCGGCGATACCCAGCGCCTTGGCGGGGTTGTAACTGAGCCACAGCCAGGCCTCGGCGCGGGAGATATCAATATTCACTTTCGCCGCATCGGCAATGACCTTCGCCGCGTCGTGGTTCAGCCGCTGGATACCGACCTCGGAATCCGAATGGACGATGGCGCAGGCGCCCGCCTTGTGCACCAGCGCAATATTTTCGCGGATATCGTCATAGGCCTCCATCTTGAAGCCGCCCCAGTCGGCCCACATGGAAGCGCAAATGTCGTTCTCGGCCAGCAAGTCGGCAATCTTGTAGCTCTCGATGGCATGATGAAAGGAGGTGACCTTGTAGCCAAACTCCTTGGCCAGGTCGATCATCACCGCCTGTTCGTCGGCCCGGTAACAGTGGTTATGAACCAGGATTTCGCCGTCCAGCACACCGACCAGCGTCTCCATCTGGATATCGCGCTTGGGCACCTTGGCTGCCCCGCCGGCGGCATGTTTGGCGCGGTAGACCTGCCACGCGCGGCGATAGTCCACGGCCTGTGCCCAGGCTTTGCGATAGCCGGCCACGTTGCCCATGCGGGTTGACGGGGCCGATTGTTTCATGGTGCCGTAGACGCGCTTGGGATTTTCGCCGCAGGCCATTTTCAGGCCGTAGGGCGCGTCCGGAAATTTCATACCCTGCATGGTGCGCGACGGCACATTCTTGAGGGTGACTGAGCGCCCGCCAAACAAATTGGCGGAACCGGGCAGAACCTGCAGGACAGTCACGCCACCGGCGATGGCCCGGGCAAAACCCGAGTCCTGGGGCCAGACCGAATGTTCGGCCCATACTTCGGCTGTATTTGGATTTGTGGCCTCATTGCCGTCGGAATTTCCAGCGGTATTTGGCGAGGCATAATCACCAAGGTGAGAATGCACATCGATAATGCCGGGTGTGACCCACTTTCCCGTACCATCTATGACGGTGGTACCTTCGGGTGCCTCAATATTTTCGCCAACGGCCGTTATTTTGCCATCCATCATCAATACCATTACTAATCCATCTGTCTAAATTGTTAAACAATATTCTTTGCCACGTTTTTAATTCTCTGTTACGAGTTTTTATTTCTAATAACATTATTTTTTTAGTCTTATAATTTTCAATTATGAAATCTAAATCACTGCAAATAAAACCTGTAGAACTATCCGGCAAATTATCTCTGATCCATTGCGAGAATTTTAATTCTCTAATGCCTGTTACTTCCTGCTTTGTCAATTTCTT
>JACZSK010000151.1 GCA_022574255.1 Pseudomonadota bacterium
CTGGCTATCCTGCTTAATATTGCCGAGCGCCGTCGTCGCCTAATAGCGTATGACAGCATCATCGTCTGCCATCATAGCGATCAGTTCTTCGGCTGAAAGCTTGTGTAAATTATCAAGTACCTCCCAGGCCCGCTCAATCGAAGCCTGATTGTGCAAGCCATAAGAATATTCGCCCTCTTGGCCGCGTCTATCGAGCAGGATTTGTTCTGGAATCACGCCAAGATCACGGGAGCTTTTGCGCCAGCGTACCGCCTCCGCACGCAATTCAGCCAACTTGGCAGCGTAATTGGGGTCAGAGGCCAGATTGACCAGTTCATGGGGGTCATTTTGTGTATCGTATAATTCTTCAACGGGCTTTGTCTCGAAGAACCACTCGATAACAGCGGGCGGATTTGGCTCAGCGTAAACCCTGCGAATTTCTTCCATAATACCTGACCATTTATTGAGTTCCGCATATTGATTAAATTGCAGGTGGGGCTTCCAATACTCGTAGTTCCTGATGTATTTAAAGCGCTTGTCTTTAACCGCGCGAATTAGTTCGTAACGCTCATCCATGCGGTCTCTATGGGCATGGATATAGCTGCGTTCCGGCGGTAGATTTTCACCCAGGAAAGCCCTGCCCTGCATGTATTCGGGCGTGGGCACGCCCGCCAGGTTCAGCACAGTGGCGGTCAAATCTATGGTACTGATCAGCTCGTCGG
The DNA here is from genome assembly GCA_022574255.1 of Pseudomonadota bacterium. Classification (GTDB taxonomy): domain Bacteria; phylum Pseudomonadota; class Alphaproteobacteria; order Sphingomonadales; family SMXR01; genus JACZSK01. Next base: position 702 of record JACZSK010000151.1, read on the forward strand.
TCTGGCTGCCGGCAGCATTCGGCATCAAATGCTTCCATTTATCCGGCATGCGGACAATCAATGGTATTTTAAGGCCTGAATCGTAAGCCCAGCGCTTGCCTCTGGGAAGGCCGGACCCATGATCCGAGTAGAAAAATACAATGGTATTTTCGGCCTCACCCGAGGCCTCAAGTTCAGCCAGTTGCTCCCCAACCCAGCCATCCATTTCGCTAATTTGCTGCAGGTGACTTGCCCAAACCCTCCGAGCTTTTTCTGTATCGGGGTAATAAGGCGGGAAAGACGACAACTTCGCAATATCATACCGACCGGGATCGTCTGATGCCTGGCTTTCGTGCGTACCTCTGTGATTTATGACATGCATAAAGGGTTTGGATTTATCGGGACGAGATTGGTAATTCGCGGGGCTTGAATTCCATATCTCTTTCGCCGCCAGACCTTGATAATCGGTCTTTCCCGGATTGGTCGCGTAATAGCCGGCTTCAATCATCAGCTTGGGATAGGTCTTTATCTCGGGGCTCAATATCGCTTCATTGCGCATATGCTGAGTACCTTGAGAGGAAGAAAAAATACCGGTGAGAAGGGCTGACCGCATCACCGCGCAAACGGGGGCTGTCACATAGGCATTACTATATAAAACGCCCTCTTTCGCGAGCGCATCGATATTGGGGGTACTTATGTCATCATATCCGTAGGCCCCGATAAGCGGGCTGATGTCCTCAACGGTTAGCCAAAGTATATTGGGTCGTTCGTCAGCCAGGGCGGGCACACCCAAAAGCAGGAAATACAGGAAGGCCAATATCTTAAACTTCATTCTGAACAACTCCTTTCGCCCCTGGCTTAAAGGCTGGGTAAATTAGCTAACGTTGCGGGTTAAATTAACCCGTTCACGGCCTTTGGTCACTGCATTACGCGCTGTTTCCACAGCTTCAATCTCTGCGGCTCCTAAACGCCATTTATGACACCCCTCAAACGAGCGCGCATGGCAGCGCGAAAAAGAACCGTCTCTAAAATGGGCGCCTATAAACTTGCAAAAAATTCGTGATCGTGTGATTTTTCTTTGACACCGGTGTCAATGCAGAGTAACAGTGCGTTAACGAGTTAGTTACACGTGAGATTATGGCTACCTTTAATGACGGTTGGACCTTTGCGTTTGAATTGCGAGCCACGATGTAACGCGGCTCGATTGTGTAGTAGGTAAAAAGGCGACACGCCTCCATGTGTTGCCTTTTTATTCAGAAAATCGGGGGGGATCGCGGCCTGTTAGGCGTGCATATATATGGCTTGAACATATATTACAGGGTTGAATTGACGGCAGCGAAAAACCCGGGAAATTTCTTTATTCAAACAAACGAACCGAATCTGGTAATCGGAACGGTTCGGAATATGGTCTGTAACCTCCGGGCGGTTGTTAGAACAAATCAATTACCGGTCACGACAATGTCCATCTGATAGGGACCGCTGGAATTCCCGCACCGCTGCGGAGATTGGCTTCGGGATTTTCCGCCCAACACTCTTTCTGTGAATGAGGCGGTGGAATCGCCTGGAATGAGCAGCGTTGCCACCACGGTTAAAGAGCCCGGGAACTGTCTCATAGGAGTAATTTGTCCTCCTGTTTTTTTCCGGATCCGGGATATAACTGATTCAATCACGCTGGAAGGCATTATAGAACAAAAAAGCCGGAATGGCGGCTCTGATTTTTTTTCAAGATTTTACCTTTAAAATGAAGGCTTTTTGCTTCTTCCCCGTGTAAGTTAATGACATGAAAGCGCTCGATGTTATGAAATCCTTACGGCAGGATAAGCGGCTGCTATTGGGGCTTACTGCCGTGGTGGCTCTTGCCGCCGCCATGTTCTTTTTTGCAGGCGGCAACGGAAATAACGGAATTTATTATGAAACAGTAATCGTTGACCGCGGCCCCATCCGCAGCGTTGTAACGGCAACCGGCGCCGTGCGGCCGCTGGTGGTCGTGGAAATCGGATCGCAACTTTCCGGCCAGATCGCGGAACTTTACGTCGATTACAACGATCCGGTTAGCCAAGGCCAGCTTATCGCTCGCATAGACCCGCAAACATTCGAAACGCGGGTTCGGCAAAGTGAGGCCGATGTTGCCGTCGCTATGGCCAATATTGCTGAGCGCAAAGCCGGTGTGCTGCGGGTCGAAAACGATCTCGGCAAGGCTGAGCGTGATCTTGAGCGCATCGACGCACTGGCGGCCAGGGGCAACGCCTCCGATGCGACGCTTGATGCTGCGCAGACCGCAGTCGATAACGCTAAAACCGATCTCGCTAGCGCTAAAGCGCAACTGCAAAATGCCGAAGCCACCGTTCTGCAGCGCCAGGCCGGACTGGAGCAGGCGCGTATCGACTTGGGCCGAACAGAAATCCGCTCGCCGGTCGATGGAATTGTCATAGAACGCAGCGTCGACATTGGCCAGATCGTGGCCGCCAGCCTGTCGGCTCCGGTGTTGTTCCAGATCGCCCAGGATTTGTCGCAGATACAGGTCGAGGCATCAGTCGATGAAGCGGATATCGGCAGTGTCAAGGCTGGCGACCCGGTCATTTTTAATGTCGATGCCCATCCGGACATACAATTCTCCGGCGAAATTGACATCGTTCGCCTGGCGGCGATCGAACTGCAGAATGTTGTTACTTATACAGTGGTGGTTTCGGCGCAAAATCCGGATCGCCGTCTGCTGCCGGGAATGACAGCGAATGTCGAGATCACGACGGGTGAACGCGAGGATGTAATACGTGTCAATAATTCCGTCTTTCGTTTTAATCCCGGCATCGAGGTGCCGGAAAATTTGGGACAGCAGCGGGGACAAGGCGGCGATAATTCCCGCCGGGGCAACAACGCCGGTTCCGGCGGGCAGTTTGACCAAATTATGGATGGCCTTGGCCTGACATCCGAGCAGCGTGATCAGATCAGCCAGCGGCTTGGGGAAAGGCGGCAACGCAATCAGGGCCGGCAAGGCAGGCGGAGCGAAAGTGGCCCCGGAGAACGCAGGGGAGACAATGCCGACCGGCAATCCAGACGCCGGCAGCGTCAAGACGCGTACGAACGCCTCCTGGCAGATATCCTTAGCGAAGATCAGATGGCTCAGTACCGGTCAGCAATACGCGCAACACGCGATATTCGCCGTGCGGTGGTTTGGACACCCTCTGAGGATGGACCGGTACCGGTGCCGGTCAGGCTTGGCATTACCGACACCCATAACACCGAGGTCATCGGTGGACTGGAAGAGGGTGACGAGATTATTTACCGGCAACGCCGGGTGCCGAAATGAGCGCACCGCTGGTTTCATGCCACGATCTGCACCGGCATTACATACTGGGGGGCGAGGAAATCAAAGCCCTGAACGGGATCAGCGTTGATATTCAGCCCGGTGAATTCGTTGCCGTCATGGGGCCGTCAGGGTCCGGCAAGTCGACGTTCATGAATATGTGTGGTGCGCTGGACAGGCCGACGTCCGGAACGCTCTCAATTGCAGGGCGTGAACTGAACGACCTGACGAAGGATGAACTGGCAAGCCTGCGCAACGAAACGGTCGGTTTCGTCTTCCAGCAATTCAATCTGATGTCGCGGACAACCGCGCTGGATAACGTCAAATTGCCCTTGCTGTATTCATCCAGTCCGCCCAGCGAGGCAGATGACAGAGCATACGAGGCCCTGGCCCAGGTCGGGCTGTCGGACCGGGCCATGCACAAGCCGAACGAACTGTCTGGAGGTCAGCAACAACGAGTTGCCATTGCCCGGGCCCTGGTCAACGCCCCTAAAGTCATCCTGGCG
>JACZSK010000152.1 GCA_022574255.1 Pseudomonadota bacterium
GAAACGCCGCACTCTCGACCGAGCTCAGCTTAAGAAAGCTGTCTTCGTGGCGCCTGTGGCCGGTCTATGTGGCCACCACCGCTACTCTTCTCTGGACCGGCGGAATTGCCTGGGCGGCCTACAAAAGCGGCTTTTTTGCCGTCGGCACCACCATGCCATTGCCCGACCTGGCGGCACTGATCGCCGGACTGGCGGCACCCGTCTCGGTTTTCTGGCTGATGGCGCTGGTGGCGCAGCGCACCGACCCGCTGCTGGAACGGCGGCTGGAAATTGCCCGGGGTATGAAGAAGGCGCTGGCGCCGATCGAGGCCGCGGAACGGAAGCTGGTATCGATCCGCCACAATCTGGACAGTCAGGTAAAGAATATCGAGCTGGCGACTGATGTGGCGGCGCAGCGCCTGGACAGCCTTGAGAACAGGTTCGACAAGCAATTGGCGGGTCTGTTTTCGGCCACCGCCGACGCCGACGCAAAGGCGGTGAGCATCACCGACACCCTCCAGCGCGAGCGCAAAGCCATGGAGGAAATGTCGGCAAATCTGGCCAGGGAAATTTCCGGTACCGAAAAATCCATCGCCGACCTGAAAAAGGGACTGGACGAAGCCGCCAGTGGCGCCCGCCGCCAATCGGAATCCGCCGCCGAGCTGATGGGCCGGCACAGCGAGGAGATCAAGCAGAGAGCCTCGGAAACCGTGGAGGCCATTTCCTGCGTTGGCGAAAAGCTGGAAAAATACCGGCAAAACCTGGAAGACAGCGCCGCGGCATCGAAGGACAGCGTGGAGAGCGCCTTCGCCGGTACCCTGGAAAGAATGGACGAGCTGGCGGCGCGCATGGAAGGGCTGGAGACGCGCACCGACAAGCTGACCGGCAAACTGGGCGAGCAGGCGCGCGACCTGATTCAGTTGACCGGCAAGGCGGCGGAAGACGCCAAAACTTTCGAGATCATTCTGGAGCAGAGGGCCTCGGGCCTGGGCGCCGTGGCGGAAGGGGCGGAAAGCGCCAGCGCAAGAGCACTGGAGCGGCTGGAAGCGCTGCGCGCGCAGCTTGATAAACAGACCGACGCCTTTAGCGACGCCGCCGACCGCAACGCCGGCGAAATGGAACAGGTGGTCAAAACCCTGGCCGATCAGGCCGAGCTGATTGGCGCCGTGGCCAGCGACGCCGTACGCAATATCCGCGAGGCGGAAGCCAGCATGGAAGAACGCGGCACCGGTGTGGGTCAGTTACTGGAAGATACCAAGCAGCGCCTGGAGGCGGTTGAAGAGCAGATCATGACACAGCGTGAGGCTCTGGTGCACGCCACGCAACTCTCCGCCGAGACGCTTGAGGATTCTTCCATGGCCTTTCAGGTGCGGTCCCGGGAAATCAGCGAGGCGGCCAGCGAGGCCGCGGCGGCGCTGGACACAGGCAGCGAAGCGCTGAGCCAGCATTTAGAGACCCTGAAGACCCTGGGCGCCGAGGCCAGGGACGAGCTGGGGCGCGTCTCCATCCATCTACAGGATGAAAGCGACAGGGCCATCGGCAAGATCCGCCTGACCAGCGGCGTGCTGGACAGTGCGGCCACCAGCTTTAGCGATGAGCGCAAGAAATTCCTCAAAGACGCCGACGAAACAGTGGCGAAACTGGAAAGTGGCAGCGAGAAACTGCGCGCGGGAACCGAAAAACTGGATGAGGTATCGGCCAGCGCCGGCGAGCGCCTGACCGCCCTGTTTGGCGAAATGAAGAATATCTCGGACCAGACCGAATACCGCATTGAGGGCGCGGCAAGCCGCATGCAAACCCGCGCCGAAGACGAATTCGCCAAACTGCATATCCGTTTTACCCGCATCCTGGACGAGTCCATGCGCGAGATCGGCAGCAAGGTCGACGAGGCCAGTGGCCGCGCCACCGCGGCAGCCAAAAAGGTCAGCGACGAGACCGACCGCCTGGCGGGACGCGCGGAAATATTCATGACCCGCGCCGACCAGTTGGAGGAAAAATATTCCCGCAACATGCAGGATGACTTCGTCCACACGGCGTCCCTGCTGGTCGACAGTCTGTCGTCTGGCGCTTTCGACCTGTCAAAGGCGCTGGAAACCGATATCCCCGATCATGTGTGGCGCAAATACCTGGACGGCGACCGCAGTATCTTTGCCCGGCGCGCAGTCAAGATCGGCAGCGCCAAAACGCGCAAAATGGTGGCCAGCCGCTATAAAAAAGACCCCGAGTTCCGCGCCCATGTGACCAAATATATTCGTGACTTCGAGCAGTTGATGGAGCGGGTGGACACCCAGCACGGGGGCAACGCGGTCAGCATAACAATGATATCCTCCGAGCTTGGCAAACTTTACGTCATGCTGGCTCAGGCCATGAAAAAATTCTAAGGCTGTTTGCTGTTCTGCGGTAAGGTCTGCTGCTTTGTTAATCAGCGGCAAGAGAAAGGTGTTCTGCAATGGGGTCGGGAAAGCTGCCAGTCTCGGTACTTGTCCCGGTGATCGCCCTGTTGCTGTCGCTGCCACTTGCCGGCTGTGCCCCGGCGCCCGAGCAGACACCTGACCAGGCTGACGACCAGGCTGACGATGTCACATCCCGCGGCGCGCCGGTGACCTGGCGCATGACCAGCGCCTTTTCGTCTTCCCTGACCATGCTTGGCACCATGGGAAAGCGGCTGGAGGAAAAGATTTTCCTCATTTCCAACGGCAACATCACCCTCAAATTTTACGAGCCGGGCGCCCTGGCGCCGCCGCTGGAGGCCTTTGACGCCATTTCATACGGCGCCATAGAGGCGAGCTGGGCCACCGCCGGCTATTGGGGAGGAAAAGTGCCTGCCCTGCAACTGTTCGCCGCCGTTCCCTTTGGCCCCGGTGCGCCCGAATATATTGCCTGGTATTATCAGGGTGGCGGCGAGCAAATCGCCCAGGAGATCTACCACAAGCACAACATCCACGGCCTGGTCTGCGGCCTGTCACCGCCCGAGGCCTCGGGCTGGTTCAAGAAGAAGATAGAGAGCGTCGACGATCTGAAGGGGTTGAAGGTGCGTTATTTTGGCCTCGGCGCCCGGGTTCTGGAAAAGTTGGGCGCCTCGGCCCAGCTGCTGGCTGCCGGCGATATCTTTCCGGCGCTGGAGCTGGGGGTCATCGACGGCGCGGAATTTTCCATGCCGGTCGTCGACTATGACATGGGCTTTTACCAGGTGGCCAAGCACTACTATTTTCCCGGCTGGCATCAGCAGGCGACCTTCTTCGAACTGATGATCAACCTCAAGGCCTGGAACAGCCTGTCGCTGGTCCAGCAGGCACAGATTGAACTGGTCTGCGGCGATAATGTGCGCCACGGCATCGCCGAGGGCGAAGCCTCGCAACCGGCGGCCCTGAAGGCCCTGCAGGCGAAGGGGGTCATTCTCGAAACCTGGCCCGATGAGGTGCTTGAGGCGCTGGAAGTGGCGTGGCTTGAAGTGGCGGAAGAGGAAGCGGCAAAAGACGAGGATTTCCGCCGCGCCTGGGAGTCGCTCAGCGCCTTTCGCGTCGAATATGCTGTCTGGCGCGAACTTGGCTATCTCAAGTGATCCGCCAGATGGACCCCTATATGCAGCGCCTTCTCAAATTCTCCGACGCCCTCAATACCTTCGTCGACCGGGTCGGCCGCCTGGCCGCGTGGCTGGCGGTGGCGATGATGCTGGTCATCCTCACCGACGTCATCCTGCGCCGCTATTTCATTATCGGCTCGACCAAGCTGCAGGATCTGGAATGGCACCTGCACGGTGGCCTGTTCCTGCTCTGCCTGGGGTTCGGCTATCTGCGCGGCGCCCATGTGCGCATCGAACTGGTGTGGGAGCGCTTTTCGCAGCGCACCAAGGTGGCTATCGAAGCGCTGGGCTGCCTGCTGTTCCTGCTGCCCTATTGCGCGGCAATTCTGAAGTTCGGCTTTGACTATGCCGAGATGTCTTACCTCAACCAGGAGGTCTCGGCATCCAGCACCGGGCTGCCCATGCGCTGGATCATCAAATTCGTTCTGGTGGCGGGATTCGGAATCCTTGCCATGGCCGGGGTGGCGACCCTCATCCGGGCGCTGATTTTCCTCTTTGGCCCGGCGCATTTGCGCGAAGCGGCCAGAATAGAGGCGATCACCGACGATACGCCGCAAGCCGTCTGAGGGGCGCCGCGGAGTGGAAACCCTCATCGAGTACCTGCCATTGTTCATGTTTGTGACGCTGGCCATATTCCTGTTCAGCGGCTTTCCCGTTGCCTTCGTGCTGGGCGGCGTGGGGCTGGCTTTCTGGCTGCTGGCGGTGTGGCTGGGAGTGGTCAATGATAAATCCTTTTATCTGGTGGTCTCGCGCATTTTCGGCGGGGTGGTCCAGAACCTGATTCTGGTGGCCATACCCATGTTCATATTCATGGGAACGATGCTGGAGAAAAGCGGCGTCGCCAGGGACCTGCTCCACTGCCTGCAAGTGCTGACGCGCCGGGTTCCCGGCGGGCTGGCGCTGTCCG
>JACZSK010000153.1 GCA_022574255.1 Pseudomonadota bacterium
CATTAATACGATCCATTCTGCTGCTTGCCTTTTTGGCTGGAACAGGAGGCACTCCGCAGGAAACCTTCATGGTTTTCAAGGGGTTCCGACGCATTCCCGGCCGCAAAGGAACGCAGCCCTTTGAAGTCCGACGGAAATAACCGGCCGGTCCGGGTTTGACAAGGAAGCCCGACTGCTGCGGATCCAGCCCTTGAAAGGGTGTGGCCCTGTCGGCGGGCTGTATTCTTGCATTCGCTCTTCCTTGTCAAACAGAATTGAACCGGATTAATGAGTCCTGACCCTAGCCTGACTGGCTGGTTAAATCGCCTGCGAAATCACGCAACCGGTTGCTTTATCCTGCGCGGTGCGCCTGACCCGCGATTGCGAGATTGTCGGGGCGGAACAGAACGCCGGTGATGATCGAGGAGGGCGCCCATTGACTAGCCGCAGGATCGTCAGGGAGGCCAAACAACCCCATCCAGCGTTGCGGTGATGCGATGGTGAGATGGTGACCTATCGCCAACGCAGGGGCACCGCACGACGCGCCGCCGGGTGATCACCGCCGCGCGGTGACGCCGCCGGCTGCGATATTTGCTCTCGGGGAATATCTCTTCACCGCCGGGTCGCAAGGGCCAAGATTTGACCCTCCCGGACCGGAAAAAGCGAACCCCTGGCCGGGGGGCCAGGGGTCCATACCGCCTCTCTAGGGGGGGAGGAAAAGGGAGGCGGTCGGGGGCGTCAGCGGTTGCCAGTGCCGGTCAGCGCTCTCGCCAGGTAGCGCGCCGCCGGCGAATTCAAGAGGTTCGAGCGCGAAACGTCCCTGTAGCCACGGTCCTGCCCGGATATGTAGGCAACCGGCATCCGGCGGGTATCTCGGGTGGCTTCGCCGCGGCTCTGCATGGTTATCTGCAGTAGCAGCCGGTCAGGCCGCAGGAGATTGATATGCCCCGGCTCTCCTGTCGGCTCTCCTGCCAACCCGGCGGCGCCGGCGGGGGTGGCAAGCAGAATCACCATGGCCAGGGTCAGTATTCCGCACAGGCCCTTGGTGAAATCTCTTGCAAAATCTCCAGATGGTCTGTTGTTCATGATTCTGCTCCTCTCTGCTCTTTTGCCGTCGAATATGGTGCCGTCGAATATGGCCACCGCGCAAGGCGGCTGAAGACTCTCCCGGCGCCGCTCCGCTACCCCGTACCCCACCTGGTCCATTTCCGGTCAAGCCTGTCATCGAACGGGGCGTCCCGGTGCAATCGCATGCGATGCGATGCTTTTGAATTCCGATCACCGGGGCGGGCAGCACGCTTCCTTTGATCTCGCGGAGCGCCCGGATGTTCTCGCGGAGCGCCCGGGTGCGGCACCGCAATCTTCAGCGATTCGCCTTCAAGGCTATGACCTGAATTCCTGATCATGTGTTTTCTCCCGTAGCTGGTCTGTCTCGGGCATCTGTTGTTGATGTGGGGGCCGGCTGCGGAAATGTTATTCAACTCCGCACAAGTTCTCGTGAAGCCGGCGAAGCTGTTGGGATATTTTGATGAGTGCGGCGCGAGTGCAACGCGACGCGACGCCAGCCGGCGATCCGCATCAGCGTCTGCTCCTGGGCGGCGACGGCCGGTGTGTAATGCCCGATCAAGGCTACTGTCCGCGCCCGGCAATCGACGACCGGGTGGCGGGTTTCCAAGGCCTGGTCAGGGCTTGATCAGAACCTTCAGCACGCCCGGCTGGCGGCTTTTCTCCAGCGCCTCCAGGCCCCGTTCCAGCGGGTAAAACGCGTCGATCAGCGCCTCAAGGTGCAAATCCCTTTCCGCCATCAGCGCCAGCGCCTTGTCGAACGGTCCGCAACGCGAGCCGGTTATGCGGATCTCATCGACCACCACCCGGCTCATATCCACCCGGGATGTGGCAGGGTAGGTGCTTTTCAGAACCAGGTTTCCCCGCGGCCGTAGCGCCGCCAACGCCATGGCCAGGCCGGCGTCGTTGCCGGTGCATTCCACCGCCACATCGAAGACGCCGCCCTCTATATCGCTGGCAGATATCAGCCGCGCGCCGGTGGTTGCCAGGCGCTCGGCTTTCGCCGGGTCGCGGATCACCACCCAAAGGTCGCATCCGGATGTGGCAAGGGCACGCGCGATCAACTGGCCCAGCCTTCCCGCCCCGACCAGCAACAGCCGGGTATCGGGCGTGATCTCAACCTGCTCCAGAACATCCAGCGCCGCCGCCAGCGGCTCGGTGAAGACGGCGGCCTCATCGGGCACCGCGTCGGGAACCAGATGCAGGTTGCGCGCGGGCAGGGTCACATATTCCGCAAAAACCCCGTCATGGCCGCGCATGCCAAGCACGCTGCGCTTTTGGCAATGTTTGCTGCGCCCCGCGTGGCATGGCGGGCATTCGCCGCAGGAAATGTTGATCTCGCCGGCGACGCGGCATCCCCGAAGCGCGCCCGGTCCTTCTTCCACAACGCCGGTAAATTCGTGGCCCATCACGCCGGTAAACGGATAAAGGCCGTCGAGCATGGCCAGGTCGGTACTGCATATGCCGGCCAGCGACAGGCGCACCAGACAGTTCTCCATCCCGCCGGCGCGGGGCACCGCCAGATCGTCGCGGAAGGTGGCTGCGCTGTTCTCCAGCCAGATGCCCTTCATCCTGTCCTCGCTTCCGGTCTTCCCGGCGCTCCCCGGTCAGGCCATTTGCACCTTGGGCATGGATTTGGCGAAGCCGTCGATGGCGCTGACCCGCTGGTACCATGCGGCGATATTGGGTGACGACGGCGCCGCCTCGGCCATTTCCAGCTGGGTAATATTGGAAGCCACCGACAGGTCGGCAATTGTGGGCGCGTCGCCGGCCAGATAGTCGCGGCCCTCCAGCCCGGCCTCCAGAATGGGCGCCAGCCTGGTCAAATTCTTTTCGCCGCGGGCCAGTGCCTCCTTGTCGCCCCGCTCGCCCAGGATCACCTTGTTTACAACGATATCGGCAACCGTTGGGGCAAGGCGGCACTGGTTCCAGTCCAGCCATTGCTCGACGCGCGCCAGTTTTTCGCTATCGCGCGGATACCACGCCTCCAGGTCATGCTTGGCGCAGAGATAGCGCAGCACCGCGTTCGACTGGCAGATGGTCACATCGCCATCAAGAAAGGCCGGCACCTGATGGTCGGGGTTGATCGCCAGATATTCCGGCGACATATGTTCGCCCTTGTCCAGCGCCACATGGCGCAGCTCATATTCCAGCCCCGCCTCTTCCATCAGCGCGATAATGCGGCGCGCATGCTGGGACCAGGGGTGATTGTAAAGAATATACATTTTGTCTCTCCGTTGTGCCTCTCTGGTGCGTCTCTCCGGTGCGTCTCTCTCGGGCGCCCATGCCACCGCCCGGTCCAGGGTACCCATCGGGGCATACCGGCGGCCACCGCGTCAATAACAAAACCAACCGGTCGGGGGCAAGTGGGACAAGAGATGATAAAAAGTGGTGCCCAGGGGCGGAATCGAACCACCGACACGCGGATTTTCAGTCCGCTTGAAGGCTAGGAAATCTGCGGTGTACAGGGAATTGTGTTGCATCCGTGTTGCACCTAGCCAGTAAGTTGCTTTTCGATTTCGGCTATCGCAATGGCCAGACCGCCCATATCGTCGAAAAGATGCCCGTAAGTATCGTAGGTGATTTTGATCGAACTGTGCCCGATCACTGTCTGTAATTCTTTCGGGTTGATACCCTGTTCGATGAACAGCGAAACCGCAATGTGCCGCAGCGAATGGAAACCATATTTCGGCTTGCCATCACTATCCACGATATTGTTTTCTGTCTGCAAGGGATAGAAGAACCGGTTCAGAATATTGGCGTGGTTTTCGGGGTTGCCAGCGCCATTGGGGAAGACAAGCCCTAGGTCGCTATTAGGGGCGCGCAGAAGCCAATCCTTCAACGTGTTGGTGACGAATGGACCGATGGGAACCTTCCGGGTTCCGGCCTTTGTTTTCGGCGGGCCGATGATGCCCGTTTCGTCTGCCCGTTGAGTAACCCGTAGAAAACCCTTTTCTAAATGCAAATCTCTTCGGGGAAGCCCACGCAATTCGCTAGCCCGAAGGCCGGTGAAGATAGCCGTTACTAGCAGGGGTCGCCAGTCGTCCGGGGCTTTGTCCATCATGGTTTTAAGCTCGGCCTTCGTAGGAATGATAACGGTAGCCTTATCCCGCGAAGACTGCTTGATACGAACCCCACGGGCAACATTTTGACCGACTAGCCCCAGCCGTTGCGCATCGCCGATGGCAGCTTTCAGAGATATCAGGATTTTCACGGCCAGTGCCCGTGACCGTGATTTCAGCAACTCGTCCTTGAAGGCTTCGACTTTGGGCTGAGTAAGCTGCGATAATTTTGTGCCTCCGAGCAGGGGCTCAATATGGTGCTTGACGTGGCCCTTGTATTGCCGACGGGTCGAAGGCTCAAGCCCTTCCGCTTCGCACCACGCCAGCCACATCTTGCAAGCTCGCTCGACAG
>JACZSK010000053.1 GCA_022574255.1 Pseudomonadota bacterium
CGGCCTCGCGGGTCTCCAGCACCGGGCGCCCCTCGCCATCAATGCGCACAATATCGCCGCGAATTTCCTGACCCGGCTCCAGATGCGCCAGCGTCGGCGACACCGACACGGCGGTATCAAAGCGGGCGGTGCTTTTTTCGCTCTCCTGGGGGGCCTGTTCCTGGGCGGACTTTTGTTCTTCGGCGCTGGCGCCGTCTGTCGAGGTACGCGGGCCGGTGACATGTTGCGGCCCCCGACCCTGCCCACCGCTGGGCTGGGTTCCCGGTGACGGAGGTGTGCTCGTTACTTCGCTCATGTCTCCAATCCGGGGCGTTCCGGGGGTTACCCGGCCAGCGCCTTGGGCTGTGCCGGAAAACCGCGGGCGATCTTGGCCACGGCTGCCGCCGCTTCCGACTGCGGATGCCGCACCAGAAGCGGCGTCTGGTTACGGATCGCATCGACAATCTTCTTGTCGGTCTTGATGATTCCGGCCAACGGCGGCGATATCTTGAGGAAATTCTCGCAGGCCTTCTTGATCGCCTCATAGGCGCGCTCGCCCTCGCGCTGCGAATTGGCCATATTCACAACAATGCGAATGTCGGCCTCGGGGTCGCGCATGGCGGTTATCTTGATAAAGGCATAGGCATCGGTCAGCGAGGTGGGGTCGGCGGTCAGGACCACCAGGATCACGCCCTTGTGGTCGCTGAGCATCATCACCCCGGCGTCGATACCGGCGGCCAGATCGAGAATAACATGGTCATAGCTGGCCCCCAGCGCCGTCAGCCCGGCCTTGATCATGCCCAGCTTCTCGCGGGCCAGCGTGCCCAGCGCGCCAGAGCCCGACTTGCCGGGGATAATGTCGAACACGCCTGTTATGCCCTTCTCCTCCAGGGCCATGGAGACGCCCTTCAGGTCGCAGGAGCCGTTGATAACGTCGCCGATGTCGCGCTCGGGCATCAACCCAAGCTGGATATCCACGTTGGCCAGTCCCAGGTCGCCGTCGAACAGCATGACATGGCGACCGGCGCGCGCCAGCACATGGCCCAGCGTTACCGCGAACCAGGTTTTGCCCACGCCGCCCTTGCCGGAGGCCACCGTGATCAGTTTTCGTTCCAGGTCGACTTGTTGAATTGCGGTCATTGGGCGGCTCGCTTTCTTGCATGAATTCTCGTTTTGGCGCGGGGCAGGGCGGCCAGGATGCGCGCCAGGAGTAAAGGCGTGGCGCTCTCCAGTTGCTGCGCCACATATGGCGATCGGCCAAGGCCCGCCAGCGACAGGCGGCCCGCCTGGGCGGCGGTCAGGATGCCGGCGAAACGCCGCGCGGTATCAAGCCGCGTGGCGATCATGCGCCGCGCTCCCATACTGGCAAAGATTTCTGCGATATCCGCGGATTCCATGGGGTCCAGCCCGGCAGGCAACACCAGTACCGGCTCTGCGTTCGCTTCCCTTACGAAGTGCGCGAATTCTTCCAGTTCCTCGACCGCGTAAGGGTTGATCCCGCAGGTGTCGATAATCACCAGGTCGGGCTTGCCCTTGCCGGCGCGGGCAGTGCGCAATACGGCTTTCAGTTCGCGCGGGCTGGCTGCGGTTTCCACCCGCTGGTTCATCAGGTGAGCGAATTTTTCAAGCTGCTCCAGGCCGGTGGATTTGATGATATCGGTGGTAATGATGCGCACATCCTCGCCGTTCATCACGGCCTCGGCGGCAATCTTGGCGGCGGACACCGTTTTACCTGCCCCCGGCGGGCCAACCAGCATCAGGGGCCGGTCGCGATGCGCAGTCAGGGGCTCGAACGTGAAACAGGTCTCCAGGGCAACCGACAGGGCGTCAGCCAGGCTATCTGCCTCAACGCTGGTGGCGGCGGTCTGCAGCCGCATGGCCATGTCATAGGGAATGCCCTGGTGCGACATCACCGCCGTCAGGTCGGCCATATCAAAGGCCTGGGGCGGCCGGGGCTTGGCTTTCCTGCCGCCTGTTGCTGCCGGTGAGGGCTCGGGCTTGGGTGTTCGCGGCGCCGGACGTTTGCGAAGCGTGCCCTCATAGGCGGCGGTAATCCGCACGCCGCCGACGCGTTTGCCCTGGTCGATGTTGATGATCACGGCGTCCGGGCCCAATTCCTCGCGGACCCGGGCCATCGCCGCCTTCATCGTCTTCGCCGTATATGTCTTCAGTCGCATGTCGGTGTGAGCCTCAAATCTGTTTCTGGCTTATATCTGGCCGAGAGTTCTGATCTTGGCCTTGGGGTGGATCTCGCTCTGCGACATAACCACGGTCGCCGGGCGCACCCGCTCTACGATGGAACGCACAAAGGGGCGCGCTGCGGGGCTGGCCAGCAGCACCGGCACCTCGCTCTTGGCTGCGTGCTGCTCGAAGGTTATGCGCACCTTGGCAATGAAGTCCTGCAATTTGCTCGGCGCCATGGCCAATTGCTTGTCGTCACCTTGGCCGACGATGGATTCCGCGAATTCCTTCTCCCATTCGGGCGACATGGTGACCAGCGGTATAAAGCCGTCGGCATTGGTATTGGCGCTGGAAATCTGGCGCGACAGGCGCCCGCGCACATGCTCGGTTATGCCCAGGATGTTTTGCGTGTAGCCGGTGGCCTCGGAGATACCCTCCAGGATGGCTGGAAGATCGCGTATGGAGACCATTTCCGACAACAGGTTTTGCAGTACCCGCTGGATGCCCGAATGGCTGATATTCGCCGGCACCATGTCGGCCAGCAGCTTCTGATGCTCAGGGGGCAGATCGTCCAGCAGTTTTTGGGTCTCGGCGTAGGACAAAAGCTCGGACATATTGTCTTTGATCACTTCGGTCAGATGGGTGGTGACCACCGTTGCCGCGTCGACAACCGTATAGCCGCGGAAAGAGGCTTCTTCCCTTTGCGACGGATCGACCCATGTGGCGGGCAGGCCAAAGGCGGGCTCGGTGGTGCTTTCACCGGACAGCGTCACCGGTTCGCCCCGCGGGTCCATGACCAGCAGCATGCCGGGGCGAATGTCACCGCGCCCGACTTCGGTTTCCTTCAGCCGCAACGCATAGGTATTGGCGGGCAGTTGCATATTGTCGAGAATACGCACAGACGGCATGACAAAGCCCATCTCGCCGGCCAGCTGGCGGCGCAGGGCCTTGATCTGATCGGTCAGGCGATAGCCCGACTGGTCGTTGATCAGCGCTAACAGGCCGTAGCCCAGTTCCAGCCGCACCGGGTCGATGGCCAGCGCCGTGCTGATCGGGTCTTCTTCAGGCACCGCCTTCTGGTCGGCCTCCTGCTTCTCGATCTGCTTGACTTCGGTGTCCTGTACTCTCCGGCGGGCTATGTTGTAGCCGCCATAGCCGAGCGCGCCGCCCATCATGAAAAAGGGCAGTGCCGGCAGGCCGGGCATCAGGCCCAACATAATAAGAAGAACGGAGCTGACCACCATGGCGCGCGGATAGTTGCTCAACTGGCCGAACAGAACCTTGTCGGTGCGGCCCTTGATGCCCGCCTTGGTAACCACCAGGCCCGCCGATGTGGAAACAATCAGGGCCGGAATCTGGGTGACCAGGCCGTCGCCGATGGTCAGGGCGGTGTAGCGGTCGAAGGCGTCGCCAAAGGCCATATCCTGCGTCGCCACACCGACTACGATGCCGCCGATGATATTGATAAAAGTAATCAGCAGGCCGGCAATGGCGTCACCGCGCACGAATTTGGCGGCACCGTCCATGGAGCCGAAGAAGCTGGATTCCTCTTCCAGTTCCTTGCGCCGGCTGCGCGCCGAGGCCTCGTCAATCAGTCCGGCGGACAGGTCGGCGTCGATCGCCATCTGCTTTCCGGGCATGGCGTCCAGGCTGAAGCGGGCGGCAACCTCGGCGATGCGCCCCGAGCCCTTGGTGATGACAACGAAATTCACGATTATCAGAATCGCGAAAACAATCATGCCGATGATCACCGTTTCGCCCATGAGAAAGCCGCCGAAGGCCTGAATAACCTGTCCCGCCGCATCCGGGCCGGTATGCCCGTCGGCCAGGATCAGCCTGGTCGATGCCAGGTTCAGCGACAACCTGAGCATGGTGGCGATCAGCAATACGGTGGGGAAGGCGCTGAATTCCAGCGGTTTTTCAATAAACAGGGCGGTCATCAGGATAAGAACGGAAAAGGTTATCGACGCCGCCAGCATGATGTCCAGCAGCCACGGCGCCAAAGGCATGATCAGCATCAGCAGGATGCCGACCACGCCCAGCGCCAGGGCAATATCGCCGCGGAACAGGGGGCCCAAAGGATTTGCGCTTCTGGGGGCGGCGCCTGCGGCTTCCTCTGTTGTTCCGCTGGTGGCTGCGTCGGTCATAAATGTCTTCCTCTGCCCCTCGGGGCTCTTCTTGTCTCGACCAGCTTGCTGGCTACGACCGGTTAGACCGCTGCGCTCTGGCTATCGCGGGGGGAGGGGACTTGCGTGCCGTCCGCCTGATACTGGTTCAGCTTGTTCCTCAGCGTGCGAATGGAAATGCCCAGGATATTTGCCGTATGAGTGCGGTTGCCCAGGCAATGGCGAAGGGTATCGATAATCAGAACACGCTCGACTTCAGCGACGGTTTTGCCGACCAGCGAGCTATCCTCGCCGTTTTCCGTTCGGCCTTCGGCTATACCGGCAGAGCCATGATCCGGTGCCGGTGCGGTGCCGTCGGGCAGCAGAATGGCGTCGGGGCCGATTTCCGGGCCCTGGGCCAGCAATACGGCGCGGTGGATGGTGTTTTCCAGCTCGCGCACATTGCCCTGCCAGCCGTAGTTCAGAAGCATTTTGCCGGCGACTTCTGAAATTGGCCGGAATTCCACGTCGTTTATTTCGGCATATAATATGGCGAAATGGTCGGCCAGGGCGCGAATATCCTCGCGGCGCTCCCTGAGCGGCGGAATCTTCAGATTCACCACATTCAGGCGGAACAAAAGGTCTTCGCGGAAGTCGCCGCTGGCCACGGCTTCGACAAGGTCGCGGTTCGACGTGGCGATCACGCGGATATTTATCTTTACCGGCTTCGAGCCGCCAACCCGGTCGATTTCGCGTTCCTGCAGGGCGCGCAGCAGCTTGGCCTGCAGCCGCGTATCCATTTCGCTGATTTCATCCAGCAGCAAAGTGCCGCCATCGGCTTCCTCGAATTTGCCGACGCGGCGGGCGATGGCCCCGGTAAAGGCGCCCTTTTCGTGGCCGAACAACTCAGATTCGAGCAGGTTTTCAGGAATTGCGGCGCAATTTACGCAGATAAACTGCTTGTTACGCCGGTTTGAATTTTCGTGCACATAGCGCGCCATGATTTCCTTGCCGGTGCCGGATTCGCCGGTGATCAGGATACTGGCCTCGCTGGGCGATACCTGGTCGGCCAGCTTGACCACGCGGTCCATGGCGCTGTCGTGATAAATGAAAGGTTTGGAATCTTCGCTGACCGCCCGCAATACAGCGGCAATCAGGTCGGCGTCGGGTGGCAGCGGCAGATATTCGCGGGCGCCGGCCTTGATCGCGGCGACCGCCAGATCGGCGTTATTGCCGATACCGCAGGCGATGACCGGCACGGCGATATGCTCTGAACGGATCTGCTCGATCATGCCCTTGATATCCAGCGTGACCTCAAGCATCAGCAGGTCGGCCCCCTTCGAGCGCAGGACTTCCAGCCCGTTTTCCGCTTCGGGCACATGGGTGACGCTGGCGCCGGCCTTGATCGCCATCTGGCTGGCGGCGCCCAACTGTCCCCCTAAATCGCCCACTATCAACAAACGCATCGCTGTATCTCCTGGTGGTCTCTTTTGTCACTGCCGGGGCCTTCGGGGCCGCGGCTTTGTCTGTTAATCGAAATAGGTAACCTTCTGCGCCGGCGGCAGGATCGTATTGACGATCAGCTCCAGCTGGCGCGGGTTTTCCTTGCGGCCCATCGAGGCCGCGCCCAGTGCGTAAACCGAGTTCAACAGGGTCTCGTCGGTTGACAAACGTTCGGCGCGCGCGGCGAGCGGGATAAACACCATATGCGCCATGATCGCGCCGTAAAAAGTAGTCAGCAGCGCCACCGACATGGCCGGGCCGATGCTCGACGGATCGTCCAGCGTTCCCAGCATCTTGACCAGACCGATCAGGGTGCCGATCAGGCCCATGGCCGGGGCGACTTCGCCGGCGCGGCGCAGAACGTCCACGGTTTTCATGTTGCGCGCGGCTATGGCGCCGGCTTCGCGGTTCAGAATCTGCTCTATTTCCTCGCCCTTGGTGCCGTCGATCAGCAGGCTCAGGGCCTTGCGCAGAAAAGGTTCCTCGGTCAGCGTCGGCAGGATGCGCTCCAGCGCCAGGAAGCCGTCGCGGCGTGCCCGCTCCGCGATCTGTATAATGGCGGTGGCGGCCCGCGAGGGCTCTTGCTGCATCTGCACCATCATGCGCCAGACGGTACCCGGTGTTTCGCTCATCTCCCGGCCCGAAAAACTGACTGAAGTAACCGCGAAAGTGCCAAACAGAACAATCAGTATGCCTGACGCGTTGACAAAACCTGCCGGCGCACCGCCAATAAAAATGGCGGTGATGACCATCGCAAAGGCCGATAAAATTCCGATTATTGCGGTCATTATTTTGCTTACCTTCTTGTTCGTCTATTTAGGGTCTGAACCCAATTACCGGGTGGCGTTGTGTTGGCTCCGAAAGGCCCGGAAAACAGGAGAAAACCGCAGGCGATACAGCATATCGACGAGGATATTCGACGCCTTTGCCCGCGCCTTTCGGGCCAATCCAATTGGACCGCGCCCAAATTGACCGGAACAGCGTCAAAACCGCTTCAGATAGATGGCTATTCTTCACCGCTTTCTCCTTGTTCCGGTTAATTTGAGCTGCGGCACAGCCCTCACCGGTAATTGAGTCCAGACCCTAGCCGGGCAGGGGTCTTCCTCCAGACCCTAGGCGTTATTGCTCTTGATGATTTCCGTCATGGTCACGCCCAGATGGTCTTCCACGAGAACCACCTCACCGCGCGCCACCAGACGGTCATTCACGTAAATATCGATGGCCTCGCCAACCTTTCGGTCGAGTTCGACGATCGCACCCGGTCCCAGCTTCAGGAGCTGGCTGACTTCCAGATGGGCCTTTCCCAGCACCGCCTGCACGGTGACCGGCACGTCGTAAACGGGCTCCAGTTCGGTGGCCGAATGTGACACCTGTTCTTCGCCGGCAAGATTAATGTCGGTTGCGGTGGCGCTGGTGCCGCCCAGCTCCTCCAGATCAACATTTGATTCCGATGCCGCGGCCGCTTCTCCGGCGGCCTGTTCTGCCATGGCGGCGGCCATATCGTCGTCGCCGTCGCCGGCGTCCCCGGCAGCTTCGCTGGCCTCACTGGCCTCGGGGGCCTCACTGGCCTCGGGGGCATCACTGGCCTCGGGGGCATCAGTGGCCTCGGGGGTCTCGGCGGCTTTGGGGGCCTCGGCTTCCGGGCCGGTTTCTTCTGTTTCGTCGGACATCAGTCCATTCTCCTCTGCTCAGGAGCCCCGGGTAATTGAGTCCACGCGGTCGGGCTCAGGGGCTTGGGGGCTTACGAGGCCCCCGGCTGTTCCAGTGTGGGCGCTTCTTCATCGGTTCGCGCGCTGCCGCCAGGCCGTTCGCCGGCTTTCTCTGGCGTTTCTTCCGCTGGCTGCGCGTCTGTAATTTCCGAACCCGGGTCTTCTGATTCCAGGTTTTCGGAATCCGCGGCAATCTGCTGTGCGGTCTCTGTCACCGGGGGTTTCATAACGAAAGACTGGACCAGCTTCTCAATGGCCCCCGAGACCTGTGCCGAGCGGCGCTCAGCCCCGCCGTCCGGCCATTCAACCAGGCAATCCCCGTCGTCGATTTCATCGTCGCCGATGACGATTACCTCGCCGGTGAAACCGTTGTGCTGCTTCAGTTCCTCAATTTTTTCAGCCAGTGGCTCGTACTGCTTTTGGGACAATCGAATAACTATTCTTGGCTGCTCCCGGCAGGCTTCCATACATTCGGTTATCAAAGCCTCGATTTCCGCATGGGGATGCATTTCCAGCGCCGTGGCGGCCAGCTTGCGGGCCATGGCCAGGGCCAGTTGCGTGGCATCCCGCTCCAAACGATCCTGTAATTGGAGGCGCTGGCCGAAAAGTGTATCTACCCGGTCCGCGACCCTGTCCATGACCGCCACCAGCTCCTTGGCAACGGCCTCTGACTCTTCCGCTTTGCCGCTGGCCACGCCTTTCTGGAAGGCGGTTTCCTCGGTCTTGCGCAGGCGCTCTTCCAGCGCCAGGGCTTCCAGCTCGGCCTGGTCCAGCCTCTGGCTGTCGAAATCGTCATCGAAGTTAAATTTTACTGCTTTCATGATCTTAATAAATCAACTCGTCTTCGCCCTTGTTGTCCAAAAGGATGATCTCGCCGGCTTCGGCAAGGTCCTTCGCGTTGTTGACCATTTGCATCTGCGCCTCGTCGACGTCGCGCAGCCGGACCGGTCCCATGGCTTCCATATCCTCACGCAGAATTTTTGCCGCGCGCTCGGACATATTGGAGAAGAACATGTCGCGCAGCGTGTCTGAGGCACCCTTCAGGGCCAGCCCCAGCTTGTCCTTCTCCACATTGCGCAGCAGCGTTTGAATGCCGCCCGGGTCGAGCTTGTTCAAATCCTCGAAAGTGAACATCAGGGCACGGATTTTCTCTGCCGAATCCCGGTTGCGGTCTTCCAGAGAGGTCAGGAAACGACTCTCTGTATTACGGTCCAGGTAGTTGAATATCTCGGCGATTGTCTCGTGGCTGTCCTTGCGGCTGGTGCGCGCCAGGTTGTTCATGAACTCAACGCGCAGCGTCTGTTCAACCTTGTCCAGAATGTCTTTCTGCACGGCCTCCATGCGCAGCATGCGCATCACCACTTCCATGGCGAAATCCTCGGGAAAAACACCGAGCACGCGGGCCGCATGTTCCGGCTTGATCTTCTGCAGCACCACGGCAACGGTCTGGGGATATTCATTCTTCAGATAGGCCGCCAGCACCGTTTCGTTGACGTTGCCCAGCTTGTCCCACATGGTGCGGCCCGCCGGACCGCGGATTTCCTCCATGATTGTGCCGACCCGGTCGCCGGGCAGGATTTTTTGCAAAAGGCGCTCGGTAGATTCAAAAGAGCCATGAAGCGATCCCACCGAAGAAACTTCGGAGGCGAACTCAACAAACAGGTGCTCCACCGAAGCCGCTTCAATGCTGCCCAGGCTGGACATGGCAGAAGACAATTCGCGAAGCTCTTCCTCCGACAGCAGTTCCCACACATGCTTGCCATATTCCTCGCCAATGGCCAGCATGAAGGCCGCAGCCTTGTCCGGGCCCGACATCTTGCTTATGGCATCATTATAGGCGGCCATTCTCGAATTCCTTTAATCGCTGTACAGCCAGCCACGGACGATCGAGGCGGCTTCGTCAGGATGTTTGGCTACAATGTCGCCAACTTTCTTCAGTGCCGAGTCCTGGACCCGGCCCTCGACCGACGCGACGTCAATCTGGTTTTCAATGCCGGCCCGTTCCTTGGCGATGGCGGCGGACTGACCACCGGCCATTTGCGGATCGGCCCCGGCCGCCAGCTCGGCCGGAATTTCACCGGCGGGGCCTGCTATTGCGGCTTGTGCGAGAGGCTGGCCGGCTATCTGAGCCTGCACGGCCTCTGGTGACGGAATTGAATCGATCAGGCGGCGGATCAGTGGCCTGACGATCAACAGCAATACCAGAATCCCCACCACACCCCAGACGAAGGTCGTCAGGATGCGAAACAGGTCATCTTTGCTCAGGCCCATCAGGCTGAAGGGCTCAATGGCGGGTGGCGCTTCCTCCAGCTCGATGAACTGCAGGTTGACGATTTCGATCGTGTCGCCGCGATTGGGGTCAAAACCAATTGTCGAGCGCACCAGCGCTTCCAACTGGTCAAGCTCGGCTTCATTCCTGGGCTGATAGGTCGAAACGCCTTCGGCGTCATCTATATATACACCGTCGACCAGCACGGCGACGGTGATTTTCTCAATCTCACCGGCTTCCTTGATCCGCGTTGTCACTGTTTTCGAGATTTCGAAATTGGTGGTCGCTTCGGTGCGCTCGGTGGATGAGGTTGCGGGCTGCGAGGGGGCCGCTGCCGCCTGAGCGTCGGGCAGGTTGTTGCCAACCGTAACCTCGCCGCCCGGCGTGGATTCCCGGTTGCTGGTAATTTCCTCTATGGTATTGGACGAGCGCACGACCTGGCTGTCGGGATCAAAAGATTCCGAATTCGTGGTGATCCGCTCATGGCTCATCTGCACGGCGACCTCGGCGCGCACATGCCCCATGCCCACCGTATTGCCCAGAAGATTCTCTATCTGGTTGCGCAGGCGGCTCTCATAGGCGGTGCGTTTTTCCTCCAGGTCGGAGGCGAAATCTGACTCGGCATTTTGCCGCCGGCCACGGGCCAGCAACGCACCGGTCTGGTCGACGATTGAAATGCTCTCCGGGTCCAGGCCGGGAACCGCGGCGGAGACCAGATACTGGATCGCGCGCACCTGGCTTCGCGCCAGACCGGCGCTGTTGGTGCGCAACACAATTGACGCCGTCGGTTTGCGCGCCTCGCGCTGGAACAGCTGGCGCTCAGGCAAAACAATATGCACACGCGCCGAATTAATAGCGTTAATTACCGTTATGGTACGTGACAGTTCTCCCTCAATGGCGCGCACACGATTTATATTCTGCACAAAGCTGGTGGTGCCAAGCGTGTCACCGCCATCGAAGATTTCGTAACCGGTGATCCTGCCGCCCAGGCCCTCGCCGGCCAGCGATACGCGAAGCGTCGCCACCTGTTCGCGGGGCACATATATAGTGCGTCCATTGTTCTGCAGCTCGTAGGGCACGTTCAGCCCGTCCAGGCGCTGCATTACCGTCGCCGATTCCTCCAGTTCCAGATTGCTGTACAGCAGACTCATATTAGGCTGCGACAGCTGCATTATCATAAAGAAGAAAAATCCGATCAGGCCGGCTGTTACACCGAGCATCGCCAGGATGCGGCCTGGTCCCAAGGCGCGAAGAAAATTTGAAAAACTGTCCACAGACGAAACCCTGACTTCCGAAATATTTCGGCGCGCACCGGGCGCGCCACTCACTCTGCCAGTCAGGCTAAGCCCGGGACCGTGAACAAGTGGTTAAAACTAGGCAAAAATTGCCTATCGCCGAGAAGGCAAATAGCCGGTCCCGGTCGTTCTGGATTGCAGGAAGAATATTCGCCGCGGAATGGCAACTGATTCGAATCAGTTGATATTCCGCCACCGGTCAACAGGGCCGGTCAGCAAGCGAGGGGATTGTCCGGGGTCGCTATACGATGGGCGGGGGAGCTTGCCGGTATTCCTGAACACGGGTTACGCGCAGGCCCGGCAGGCCATTTCGGTCGATGGCGCGCTGCCAGGACAGGAACTCCTCAACCGACAAGGTATAGCGCGCACAGGCGTCCTCAAGCGAGAGCAGACCGCCGCGCACTGCGGCCACCACCTCTGCTTTACGCCGAATAACCCACCGCTTGGTGTCGGGCGGTGGCAGGTCCTTTACGGTAAGGGCCTCGCCGGTGGGGCCAACAACATGCGGTCCGCGTGAAAACTGACTGTCGCTCATACTCAATACTCTCCGATCTCAGGATCGGTATGAAGATACCCGCTGCCGTTTAAAATTCTTCTAATGAGCAGGGTTAATGAGCGCTAAATTATCAGGAGAATCTTCCTAAATTTTTAATGGCGCTGTACCAATACGGGACGCGGGCAAAAGATATGCGGAAGGGGCCACCGGTTTGCGCTCCAGAGGCCCCCACCTTTCCTTTTCGGAAATCAATTCTCAGCGATTACCTCTTGATACGATTCAACTCGTCCAGCATCTCGTCGGCGGTGGTGATGATCCGCGTCGATGCCGTGAAGGCCCGCTGGGTGGTAATCAGGTTGGCGAATTCCGCCGCCAGATCGACCGTTGAAGCCTCCAGGGTCGAAGGTGCCAGCGTGCCTGCGCCGCCATCACCGGCTTCCTGGATACTGAAGGAACCAGACTGGTCGGACGTGGCATAGGCGTTACCCTGGCGCCGCGAAAGGCCGTCGGCGTTCTGGAAGGTTGCCAGCGGCAGCTTGAAAACCCGGGTGCTCAGCCCATTGTCAAAGAGCGCGGTGACGAAACCGTCCTTGCCCACCGACACGCCGGTGACATTGCCGAAAATGGCGCCATTTACAGTGGATGAGATCAGGGTCGATTTGGTCGCGAATTGGCTGAAGCCATCTGTGGAACCGTCGGTGCCGAAGTCGAAGCTGATTAAGCTATCGGCGGCACCACCAGTCCAGTCAATGCTCACTGGGGAAAACAGGTTCGCAGACGAGTTCGCGACATCTAGTTTACCTTTATCAGTGAATGCCAGGGTGCCCGTCAGAACCTGGCCGTCGAGCAGGGGGAGTATTGTATTCGCGTCACTGGCCGGATCGACATGAATTTCGATATACCACTCGTTGGTGGTGTTGCTTTTCAATGCTGATATCAACAAACTGTGGGTGCCGCCCAGCGCATCGAAGACTTGAACACTGCTCTGGAAATCCGGGGTGACGTTGCCGGATGCCATATTGTTGGTGTTTAGAGTCGCGTCATAAGTCGCTGCGGCTGCGCTGACAGGCTGCGAGGATTGCAGATTGGCGCGCATGGAAACCAGGTCGGTGGCTTCAGCCAGCCCGGTCAGGTTGGTGGTGCGGATGGGCACCATGGCGTTCAGGTCGCTCTTGTTGTTGGGGATGTTGCCCTGGGAATCCACTTCCCAGCCCATCAGGAACAGGCCCGCTGTGTTCTTCAGGAAGCCCTCGGCATCGGGGGTGAAGCTGCCGGCCCGGGTGAACAGGAACTCGCCCTGCGGGGCCTCGGCGGAGGAGGCCTGGCGCACCACGAAGAAACCGGCGCCATCGACGCTCAGATCGGTGGCCGAGGTCGAGGCCTGGATCAGGCCCTGCTTGCTGATCAAGGACTGGGTGCGCAGGCCAACGCCGCCCGGCGAGAAGCTGGTGGAGGACGAGGTTTCGGTCACCAGCGTGGTGAAGCGGGCCTGGGTTTCCTTGTAGCCCACGGTGTTGATGTTGACGATGTTATCGGCGGATACGCCCAGGGCACTGCCGAAAGTCTGCAGGCCGGAAACGCCGCTGAACAATGCTGCAAATACACTCATTTTTCTTCTCCGTTACTATTTCTCAGAACGGCCCGAATGCCGTTGATCTCTAATTTGCGGGCTTCGGGCCCAGGGGATTGCCTCAACAGTTCTGAGAGGCGGTTTATGGTCTGCGGTCTCTGTTCTTCGAGGCCGCTATGCTGCCGGGTCGGTGGCCGGGTCGGTGGCCGGGTCGGTGGCCGGGTCGGTAGCCGGGTCGGTGGCCGGGTCGGTAGCCGGTAAAACTGGTTGCCGGTCGGAGACCGAAAGCACGCTGGTTATGGGCACGCGGAAGCCGTTGACCGACAGAAGGGCTTCACCGCCCACCATTTCTATATTGTCAACGCGGTTGCGCAGATAGACGTTGGTCGGCACCGGCTGATCCAGCACGTTGATCGCCTTGACCCGCAGCTTATAGGGGCCGTCCGGCGCCTGCTGGTCAAAGGCGTCGATGCCATTCCAGACGAAGCCATCCCAGACGAAGCCATGCAGACCGGAATCGACCGGGCCCTCCAGCGTGCGGACCACGTCGCCATTCTTGTCGACGACTTCCAGCGTCGTTTCCGCAGCATTCGCCTTCAGTTCGTAAACCCAGACGGCGGTGCCGTCCCGCAGGTTGGCTATATCCTGGTTGACTGTTACGTCCTTGCCCAGGAAGCTGACCGCCGCGGTCATGCCGTTGAAGGCGAGCAGCGCGGCTATATTTTCCAGATTCTTGTTCGACTGTATCTGCTGCTCGACGCCGGTGAATTGCACCAGCTGCTGGGTGAAGTCGCTGCTGTCCATCGGGTCCAGCGGATCCTGGGCCTGCAGTTGCGCGGTCAGCAGGACCAGGAAATCGTCGAAATCCTCGGCCAGCCGGGTCCCGGACCTCTCCGCGACGCCGACGGTGCTGCTCAATATGCTGTTGACTTCCATGTCTGCTTTGTCCTCTCAAACTAAACGCGAATATCGACGGCGCCATCGGCAACCATCTGTTGGATAACCTGCTCGGTGATCTCTATTTCCGGCTCAAGCGAATGATCTTCGGCTGCTTCATCGCCGGCGCCCGACAAACTGCCGGCGCGGGCATCGCTGTCCTCGCCGGCCTGGGTCTCGCCCTGCTGCAACGAGAAATTCAGGCTGCCGGAATCGGTTTTCACACCGGCGTCGTTCAGCGCCCGTTCCAGTGCCGCCGCGTCGCGTTGCAACAGGTTCAGCGTTTCGGGTTTTTCGGCGGACAGCGCCGCCTTGACACCGCCGTCGGCAGCGAACTCCAGGCGCACCTCAATCCGGCCCAGTTCTGGCGGGTTCAGCCGGATGGTGAATTCGTTCTGGCCATCGGCAATGGCTCTGGTGATTTGCAGGCCCACCTGGCGGGCGACGAAATTTGGACTATGGGCAAAGCTGGCGGCGCTGCTCGCCGGGCCGGCAACGGATGTGCCTGCCTGCAGCGCCTGAATGCCCGTGGCCAGCGATTGCGCCGACAGGCTGGTCGGCGTGCCGGTCGCCGGGTCGATGATTGCGCCACTATCAAAGGGCAGGATCAGGCCCGCGCTCAGCGCCATTGAGTTTTCCATCGCCCGAAGGGATGTCATATGTGACTGGGGCGGGCCGGATGACCCTGCGGCAGAGGGCAGGTTCGCCACCGCACCCGAGTTTGCCGGGGGAACGCCTACAGAGGTCTTTATTCCTCTGCCGGGGCTGGAGAAGTCGCCGCCTCCAATGCCAAGGCCCTTGGCGCCACCACCGGTGTTCCGGGCGCCACTCTTCTGGTCATTCTTCTGGCCGTTGCTGTCGAGATCATCCGATCCGCCGGCGTTGCCTGCGAAATTTGCTTGTGCGTCACCACTGCTTTTCTGGACCAAATGCTGCCGGGGCTGGTTATCGCCATCTGCCTTGAAGGTTTTGGGTGCTTCGAGAGCGGCTGCCTCGCCTCGCGCCGTTGTGGTCGGCGGCACGACGGGCGCATCGGCGGCGCCAGGCGCTCCAAACCCCTTGGTAGCGCCGGCAATGCTCTCGCCGTCGGGGGCAATGGCAATGGCCAGGTCGATTTCGCTAACAGGTGTGGGATTCACCGTTGATGCGCTCTCCCTGCCTGATGCCAAGCCTGATGCAAAGACCGCGGTGGCGCTGGCCTGTGCCGGCAGTCGCCCAATGATTATTCCGGCGACTATATCGGGGTCAGTGGCCTCGCCTGGGTCAGCGTCCGTTTCCGCAACCGGGGAAATTTCCTGGAAAGGCGCGGGGATATTCTGGTCGTTTGGTCCAGCGGCAAAGGTCGTGCTGCCATCATCGGCCAGAACCGCCGCCAGAACCGGGGAATTTTCAGCCGCTCTTGCAGCCTCGGTGACTGCGCGATCGACCAGGCCAAACAGGACCTGACCCTGAACGCCACCCTCAACGCCTCCCGCAACGCCATTATTGAGGCCGGGCTCACCGGCTGCGGTCGCATTAGCTGCCGCTTTTGCCAGCAGGGACTGACCCGCCGCCGCACCGGCTGTAACCTGAAGCAGCGCGCTGGCGCCGTCAGGCGCGCCATCTTGTGGCGCACCGGCGGCGATACCTGCCGGGGTCTGTGGCAATTGCCGGCTCAACAGGCTGCTGAACAGAATGGCGCCAGAACCAGAGCCCGCTAACGCGCCCTGGCCGCCGTTTCCATTCGCGCCCTGGCCGGGAATATTTCCGGTGAGCGCCTGTATGAGGCTCAATTGGTTCATAATCTCATTCACATGTTTACTCGCGTATCTATAAGCAAGGGCCGGGCCAAGCTGACATGGTGCGTGTAAGGCTTTGAAACACAACGATATAACCACCCATGCGGGATGCCGGGCACTCGCAGAAAAGGGCCAATCGGAAATTCCTTCCACCCTGCCCGGCGCTTCTTGCCGCCCAGGGACAGGCCCGGGGACAGGCCCGGGGACAGGAGGGGGAAATGCTTGCCGCCATCAGGGCGAAGGCGCGGTAAAGCGGTTGCCGGGGCGGCGCCAGGCTTGCCTAACCGGGGCGGTTTCCTATATGCACTGCCCATGAGCGAATGCGATCTGGATACCCTGCTGCAGCCTTGGGTCGAGGGCCGCGAAAACGCGTTGGGCTTTGCCCGCGCGCCCGCCGACACGCGCGTTGTGGTGGCCATGTCGGGCGGCGTCGATTCCTCGGTCACCGCGGCGTTGCTGAAAGAGCAGGGCTTCGACGTGATCGGCATAACCCTGCAGCTCTATGATCATGGCGCCATGGCGCAGAAGAAGAACGCCTGTTGCGCCGGCCAGGACATTCACGACGCGCGCCGGGTCGCCGGTATCATCGACATCCCGCATTATGTGCTGGATTATGAAAGCCGCTTTCGCGACGAGGTAATCGAGGAATTCGCCGACGCTTACATTCGCGGCGAAACGCCGATCCCCTGCGTCACCTGCAACCAGACGGTCAAGTTCCGCGATCTTGTGGCGGCGGCGAAAGACCTGGATGCCGATTGCCTGGCGACCGGCCATTACGTGGCCAGCCGTACTGGCAAGGATGGCGCGCGGCATCTTTACAGCGCCGCCGATGCCGGGCGCGACCAGAGCTATTTCCTCTTCGCCACGACGCCGGCGCAGCTCGCCTATTTGCGTTTTCCGCTGGGCGGCCTGACCAAGGACCAGGTGCGGGCGCTGGCGGCGCGCTACAAAT
The DNA here is from genome assembly GCA_022574255.1 of Pseudomonadota bacterium. GTDB lineage: Bacteria > Pseudomonadota > Alphaproteobacteria > Sphingomonadales > SMXR01 > JACZSK01. The sequence continues at coordinate 16,774 of JACZSK010000053.1, forward strand.
TGCCGGTGGCCGACAAGCCCGACAGTCAGGATATCTGCTTCGTGCCTGAAGGGGGCTATGTCTCGGTCATCGAGCGCCTGCGCCCCGGCGCCGCCGAGCCCGGCGAGATTGTGCATATGGATGGCGGGGTGGTCGGACAGCATGAAGGGATCATCCATTTCACCATTGGCCAGCGGCGCGGTCTGGCCATTGGCGGCACTGACCAGCCGTTGTATGTGGTGGCGCTGCGGCCCGCTGAGAAGCAGGTTATCGTTGGCCCGCGCGCGGCGCTGATGACCGGCGCTATCGAGGTGCGCGAGCTGAACTGGCTGGGCGGCAATGTTCCCGCCGACGGGCTGGCCATGGAGGTCAAGATTCGCTCCACGCAGCGGGCCGTTGCGGCGCGCATCCATATGCTTCCGGACGGCGCCGCACGTATCACCTTCGCTACGCCCGAGGCCGGCGTTTCCCCGGGGCAGGCGGCGGTCTGTTACGCTGGCGACAGGGTTCTTGGCGGCGGCTGGATCAGGGGCACGACCAGCGCCTACCGCAGGGAAGCCGCGGAATAATATGGCGATCTTTCCGGCCCGGCCATTCCTCTTGACGGCAAGGGGGGCAGGGCATATATCCGGTCAACTCTCCGCGCCGATTTGCGGTGTGCCGACGAGGAATGTGGCGGAGTAGCTCAGCTGGTTAGAGCAGCGGAATCATAATCCGCGTGTCGGGGGTTCGAGTCCCTCCTCCGCTACCATATCTTCATCCACCAGTGTCCATGGCCGTCCAGGATAATTCAATAAATACAATAGATTGGAGACGAAATCAGGCTCTTTTTGTCTGATTCTGTCCCGTTGAATCCGTGGTAAATCCGTGCTAAAGTGTGGTAACTTTCATGGTATCAGCTTGTTTTGAGCAAGAGTTACCACGTGTGAGGACGCTATGCTGAGCGACTTGAAATGCAAGCACGCCACAAGCGAAGGCAGAAAGATTCGCAAGCTTTGCGATTCAGGAGGCCTGTATCTCTGGGTCTTTGCCGACGGCAGGAAATACTGGCGGCTGCGCTATTCGCTGATGGGGAAGGAGAAATGCCTCTCTCTCGGTGTTTACGGTTCGCATCCTTGCGGTAAAGCGCCCTCCGACCGGCGTTGACATAGCCAAAGGGCATCTCCCGAAATCACCCTACATCACAGAGGCCGAGTTAGCCGACTGGCTGGGCGTGGCACCGAGCGACCTTTACACGGACGAAAACCTGACGGACGAGCAATTTGGCGCGATTGTCCAGGCTGTTATGAACGGATTAGAGGCTCGAATGAGCGAAAATCCCGACTTGGAAATGGGACAATTCCTTGCCGTCACGCTCTCGGAGTTTCAGTCGCGGCTATATGATGGCGTCTATGCACAGACAAAGGATAACCCCTTTTACGCCATCGATTCTTTTCTTATATGTCATCGCTTCGGGCTGTATCCGCCCACATGGGTGTTGAACTGGCTTGCGAAGGCCTTCGACGAGTATATGAAAACCGAGGGTACAGAAGACGAGGGCAAAAAAGACTTGAGCAGTTTTCTAGGGACGAAGCGCGGCAAGGGCAAGACTCCGATCCTCAAGGAAGCCAACTCAGTGTCCCGCGAAGGCGATCTTATGAACGAGTTGGGTTCTTTGACTATGCTGGAAGCCACGATCATGGAGGCAGCGGTAATGGTCTCTGCCCGCCAGGAAAAGTGCGGCGCAAAATGTCCAATCCCAGAAACCTTGGCCGAGCGGTTTACCAAGAGGGGTTGGAGCAGGATGTTTGGGCCCATGAAGCCGCCGTCATCCCCGCTCTCTTCCGAAGTTAAGAGACAACTGGCTGAGACCTACCCCGCACACTCAATACCGGCGAAATTCAAATTAGCTGAGTAGCGCGTTTCTGTTCTTAAATGCGCGATTTAAGACCGTGTACCTGCCGTCATCCACTGGACTAGCGTATCCCCGAATACAAAAGGAGATACGCCCATGTCCCAAATCCAAGCCTATGACATCAAGTCCTTCTGCCGGGCCTACAGCGTCTCGCGCAGCTACGTTTATCTGGAATTCAAATCCGGTCGCCTGAAATTCTTCAAAGCGGGCCGAAGGACTCTGATTTCACGCGAATCCGCAGAGCGCTGGCAGCGCTTGCTCGAAGAAACTGGTTCGGAGGGCCACACACCTAGGTCGCCCAAGGCCACACAAACGGCACACATTGACTAAATCCAGGCCACACAAACGGCGCACATCAAGCAAAATGCAGGAGAAACCCTATGAAAACCCTCAAGAACAAGCCCAAGAGCCCCAAGAAAAAGGCTAAGAGCGCCAAGAAAGCACCGAAGCGCAAGCGCAAAATACCCTACGTCTACACGGGCGACTATCACCTGGAGGAAGAACTCACGGCGATCCTCTACAAGGGCGACCAACGGTTGACGGTTTACGTCTACCGGGCAAAGGACGGTCGCTTAATCAAGCCGTTCATACGCAAATGCTGCCCCTACGAGGGCCTGGTGGGAGATATTCGGGATGAATTTGGATCAGGGCAATACGCGATCTTCATTCGCGGCAAGGCCATAATATTTACCGGAATCATCGGCGTCGAAACCCCGATCGGTTGGGTGCCGCCTAGGTAGGGTTGGAACTAGCAGTCATTCAAAAAACGATCGCCAAACTAGGATGCCCCTTTCTATCTAAGGTAAGCTGGCAACGTTAATTACGTTCGCGACCCCGAACCACTTTTCTATTGTTTTGATTGATATTGGCGACAGATCAGAAACTGAATAAATAGCCAAATTACACTTGGCGCGAGAACAGCAACCGTACAGCAGGTTTTTGGTCCTTTCATATTGTTTCTTTGTTTGATCGTTAGCGAAGACGCAATCGAAATTATACTGGTTCCATGCTGTATCATCGATAACGACTAAGACGTTCACATACTCCTCTCCCTTGACGCCGTGCTTGGTCGAAAAGGGCGTATGTTCATCCAAATATTCTCGAAGTTGTAGAACCTCTTTATAGCTGATTGCCATCAATTGATCGTGGAACGCTTTATCCTTCTTCAAGCGTTCTTTTTGTTTGTCTTTTTCCACTTCATCCAAATCGCCGAACAGGGTTTCTAATTCAATAGATGAGAAAATCCGATCTTCAAATTTTTTCATCTTTTCGGGCTTGGATAGGAGTTTTTTCTCGAAAACGAAATCCATAACTTGTTTTATAGTTCCCCCAATTCT
>JACZSK010000054.1 GCA_022574255.1 Pseudomonadota bacterium
CGCCAGATCGCCGCCAATGATTACGCGGACCTGGGGGATACCTCAACACTGGCCGACCCCGGCGTGGTGGCCGAGCTGATCGAAAACAGGCTGAACCGGTAGCACGGCAAAGGGAAGTGGACTTTCCTCCCCGGTGGGTCCCGGCTGAGTCGTCCGGTTCTCCTGTGTTTCATACAGAAGATTTTTTTTTCGGGATTCGCGCGCTCGATGCCGTCTATTTCTGGAAAACCCCATAGGGGAATTATTTATTGACACTGGACTCCTGCGGACTCATAACCACCGGAGTAGATCTTCTTGGGGATATCCTGATGACAACAGTCGCTCAAATGGCTCCGACAGACAGACGGAGCGAAGCTGCTTCGCGCGCCAGCCTTTTTAAGCTGATCTTTGACAGATCTTTCCAGGAGGGTGAATTCACACTTTCGTCCGGTAGATCTAGCAACATGTATTTCAACATGAAGCCGACAATGATGCTGCCGGAAGGAGCCTATCTTGCTGCTGAAGCTCTGATGGAAATAGCAAATGACTTGGGGTCCGAATACGTTGGGGGTCTCGAAATGGGCGCTGTTCCCGTAATTGGCTCCATGGCGGCAATCAGCTGGGACAAGGGTAACGAAATCAGGACTATATTTGTTCGCAAGGCGCCAAAACAACACGGAACAAGAAACCGCATTGAGGGGCTCGCTCCAGGTGAATCTCTCAGGAAAAAATGCGTCCTGATCATTGATGATGTGGCCACAAGTGGCGCATCTATCTTGAAGGCTGTTGAGGCCGTTAGAGAGATGGGCGGAATTGTCGATCACGCGGCCTGTTTAGTGAACAGACAAGAGGGCGCCGACGCGTTCCTGAGAGAAAGAGGTGTTAAGCTACACTCCGTATTTTGTGCCGAGGAGTTCCTCAATCGCCGTTAGCAGCCTCATTGAGGAATTATCAAAGAGGGTCCCGTTTGAAAAGCTGCCCTCGTTGATTTTTGGATGCAAAGAACTGGCAGAAGCCGAAGACTGTGCATCTCCAACAACTTTACTGCTATGCAGTTCATTATTAGCAATGGCCTATACGAGGCTTGATGGGCGACCCCTTTCACAACTTGATGGTGATTGGTTGCACAGCGTAACCAGCTTTATTTCAGGTGTCCTAGAGCACAGCCGTGAAAATGGCGACGACGCAAGGTGGCAAGGCTTTGCCGAACTCTGGTACCAAGACGTCAAGCGCATAAGAACACATTAAAATTTCCCGCCAATGCCCAATTACTTATTAGCGAATTTATCGAGAACAGACTGAACCGGTAGGGCCGCCTAAAGCGCGAAACCGAAAACGCCAGCCAGAGCCGCGATCCAGAGAGCGGTTGTGGCGAGAAAAGTCAGCGCCATGCCGCGCCCCCGCGTCTTGGGGTCCTTGGTGTAAGCGCGGGCATAGAAAATGCGCCCGACCAGCCAGGCAGCACCCAGACCCGCTGTATAATGGTCGCCCAAAGCCGGCAGCGCCAGCCACAGGCTGGGCAGAAACAGCACCAGCTGCTCGACGGTGTTGAGGTGAATGCGGTTGGCGCGCTCAAAGGCCTCATTGCCGGTGGTGGCGGGCGCCGGCACATCCTTGCGCAGCCCGCCGACTTTCATTGACAGGAAGAGGGTCAAAAACACGGCCAGCAAAGTGACCAGGGGCGTGAATTCCATGAAAAAGTTCCTTTCTTGCCGCAAAAAACTCAAAAGTCGCTGGTGATGCCCTTGCGCTCCCAGTCACCATAGCGGGTGGGCTCGAGGCCCTTGGGGCCACCTATTTCCCTGGGAGAGTCGGCAAACTCTTTTGGCGCGGTTTTTTCCCGAGGGGATGTTTTCCCGGAATTCGCTTCCTGACCGCCCGCTGAAGCTGATTTCCCGCTGTCCGGTTTACCCATAACACCCTCCATCCATGTCCCGCGCATCATTGATGCGGTATCACATTTAGGGGCAGGCGCATCGCGGCGCAATCCGCAAATCCCTTTACGGCGGAAATAGGCAGGCACGCCCGGCGCGCCACCGGCCTTTCAGACGTGCGGAATAAAGACTGGGCTCTTCAAGGGCCGGGGCTCTTCCTGTGGCCGCCTGTTTATGGCCGCCTGTGGTGGTCCTCATCCTCGTCGTCCAGGGTCCAGGGCAGGAAAGCGGATTCGATCGTCGAGACCGGCCCATAACCGGATGACCCGGATTTACTGCCATAGACAACGCTGGCGCCCGATCTGCTGTCGATCCTCAGCGAAAAGCCCTCGCCCATGCGGGTGAGGTTAAAGTCACCGAAGTGATAGTAGCCCTCGGCGTCCTTCATGACGATCTCGCCGGTCACCACGAATGTGCCGGTCAGGGCGACCCGGGCAGCGCGGATGATTTTTTCATGGCGGCTGAGCGTCGTATCCTCGGCCCTCAGCCTGGCGGCCACCTCGGGGCCATGCAGCCGCTCGATATTCGCCCAGTGGTTTTTCATCAGGTCGAGATGGCGGTTATGGTTGACCATCGCCTCGCCGATCATCGCGAGAAGGTTTTCGGCAAAGTTTGCCCAGTATCTGGCTTCTTTCCGGGCTGTTGCTTTGGTGGGGGTGGTGGGGCTGGCGGCGAAGGTGTTCGCGATCTCCAGGGCCTGGGGGAAAGTCTGCTGGCTCGAAGCCGTTGTATTCCGCGCCCTCGCCGGTGCCTGACTGGAAAGGATGGATGCCACAGGGGCGGTGTTGCCGCCTATTTCATGTGTCATTCCAGGTCTCCTGTTGGGGTTTTCATCTCCTTTCTGGGATTGCCGCCGATGCCACGCAATTTCCGCGCCATTTTGCGCTGGCCGAACGCCGACTCTCGGGGTGTTATTGGCGGCAGCGGTGTTTATAGTCGCGCCATGAACGGGAAACCTGATCTTTTGCCGCGCCGGATGGCGGCGGCGATCCTTGGCGATGTCCTGGACAACAAGAAACCGCTGGACGGCTGCCTGGAGGCGGTTTTCGCCAACAACAAAGCGCTTGGCGTGCGCGACCGCGCCTTTCTGCGCCAGCTGGTCGCCACCAGCCTCAGGCAGCTGGGCAATATCGACGCCATATTGGCGAAAAAACTCAAAAAGCCGTTGCCCAGGCGCGCGGGCATGGCGCGCCATATCCTGCGGCTGGGAATCGCGCAGATTCTGTTCATGAAGGTGGCCGATTTCGCCGCCGTCGATACCAGCGTGCAGCTTGTGGCCAAACACAAGCAGCCCCAGGTGCGGGCGCTGAAAGGCCTGGTCAATGCCGTGCTGCGCGGTGTGACCCGCGAAAAGGAAGCGCTGCTGGACGAAGCGGCAAGGAAAATCACCCGGAACATCCCCGGCTGGCTGAAAAAAAGTTGGTCGGCGATACTTAATGAAGCGGAAATACTCGAGATATCGCGAATTCTGGTGCAAGACCCGCCGCTGGACCTGACCCCCCGCTGCCCCAAAAACGCCGCCGAAATAGCCGCCGAAATGAATGCCGACCTGCTGCCCAACGGCAGCATCAGATTGACCGAGGGCGGCGATATCCGCCGGCTTCCGGGCTTCGCCGAGGGGCGCTGGTGGGTCCAGGATGCAGCGGCCTCGCTGGCCGTGGGCCTTCTGGGGGCGGTTAAAGGGCAAAATATCGCCGATCTGTGCGCCGCGCCGGGGGGCAAGACGCTGCAACTGGCCGCCGCCGGAGCCAATGTCACCGCCATAGACCGGTCAACCGCGCGGCTGGTGCGTTTACGGGAAAACCTTGCCCGCACAGGGCTTTCCGCTGACGTCGTGACGTCGGATATAAGGAAATTCCACCCTGATGCGCCCTTCGATGGCGTTCTGCTGGACGCCCCCTGCAGCGCCACCGGCACGCTGCGCCGTCACCCCGATGTGGGCTGGATCAAGAGCGCCAGCGAGATTGCCGCGCTGGTCACATTACAGGGTGAGCTGCTGGATCACGCTCTCCGCCTGCTCGCCCCCGGCGGGGCCCTGGTTTATTGCGTCTGTTCGCTGCAACCAGCGGAGGGACCGGAGCAAATCGCGGCTTTTCTTGCGCGAACGCCGGATGCCGCGCTGGAGCCGGTGGAGGCAAGCGGATTGCCGGGTCTGGCGGACGCCGTAACCCCGGAGGGGTATCTGCGCACCCTGCCCAGCCATTGGCGGGACGAGGGCGGCATGGACGGCTTTTTTATGGCCCGGCTGCGCCGCTTGCCGGGCCCGCTTGCCGGAATTGGGCCAACCTGCTAATCAGCGGCCATGACGCGCAAAATTCTCATCTCACCCTCCATTCTTTCCGCCGACTTCGCGCGGCTGGGCGAAGAGGTGAGGGCCATCGACGAGGCCGGGGCCGACTATATCCATATCGACGTGATGGACGGGCATTTCGTGCCCAATATCACCATCGGCCCGGCGGTGATAAAGGCGCTGCGCCCGCACAGCGGCAAGACCTTCGACGTGCATCTGATGATCTCGCCGGTGGATAATTTTATCGAGGATTTCGCCGCCGCCGGGGCCGATATCATCACCGTCCACCCCGAGGCCGGCGCCCATACCCACCGCAGCTTGCAGAAAATAAAGAGTCTCGGCAAAAAAGCCGGGGTGGCGCTCAATCCCGGCACCCCGGCAGCGGTGATCGAGAACCTGATCGGGGATCTGGATATGATCCTGGTGATGACCGTCAATCCGGGATTCGGCGGGCAGTCTTTTATCTCTTCGCAGCTGGAGAAGATTCGCACGCTGCGGGAAATGATCGAGGCCAGCGGCAGGGACATCGACCTGGAGGTCGATGGCGGCATTACCACCGAAACAGCCCCGCTGGCCATCGAAGCCGGGGCCAATGCGCTGGTCGCAGGAACCGCCACCTTCGCCGGCGGGTCTGGCGAATATGCCAACAACATTGCAGCGCTGCGCGGAAAAATGAGCTAAGCTGTTCACCAGTTGAGTCCGTCACCGGGGGTCTGATAACGCGGTTGGCGATATGGACGATTCTCTGTCTCGACCAAAGAGCGAAGGTCTTGCTGAAAGAACATGGCGCTCCGTTGCCGAGCGACTAAGCGCCATCGGTTACGGCACGCCGCTTTATGCTGTTCGCCTGAAGGGCCGCTACCCGCTGAAATTGCTGGCCAGTCCCGACGACCCCTGGGCGGGGGACGTGGAAGCGGGCGCCGCCATCCTGGCAAACTGCTTCACCCATGGCGGCCACCGCCTGGAGGCCAGACCCGGGGACCTGTGGGAGAAGGCCACCGGCGCGCCCGCCGGCTTTACCCGCTGGCTGCAGGGATACGCGTGGCTGCGCGACCTGGCGGCGCTGAAGAAATCCGGCGGACCAGGAGCGGCGCCCGAAATCGGCCGGCTTGGCGAAGATATCGTCGGCGCCTGGCTGGCCCGTTATGGCGGCTGGCACGCCGTTGCCTGGCGGCCCGACATTCTCGGCGAGCGCTTGATAATGTGGATACTGCACGCGCCGCTTATTCTCTCTTCCAGCGACATGGTTTACAGAAGCGCGGTGCTGAACAGCCTGGTTCGCCAGTCGCGGCATTTGAGCCGGGCCATTGCTTTCGCCGGGCCGGGGCCGGGTCTTGTCACCGCGGCGGTCGGCCTGACCATGAGCGGGCTGTTGATTGCCGGCGGCGAGCGGCGGGTAAAACGCGGCTTTACTCTGTTGCGCCGGGCGCTGGAGAGCCAGATTCTGCCCGACGGCGGGCCGGTCAGCCGAAACCCCGCCGACGCGGTGCGTATGGCCCGCGACCTGATAATATTAAAAGGCGCCTGCAGAATCATTTCCGCAACCCTGCCGGACTGGCAGCAGGGCGCGCTGGACCGCCTTGTTCCCTTCATCAAGGCGCTGAGCCACAAGGACCGGCGGCTGGCGCATTTTAACGGCGCTTTTGCCGGCGACTGCCCCGACGTTGATGACCTGGCCGCGAAATCCGGGGCCACCGGCAAGGCCCTCTCCAGCGCCCCCTTTACCGGATATCAGCGCCTGAAGCGCTGGCGCACGCTGGTGCTGGTCGATGCCGGGCCACCGCCCGCCAAAGCCCTGCAGAGCGGGCATCATGCGGGCACCGGCTCGATGGAACTGTCCGACGGCCAGGACCGCATCGTCGTCAATATGGGCGGCAGCACCCCCGAACAGGGCGAACAGGGTAGCCAGGGAGAGGGACTGGAGGAGCTGAGCCGCACCACGGCCGCCCATTCGACGCTGATACTCGACAACACCAACAGCGCCGAACTAAAGCCCATGGGGCGCATTGGCAACGGCCCGGTGACGGTCTCGGTCGATCGCCGGGAGAGCGCTGAAGGACAATGGCTGGAAGTCATCCACGATGGCTATATGGCGCGCTGGGGGATCACGCTCCGGCGGCGTTTGTTTCTCGCTTCTTCAGGCGAAGATCTGCGCGGCGAGGACGCAATCCTGACGCAGATTCCTCTGGGCAAAACCTCGGCCATGAAGCGCGCGCTCACCGGGCATATGCTCACTGGGCGGAGACCATCCGGGGCCGAGATTCGCTTTCACCTGCACCCCCGCGTCAGCGCCTCGAAGACCCGCGACGGCAAGGCGATTATCCTGAGATTACCGCACGGCCACGGCTGGCTGTTCCGCTGCAAGGGCGCCGCCGTGACGCTGGAGGACAGCCTTTATCTGGAGGGCCCCGGGGTGGCGGTCAAAACGCTGCAGATTGTCCTCTCTCTGCCGATCGGGGCCGCGGGCGAATCCCCGGGGGAATCCCCGGGGGAATCCAAGTCTGACGACCATAAGACACTCGTCAACTGGACCTTCCGGCGTCTCGACAGCCACAATTAGGCGCCGATGGGGGAGCGAAGCGAACTGGCGGCAGCCTGAAGCGATTCCGCCCGCGCTTTTCCCTTGCGGCGCCCCCGGCAATTGGTTACGAGGCGGGCACAGATATCCCACAATCCGGATTCCCTTGTCATGACCGATCTTGTTCCCATCCGCCGCGCCCTTCTTTCCGTTTCCGACAAGACAGACCTCACCGATCTGGGGGCGGCGCTGGCGGCGCGGGATGTGGAAATTCTCTCCACCGGCGGCACTGCGAAGACGCTTTCTGAGGCGGGAATCCCGGTCCGGGAGGTCTCCGACTATACCGGTTTTCCCGAAATGATGGACGGGCGGGTCAAGACCCTGCATCCGCGCATCCACGGTGGCCTGCTGGCGCTGCGCGATAATCCGGCCCACACCGCCGCCATGGAGGAACAGGGCATCACCGGCATTGATCTCCTGGTGGTCAATCTCTACCCCTTCGAGGAAACCGTCGCCGCCCAGAAAAAACAAGATATCGCCGACGCCGCCACCATAATCGAGAATATCGATATCGGCGGACCGGCGATGATCCGCTCGGCGGCCAAGAACCACGCCTTTGTCACGGTCATCACCGACCCCGGAGATTACGCTGCCCTGCTGGCGGAGCTGAAGGCCAATGATGGCGCCACCAGCCTTGATTTGCGCCAGCGCCTGGCGGCCAAGGCCTATCAGCGCACGGCGGCCTATGATGCGGCCATCGCCGCCTGGTTCGCCGGGCAAGCGGGCGACAGCTTTCCCGAGAGAATATCTTTCGCCGGCAAAAAGATGCTGGATTTGCGCTACGGCGAGAATCCCCACCAGCAGGCGGCCTTCTACAGCACCGGCGGCGCACCACAGCCCGGGGTGGCAACAGCCCGCCAACTGCAGGGCAAGGAACTCAGCTTCAATAACCTGAACGACACCGACGCGGCCTTCGCGCTGGTCTCGGAATTGGACGCGACACGCGCCGCCGTCGCCATCATCAAGCATGCCAACCCCTGCGGCGTGGCGCTGGGCGGCAGCCTCGCCGAGGCCTACGGACGGGCGCTGGCCTGCGACCCGCTCAGCGCCTTTGGTGGCATCATCGCGCTCAACCGCACCCTGGACGCGGAAACAGCCGGGGAAATCGTCAAGGTTTTTACCGAGGTGGTGATTGCCCCCGAGGTCGACGACGCAGCCCGCGAAATTCTTTCCGCCAAGAAGAACCTGCGCCTGCTGGTGACCGGCGGCATGGCCGACCCCGATGCCGGCGGCATGAACATACGCTCGCTGGCCGGCGGCCTGCTGGTACAGACCACCGACAATGGCCGGGTGGCGCCCGAGGACTTGCGGGTGGTGACCAAAAAACAGCCCAGCGCCGCCGAAATGGCCGACATGGAGCTGGCCTTCACCATTTGCAAGCATGTGAAATCGAACGCCATCATCTATGTGAAGGACGGCGCCAGCGTCGGCATCGGCGCCGGCCAGATGAGCCGCATTGACAGCGCCCGCATCGCTGCGTCAAAGGCCCGGGACGCGGCGGAAGCGGCGGGGCTGGCCGAGCCCGCCACAGTCGGCTCGGTGGTTGCCTCCGACGCCTTTTTTCCTTTCGCCGACGGCCTGCTTGTCGCCGCTGAAGCAGGCGCCACTGCGGTTATCCAGCCCGGCGGCTCAATGCGCGACGATGAGGTGATTGCGGCGGCCGACGAAGCGGGTCTGGCCATGGTGATGACCGGGATGCGGCATTTCCGCCACTAAAAGAGCTGTCATGCGGGCGCCGTCCGCACTATCCCCCGCACGACCCCCCCCCACTATCCTATGGCAGGATGCTGCGCATATGCCGCACCGCGAAGCTGAGCTTTGCAATATTGATAACGCCCGAGGATTTGAGATCGGTGAGCAGGCTGTCGGCCCGCTCCAGGGTCCCCTGGTGATCGGCTGTCCAGCGTGATACGGCGCTGAGCCCCTTGCCGCCCGGCGCGCTGGTCAGGATCATCCGCGTCAGCTCGCGCTGCTGGTCGGCCAGGTCGTCGATGATGGCATGGGCAGCCAGGTGGTCCCAATGATCTTCGGTGGGGACCATCTCGGTGGTCTGGCGCAGCCAGTTAAAGCCTACCCGGTCGCCAACCTCGAAATAGGCGGTGCCCACATCCTCGACTTTGCGGCTCAGGGCCTCGGCCACATGAACAATGTCGCAGGCCGCGCCCATGGCTTCCAGGCTGGAAAGCCGGCGGCCCAGCGCCCGCGGCACGCCATGTTCTTCATACATGCCGCATTTTTCCTCGAATGCCGCCATCTCAAGGGGGCTGAACACCCGCTCGGGCGCGCTGAGCAGAACTTCAAGGCCGCTGGAGAACAGCGCCGTCAGCCCGGCCACATCCAGGGGTTTGGGCATATTGCGCAGAATCCATATGGTCTGGTGCTTGAGAAATTCCGAGACCTCCAGATGCATGAGTGTCTGGATTGGTGCATTGACCTTGTAGTCGAGGGCGTCGATGGCCGGCCATATATCGTTCAGCGCGAAGGAATCGCGCACCACGCTGAAGGCCGAAACGATCTGGTCCTCGGCCAGACCGGTCTCCTCCTTCACGTCGAAGACAAAGGTCATGCCGCCCCGGTTGATCACCTCGTTGGCCAGCGTTGTGGCAACAATCTCGCGCCGCAACTGGTGGCGATTCAATTGCTTGGGATAGCGCCGGGGCAGGATCGCCGGGAAAATATGTTCAAGCTCGCGGCTGAAGGCCGGGTTGTCGAGAATGTCGCTCTCGATCAACGTGGCGTCCAGCGCCATTTTGGCATAAGCCAGCAATGTTGCTATTTCGGGCCGGGTGAGGCCCTTCTGGTTGAGCGCCAGCTCGGAAAAATCCTCTTCGCCAGGAAGGTTTTCAATTTCCCGGTCGAGGCGCCCCTCGCGCTCCAGCGCGCGGATCAGTCCGGCATGCTGCTCGCGCTCCTTCACCGCCTGAGCTTCGGCAATGGATATGGCCTGGGTCTGCAAATAGTTGTCCTGCAGAACTATTTTGGCGATTTCACCTGTCATCTGGGCGAGCAGGGCGGGGCGGTCCTTGGGCGAAAGCGTGCCGCTGGATATGGCGTCGGCGAGAAGAATTTTGATATTCACTTCCTTGTCGGAACACCCCACCCCGGCGGAATTATCGATGAAGTCGGTGTTGACCCTGCCGCCGGCGCGAGCGAACTCAATTCTGCCCTTTTGGGTCAGGCCAAGGTTTCCGCCCTCGCCGACAACTTTAACGCCAAGCTCAACGCCATTAATCCGCAGCGCATCGTTGGCCCGGTCACCCACTTCCGTATTGCTCTCGCCGGCCGCCTTCACATAGGTGCCGATGCCGCCGACCCATAAAAGGTCTGCCTTGGCCTTGAGAATGGCGTGGATAAGGTCCGCCGGGCTCAGCTGCCTGGCGTCAACACCGAGGAATTCCTTCATCTGGCGGGTCAGCGTGATCGCCTTGGCGCTGCGCTCGAATACGCCGCCCCCCGCCGAGATCAGCGCCGGATTATAATCGGCCCAGGAGGAGCGCGCTTTCCTGAACAACCGGCGCCGTTCCTTGAAGCTGACGGCGGGGTCGGGGTCGATATCAAAGAATATATGGCGGTGATCGAAGGCCACCTGAAGGTGGATGGTCTTCGAGAGCAGCATACCGTTGCCGAAGACGTCGCCCGACATGTCGCCGATGCCGATAACCGTGATCGGCTGGCGCTGCACGTCGATGCCCATCTCGCGGAAATGCCGCTGCACCGACACCCAGGCGCCGCGTGCGGTAATGCCCATTTTTTTGTGGTCGTAGCCCACCGACCCGCCTGAAGCAAAGGCATCACCGAGCCAGAAATCCCGCTCCATGGCCAGACCATTGGCGATGTCGGAGAATGTTGCGGTGCCCTTGTCGGCGGCGACCACCAGATAGGGGTCGTCGCCATCCCAGCGGAACACCTGGTCCGGATGTTTGACCCTGCCGGACTTGAGATTGTCGGTTATGGAGAGAAGCGTTGAAACGAATATCTTGTAGCAGGCAATGCCCTCGCGAAGGATGGTCTCACGGTCGGCACCGGCGGGCATTTTTTTCGGCACAAATCCGCCCTTCGCGCCGACCGGGATTATGACCGCATTCTTCACCTGTTGGGCTTTGACCAGGCCGAGAATCTCGGTCCTGAAATCCTCGGGCCGGTCCGACCATCTAAGACCACCACGGGCAATGGGGCCGGAACGCAAATGAACGCCCTCGACGCGCGGCGAATAGACAAAAATTTCCGCAAAGGGTCGCGGCTTCGGCGCCTCGGCAATTTTTCGCGAGCGGATTTTCAAGGCCAGCGCAATACCGCCCTCTTCCACCGGCCGGTCATCAAAGAATTCCTGTTTGAAAAAGTTGGTCCGCACCGTGGCCAGAATGGCGCTCAGGTAATTGCGCAGGATTCTATCCTGGTCCAGGCTTGCCACGCGATCCAGCGCCGCGCGGATATTCCGCACCAGTTTTTTCCCCTCCCTGCCCCTCTTTGCCAGCGACGGACCGTCGGGATCGAAGCGCATCTTGAAACCATCCACAAGCATGCGGGAAATATCGGCATTGCTGGCAATGCAGTTCTCGACATATTCCTGGCTGAAAGGCAGGCCGATCTGACGCAGGTATTTGCCATAGGCCCGCAGCACAACGACCTCGGACCAGGAAAAGTTGGCCTGAATGGTCAGGGCGTTGAGGCCATCGTCCTCGATCCGGCCATCCCAGATCCTGGCCAGAACATCTTCAACCAGCGGCTTGACCAGATCCACATCGATCGGCCCCGGATAGGCGTTTTCCAGATAGAAATCCTGGACCCCGCCGCCTTTTTCACGATTCAGCTCATAGGCGTGTTCGCCGACCACGCGAAGCCCCAGATGTTCCAGTTTGGGCAGGCACTCCGACAATGGCGCCAGCTGGGTCTCGGTATATATTTTCAGGCGAAGGACATTGTCGGGGTCGAGCAACAGCCGGTAGGCATCGAAGCCGATTTTATGGGCCTCATCCATTTCCTTGAGCCGCTGGATATCATGGGTGGCCTGGTGCGGCTCAAAGGCTTCGCGGTAGGCGGCCGAAAACACGCCGCTGTATTCCTGGTGCAGCTGGTTGCCGGTCTCCTCGCCAAAACGTTTTATCAGCGCTTCGTTCAGATGTTCGGACCAGTCCTTGGCCGCCTCCTCTATCAGGTGGTCAATTTCGTCGGGGTCGGGGTCCGGCACTTCGCCGGGCTTGGTGCGGATGATAAAATGCCAGCGCGCCAGCACGTTTTCGGTAAGAGCAGCATAATAGACCGAGATTTCGCCGTTAAAGGCGTCGCAGAGTATTTTCTCGATGGCCTTGCGCAGGCCCGATTGATATTTATCGCGCGGCACATAGACCAGGGCCGAAATAAACCGCTCGAATTTGTCGCGGCGCACAAAGGCCCGCGGGCGGGGCCGCTCCATCAGGTGCTGTATGCCCAGGCCGGTCTCGAGCAATTGTTCCTCGCTGATCTGGAACAATTCGTCACGGGGAAAAGTCTCCAGAATATGGGTCAGCACCTTGCCGGCATGGCCCGAGAGCTCGAACCCGGCCTGCTTCTGGACATTTTTCACCTTGCGCCGAAGATAGGGGATGTCGAGGGCGCGCCGGCCATAGGATTGCGAGGTGAAGAGACCGACAAAACGCCGCTCGCCAATGATGCGGCTTTTCTTGTCGAATATCTTGACCCCGATATAGTCGAGATGGACGGGCCGATGGACCCGCGTCTTGACGTTGGCCTTGGTCACGATAATCGGCTCGGGCTGGGTCAGGAACTCACGGATTTCCGGCGAGATGGCGGCAAAACCCTTTGGCCCACGCAGGATATGGCGGCGCGGATCGCGCAATATGCCCAACCCCGATCCGGGTACGGGTCTGAAGTCTGCCGTGCGCGGGTCGCCGGCGAAACGGTATTCGCGAAAGCCGATGAAGGTAAAATTGTCGTCAAGAAGCCAGCGCAGGAATTCGCGGGTCTCGTCGCATGTTTCCTGATCCACGGGAGGCGGGCAGCTGGTGATGGAGGCGATGGCCTCTTCAACCCGGCCGCTGATCGGCCGCCAGTCTTCCACCGCCACCTTAACGTCCTTCATAATCGCGGTGATCTGCTGGCGTATCTCCCTCAGGGCCTTTGTCCCCGACTGGGCGTCGATCTCGATATAAATGTAGGATTCGCGTTTGGCGCCGGCCTCTTCCATCTCGCCGGCTTCATCGGGGCTGGCGGTCCTGCGCCGCTTGCCCGAGCCGGCGCGGTCCACGGTAACCAGCGGATGGTGGATCATGTGGATGCCCAGCCGGCGGCTGATGGTCAGACCGCCGGTGATCGAATCAACAATGAACGGCATATCGGCGCTGATAATCTGGACAATGGTATGGGGCGTGTGCCACCCGCCGGCGTCAGGGTCGGTGTTGAACACGCGCACGATACGGCCGCCAGCGCGACGGCTGGATGCCAGTTGCCACATGGAATGGGCCTGGAAGAACAGCGCTTTCGGGTCAACTTCCTCGAGGTCGTGAGTCGACGCAGGCTTGAAAAACGACTCGATAAAGCGCAGCAGATCGGCGCGATCCTCCGCGGCGAGGGACTTCGTGGCCTTGCTGGCTTGTCGTTTGACGCTGGCGACTATGGCGTCTTTTGGTAATTCGGCAGTCACTTGTTCCGCTTCTTTCTATTTCAGCTGCTTTGACGCGCGTTTCAGAAAAGTTTCGAGAGAAGCCCCTTTTTCGTCAAGAACGGCGACAATATCCACAAGGCCGTCGATACCCTCGCCTGGCCGGGCGCGGCCCAGCAACAGCACAAATTCATCCTCGCCAGCCAGGTCCTGGTCAAGCGCCGTCGAACCCAGCGCCGTTGCGCCGCGCAACTTTTTCACAGCCCTGTCGAGGGCGTCGACGGATTGGCCGCCGCGGGCCGCCCGGCGGGCCCGGCGCGCCTGGCGCACGCATCCCTTTATGCCGCCGTCATGCCCGGCGATAAACTCTTTTACCGTTGCTGAGGTTTGCCCTTCATCAATGGCGTAGATGAGTGCGGTGGCATATTCGGTAATCCGCGTCTTGTCGTATTGGGGGCCGAAGATCAGTTTGATAACGGGGGTCAGCGGTGCCCGCGCCTGCTGGCGAATTCCCGCTTCGGCGAGCATCTGCTTATAGGCGTCGGGGTCCTGCCGGGCCGCTTCATACAAGGCCAGCGCATCGGCCAGCACCGCGTAAAGCCGGTCTCGCGACCGGGAATCCACGTGACCGACGGCATTGGCATTGTCCCTGCCCTTTTGCAGGACATCGGCCATGTTCACTGGAGCAGGGGGTGGATCGGCCACCGGGTCGGCCGCCGGGGTGGAGGTTGGAGTGGAGGCTGGGGTGGCGGCTGGAACAGGGGGCGAGACAGGGGTCGCTGCGCCTTCGGCCGCAGTTTCTTCCCGCACATCTTCTGGCGCATCTTCGGGCGCCTTGGCGGGAGCCTCCTGTTCCGCGTCCTGCTCTTCCACATCTTGCGCGCCGGGCTCTGCCGCAGCCTGATCCGCTGCACCCTGGTCTGCTGTATCCAGCCCCGCCCTGCCGAAACCGCCTGACGGTTTCTTCAGCAGCGCCTTCTCCTCCCAGGTCAGGATGCCCATGATGAAATGAATGTCCGCGTCGTCATCGCTGAAGGGCAGGAGAATGCCGCGGTAACAGATTGTTGTGCCCTCGCTGTTGTCGAATTCAGCCTCGAAGCTGATCGGCGCCCGATTGGAAATCACTTCCATGTAATGGATCGACAAGCGGGAGAGGATGCTCTCGGAGGGTATCTTTTTGACCGAAACGCCAACCAGGTCGTTGTCGCCCTCGTATTGCGCCATGATATCGTCGCCGACAAACCTGAGGGCCGGATCGCCGTAACGCTGGGGGAAGTCAACGAGAAAGCTCTGCGCGCGAAAGAGGTCGATTTGCTCGCGGCCCATATCGGATATGGATGGAAAACGCCGGCCCTGCAGCAGGCCATACCAGTATTCGTATGCCTGAAGATGGAGCCTGCGCTCCCGCCCGGACAACTCGACATCGCCCGAGGGCGCGCCGTCGTCCGCTGGGCCCTGGTTCTGTTCCTGCGACACGCGCGGTCTCTCCCGGTTCGGGGCGAAACTCCATGTTGGCCAAGAATTGGCACAACTTCCAGAATACTGCAAGGAGTCGTCTTAAGAAAACATTACGACGGCGAATATGAGAGACCCGCGGCCCGGAGCCCGGCGCCCGTCATCTCCCGGCAAGGACCATTTTCTGTTTCACAAGCAGGGCCCCGGCGTTGCATAATCAGCGGCCGGACCAGTGCGGCGCCCGGGAGAAAATACCAGGGAAAGCGGGCAGAACCAGGGGGGGTAATGGTCGATCAGGATTGGCCATCTGTAATTCATATGTTCCTGGCGCAGGCCGAGCGGCTGGCCAGCAAACCCTTTCTGCTGGCCAAGCGCGGCGGCGTCCTCACCGCCATATCCTGGAGCGAAACAGCGGAACAGGTGGCAACGCTGGCAGCGGCCCTTAAAGGGCTGGGTGTGGAGCCCGGCGACCGGGTGGTCATCGTCAGCGAAAATCGCCCGGAATGGTGCATCGCCGATCTCGCCATCATGGCCGCGGGCGGCATTACGGTTCCCGCCTATACCTCCAACACGGAACGCGACCACAGCCATATTCTGGAGCATAGCGGGGCGCGCGGGGCGATTATTTCAACGGCGGCGCTGGCGCGGAAGTTCCTGCCCGCGGCGCATCGCTCCGACGCCCTGGAGTTCGTCATCGCCATGGAGGCGCCGAAGCTGTCGCAAAGCCTGAACCTGGATATCCACCTGTGGGATGAGGTAATGGCCTGCCAAGACGGGGATGGAGAGGCGGATGGGGGAGACGGTGGAAAGGGCGATGTGACGGCCTTGAGCGAGAGCACCCGGCATTTCGCCCGCGATGACGTGGCCTGCATCATATACACCTCCGGCACCGGCGGCGCGCCCAAGGGCGTGATGCTTAGCCACGGCGGGCTGCTGCACAACTGCGCCGGCGCCGCTGAAGTGCTGGCCGAACTGGGCATCAGTAACGAGCGATTCCTCTCGGTCATCCCCCTGTCCCACGCCTACGAACATACCGCGGGTCAGTTTCTGCCCATTTATCTCGGCGCCTCGATCGCCTATGCCGAATCGCTGGACCGGCTGGGGGCCAATTTCAAGGAGATGAAGCCCAGCGTCATGGTCATCGCGCCGCGCCTTTTCGAGGTGCTGAGGACCAAGATCACCCGCGCTGTGGAGAAGCAGGGCGGCATGAAACTGAAATTGTTCAACCGCGCCATCGCGCTGGGCATCAAGCGCTTCGAGGATCCGGGATCGCTGTCTCTGCGCGAGCGGGCCGAGAATATTTTTCTCGAGCGCGTTGTGCGCACCAAGGTCCGCGCGCAACTGGGCGGCCGCCTGAAAGCATTGGTCTCGGGTGGCGCGCCGCTTAACCCCGACGTTGGCCTTTTTTATGCGGCGCTGGGCATCCGCCTGTTGCAGGGCTACGGGCAAACCGAATCCTCGCCGGTGATCGCCGTCAATCGCCCGTCGCGGATCAAGATGGATACCGTTGGGCCGCCGCTGCGAAACACCGAGGTGCGTATCGCCGAGGATGGCGAGATTCTGGTTCGCGGCGCGCTGGTGATGAAGGGCTATTGGCGCGACGAGGAAGCCACCCGGGCGGCGCTGCAGGATGGCTGGCTGCACACCGGCGACATCGGAATTCTCGATGAGGACGGACATCTGAAAATCACCGACCGCAAGAAGGACATCATCGTTTTCGACAAGGGCGACAACGTTTCGCCCCAGCGCATTGAAGGCATGCTGACGCTGGAGCCGGAGCTGGCCCAGGCCATGGTTTACGGTGACCAGCACCCGCATCTTGTGGGCCTGCTGGTGCCCGACGCCGAGTGGCTGGCGGGCTGGGCGCAAAAAAGAGGCAAGGACGGCGGCCTTGAAGCGCTGGCCGGCGACGCCGATCTGAAAGCGGCGCTGGACCAAGCCGTTTCCCGGGTCAACAAGCGCCTGTCAAACCTCGAGCGCGTGCGCCGTTTTGCCGTCGCCCCGGAAGCCTTCACCATCGAAAACGCGCAGATGACGCCGACCCTCAAAATTCGCCGCCATATTATTTCGGCGGTCTACAAGGATGTCATCGAAGGGCTTTACTAAATGCGCCTCAGGAATATCTTTGGATTCATTGCCGCATTGCCGGCCCTGTGTCTCTCTGGTCTGGTGACGGCGGGTGAGGGTGAGGGCTGGGGCCATTACGGCGGCAGCGAGCGCGGCCTGCAATATTCCGCCCTGAGCGAGATCAACAAGGACAACGTCAAGCGGCTCACCGAGGTATGGCGATACCGCACCGGCGAGCTTGGTGCGGGCATGTCAAAACCCTTCGCCTTCGAGGCCAACCCGATACTGGTGGAGGGGCTGCTTTACCTGCCCACCGGCAGCGCCATTGTCATGGCGCTGGACCCGGCCACCGGCGCGGAGATCTGGCGCCACGACCCCAAGATCGACCGCAGCAAGCATTATGCTGAAATTTCCAACCGCGGCGTTACTTCCTGGATTGACCCCGAGGCGGCAGCGGACGCGCCCTGCCGGCATAGAATATTCGTTGGCACACTGGACGCCCGCCTGATCGCCCTGGATGGCGCCACGGGCAAGCCCTGCGTCGGCTTTGGCGAGGGCGGCCAGATATATCTCAACAAAGATGTGCGCACCAAGCAGTCAAACTGGGTCGAATATACCATCACATCACCGCCGGTGGTGGTTGGCGACGTGCTGGTGGTCGGCTCGGCAATCGGCGACAACCGGGGGGTTGAGTTGGAGCTGGGAATTGTGCGCGGCATCAACGCCCGCACCGGCGCCGAGATATGGCGCTGGGATCCGATTCCGCGCACTGCCGACGACCCGGCCTTCGCCACATGGGTTCCCGGGGAAGCAGCCCGGAACGGCGCCGCCAATGCCTGGCCGCCCTTTGCCGCCGACAGCGCCCTGGGGCTGGTCTATGTTCCCACCGGCTCCGCCAGCCCCGATTTTTATGGTGGCGAGCGCGCGGGCGACAACCTCTATGCCAATTCGCTGGTGGCGCTCAGGGCGGCGACCGGCGAGATGGTCTGGTACCAGCAACTGGTCCATCATGATGTCTGGGATTATGACCTGCCGGCACAGCCGACGCTGGTTGAGCTCCGCCACGACGGCAAAATCATCCCGGCGGTGCTTCAGGCGACCAAGATGGGGCTGATTTTCAGCTTCAACCGCGAGACCGGCGAACCGATTTTCGCCATCGAGGAACGCGCCGTTCCGCAGGGCGGCGTCGACGGCGAGCATCTCTCGAAGACCCAGCCATTCCCGGTGGCGCCGCCGCCGGTGGTGCGCCACGGCCCGGTTACCAGAGACGATGCCTGGGGATTGTTATACTTCGATACCCGCGCCTGCCGCGCCCGCATTGAGACTATGCGCTCCGA
The DNA here is from genome assembly GCA_022574255.1 of Pseudomonadota bacterium. Classification (GTDB taxonomy): domain Bacteria; phylum Pseudomonadota; class Alphaproteobacteria; order Sphingomonadales; family SMXR01; genus JACZSK01. The sequence goes on from JACZSK010000054.1 coordinate 18,239, forward strand.
GGGAATTTATACGCCGCCCAGCCTGGAGGGCAGCATCAATCTGCCCGGTTTTCCCGGCGGCATTAACTGGGGTGGCATCGCCTTCGACCCCGCCGCTCAAATCGCGGTGGTCAACGCCATTGATGGCCCCATGGAGGTGACCCTGATTCCGCGAGACGAAATGCGGCAGGTGAAGGACAGCGGCGAATTCGGCGCCGAGGGATTTTCCCGCCAGGCGGGAACGCCCTATGGCCTGCACCGGGCGCCCCTGTTGTCACCACTGGGCATGCCCTGCATTGAGCCGCCGTGGGGCACCTTAACCGCCATCGACATGGAAAAAGGCACCATCCTCTGGCAGGTGCCGCTGGGCACAATCGAAGACCTGGCGCCGGCGATTGTGCCTAACTTCGCATACGGCGTGCCCAACCTGGGCGGGCCGATCATTACCGGCGGCGGGCTGATCTTCATTGCCGCCGCGGCCGACGATTATATCCGCGCCTATGATCTGGAGAACGGCAGCGAGTTGTGGCGCGCGCGGCTGCCCGCCGGTGGCCAGGCAACGCCGATGACCTATTATCTGGAGGGCACGGGCAGGCAGTATGTGGTCATCGCCGCCGGCGGCCATGCCGGGCTGAACACCACCCCCGGCGATTACGTCATTGCCTACGCCCTGCCATAACGCGGGCGCCCTGGGGCTGGGGCCTGTATCTCTATCTCTGCAAGAAAATTGGAGCGGGCGATGAGATTCGAACTCACGACCCCAACCTTGGCAAGGTTGTGCTCTACCCCTGAGCTACGCCCGCTGAAGCGCTTTGGTCCCGGCGTTGCGCCGAGGGCGGGATAATACGAAAAGCCGACCCCTTTGCAACAGGTTTCTGCGTCTTGCCGCTGCATCCCGTGCCGCAATCCCGAGAAAGCCGCTGGAACTAAGACAATCAAGCCCCTATGTTCAGTGTTGGGCAGCGCAGCTGAAAACCGCAGCGGAGTGGAGCAAAACCTATGGAACCGATTATTGGCAGCGATGGCCCCGGCAACCCCGGCGGAAATGGCGGAAATGGCGCTCTGGGCGACGACCCGGTGCGCGACGCCACCACCGCCACCTTCGCGGCCGAGGTTGTTGAAGCATCGCGCGAGGTTCCGGTCATTGTCGATTTCTGGGCCGACTGGTGCGGCCCCTGCAAGCAGCTGACGCCCATATTGGAAAAAGTGGTGCGCGCCGCCGGCGGGCGCGTGCGCCTGGTCAAGGTGAATGCCGACGAAAACAAGGATCTTTCGGCGCAGTTGCGTGTTCAGTCCCTGCCCACGGTGATGGCCTTCAAGGATGGTCAGCCGGTCGACGGTTTTTCCGGGGTTATATCCGAGAGCCAGGTGGTGGCTTTTGTCGATAAGCTGGGTGGCGAGAGCGCGCCGGCACCGGTACAGGCACAGGCACCGGCGGATGATCCGATCGCGGTGGGCGATGCGGCGCTTGAAGCGGGCGATGCGCTCAGCGCCATGGAGGCTTTTGGCCGCGCCGCACAGGAGGATGGCGGCAATATCGAAGCCCTCGGCGGGCTGGTGCGGGCCTATGTGGCGTTGGGCCGGCTGGAGGAAGCGAAGCAAATTCTTGCCACCGTGCCGCCGGATAAAAGCAGCAGCGACGCAATCACCAGCGCCGCGGCGATGTTGCAGATGGCCGAACAGGCCGAGAGTGTTGGCGACACCGGGGAATTGCAG
>JACZSK010000008.1 GCA_022574255.1 Pseudomonadota bacterium
ATCCGCGAGCGCACCGGATCAATCCTGCCCAAAGTGGCGCCTTCGAACGTCTATCCCACATCCGACGGCGAGGCGCTGATCGGGGCCAATCAGGACACCGTATTCGGGCGCCTTTGCGAGGCCATGGGGCAGCCCGAACTGGCTCAGGACGCCCGTTATTCCAACCATATGGCGCGCGGTGAACACCAGCAGGAACTGGACGAACTGATTGCCGAATGGACGAAAACGCTGACCACCAAGGAGTTGCTCGACACCATGGAGGAACACGGCGTGCCGGCGGGGAAAATATACAAAGCGCCGGACATGCTGGAGGATCCCCATTTCAAGGCGCGGGAAGCCATCGTTCATGTCGACGACCCGAAATATAAAAAGCTCTTTATGCAGAACGTCTTTCCCAAAATGTCGGACACGCCCGGTGCGGTGCATTCCTCGGGACCGGCGCTTGGCGCGCACAACAAAGAGGTTTATGAAGGTCTTCTGGGGCTCAGCCCCGAGCAGCTTGACGAAATGGAGAAGACCGGAGTAATTTAATGGCCGACGGGCGCGTTGACGATCTGGAACTGGATTACAAGAAAGCCGGGTTCGGCAACCGGCTGGGGTTTGGCCAAAGCCCGGCGCTGTTGCTGGTCGATTTCTTAATGGCTTATCTGGATCCGGACTCGCCCTTGTATGCGGGGGTTGAGGCGGAGCTCGGCGTGGCGGAAAAGTTGCTGGACGCGGCCCGCGGGGCCGGAATTCCAATTATTTTCACCCGTGTGGAATACACCCCGGGCGGTGCCGACGGCGGCCATTTCTACCGCAAGGTAACGGCGCTGAAGAATCTGGATCGCGGCAATCCCCTGGGCGCTCTGGCACCCTCGCTGCAGCCCGCCGACGGCGAGATCGTTGTCGTCAAGCAGTATGCCAGTGCGTTTTTCGGCACCAGCCTGGCTGCGACCATGAATTCTCTGGGTTGCGATTCGGCGATCATTACCGGGTTGACCACGTCAGGCTGTGTGCGGGCGACGGCGCTTGACACGCTGCAAAACGGCTTCATTCCCATTGTCGTATCGGACGCCTGTGGCGACCGCGACGAACGGGTGCAGCGCGCGAACCTGTTCGATCTGGCGGCCAAATATGCCGACGTGGTGGAATCCGCCGAAGTGCTGGACTATCTGGCCGGCCTCACGGAAAGAGAAATATAGCGGCCCTCCGCGTTACTCTGCCTATTCCGCGGCCTTGCTGCTGTTGCCATTGCATGACCTCTTGTAGCGCAGTTTGTAGGCCTGATATGCCGCCAGGATATGGGATTTCATCACCGCCTGGGCCCAGGCGCCATCGCGTGCCCTGAAGGCCGCGATCAACTCGCCATGCTGATGATTGCTGCGCTGCAGGTCAACGCGCGTATACGATATTGCGGTGCGGGCGATCAGGGGCTGCTCGACCAGGCGGCCAATCATCTGGGTCAGGCGGCGGCTGCCCGCGGCCTCGGTGATGATCTCGTGAAAGCGTCTGTTTGATTGAACAAACACGTCGCGGTCCGGTTCATCCTCTTTTTCCAAAACCGTGCTCATGGTGCGGTGCAGGTGGCTCAGCTCCTCAATGTGACCCGGCATGGCGCGCCCCGAAGCCAATAGCGCCGCGTGGCCTTCCAGTATGGCCCGCAGCGTGAAGATGTCCTTGATGTCATCGTCGGACCATTCAGACACATAGGTGCCGTGGTTTGGCACGACGCGCACGTATTCCTCCGCCGACAGCGCCCTGAGGGCATCCCTGATCGGCGTGCGGCTGACACCGCAAACTTCCGCCAGTTCCTCCTCCTTGAGGTGGGCGCCAGGGGCGAATTCGCCGGTAAGAATACGCGAGCGAATCGCTTCGTAGGCCTTGCTGGACGCTCTGGACATTCACCAATTCCCTCCGGCGGATTAATCTTCCGCAGCGTTCCCAGGGTTTGAACTCAATTACCGGTGAGGGCTGTGCCGCAGCCGGATGTAACAGGGCATTACCGGGTGCAAACAGACAAAAAAGTAATTCAGCAGTCTATTTGCCGCGGTTGGCGCTCACTCATTGGCCAGAATCGCAGGCATAGTTAATTGAGACCTTGACCACGCGTACTTTGTATACAATAAAAGTTCCTGGTTGGTATCTAAAAGAAAAAAAAATCCTGCTCTCGTATGGATCAAGGAGGCATTCATGGTGAAGAACATTCTGAAATCGGCATTGCTGACCAGTGTCAGCCTGGCCGCGCTGGGGGGAATCCAGGCGCCTGTCCTGGCCCAGGACCAGGACGGAGTAATCGAGGAAATTATTGTTGTTTCCCGCCGCCGCGAGGAATCACTCCGGGATGTTCCCGCCACCGTTGCCGTGCTGACCGAATCAACGCTGAAAGCGGCCGGTGTGCAACGGGCTGTGGATTTTCTGCGGATGACGCCCGGCGTGACCCTGGTGAACGCCGCCGAGGTTGGCGACACGCAGGTCAATATTCGTGGCATTAACGGTGCGCGCGACGCCGAAAACAGCTTTGCATTCATTGTCGATGGCATCCTGATGACCAATCCCGCGGCCTTTAACCGCGAATTCGCCGACCTGCGGCAGATCGAGATTCTGAAAGGCCCGCAGGGCGCCATTTATGGGCGCAATGCGGCGGCCGGTGCGATCATCGTATCAACCAAGAAGCCCGGCAACGATTTCACGCTTGATGTCAAAGCAAGCTATGGCACCCAGGAATCAATCTATGGATCAGTGACCATGGCCGGGCCGCTGGTGAGGGATGAGCTGTTTTTCAGCGCTCATTTCGACTACCGCGATACCGATGGCTTTTTCTCCAACAGCTTCACCAATGAAGAAGGCACCGTCGACCAGTTTCAGAATTACAATATATCCGGTCGCCTGCTTTGGCAGCCCAACGACCGGACCTCTCTGGACGTGAAAGCGCGCTATGGCGAGGTTGATGGATCGGCGATTGTATTCAATGCCGCTTTTTCACTGGAGAATTTTGCCGGTGCTTTCGCCGCACCGGCGGCGTTCGAGGATGTCAACGAGCATGAGTTCATCTTCCAGCAAAATATTGATTCCGATAATGACCAAACGGCTTTCGAGATTTCGGCCAAGCTGGAACATGACATGGACTGGGCAACAGTTACCGCCTGGGCGCTGTTCAGCGATATCGACAACGATCTTATTTCCGATGGCACCTCCGGCGCCTTTGGCTTCTTCGCATCCGACGCGGGGGTCACCGACGCCGCTGGTCAGGCCGCGTTCGATGCCTGCCAGGCGAGCACCGCAGCGCTGTTTGACGGCGGTGCGGGCGCTTTCACGGTGCTGCCGCCGCCACAGTTCATCGGCGCTTCACCGGTTCCCATACTGGTGCATCCGACGCCTTTCGACGCCTTTGGTCTGCCGCAGGGGTCTTTCTTCGGTCCCTACACGCCGACCACCTGTGACGGCATCCAGGAGCAGCTTCGCTTGCAGAGCGATATCAGTTTTGAGGTCAGGCTGGCGTCGCCGTCCAACCAGGCGCTGCGTTGGGAAGTGGGCGTATATTTCCTTGATATTGACCGGGAAGTGGGTGTTTCGCTCAATACCGACACTGGTAACACTCCGGTGCGCGGGCTGTTCCAGCGCTCTTCGGATTCTGGCAACTTCACCGAAGCCCTGCTGTGGGACCAGTTTGACAGCACCGTCTTCGCGTTCTTCGGCAACATCAATTATGACGTGAACGAGGATGTCGAACTGACCGTGGCCCTGCGCTACGACAATGAGAAAAGGAAGGTCACTAACCTGGTGCCAACCGATGTGGTCACCCAGTTTGTCGATTTCGACGGCGATTTTACGGCTGGTGGCTCGCCGCTGAACCCGGCGCTGCTGGCAACGCCTGGCGGCATTCCGTCGCAGAGCAAGACCTTCTCGGAACTGGAGCCCAAGATCAGCATCAGCTGGGATGTGAGCAGAGACCTGACCCTCTACGGCAGCTGGGGCGTTGGTTTCAAGGCGGGCGGCTTCAATAACGCCGGCAGCCAGGCGACCATCCAGAGCACCATCAATGACTTTATCGGGCTTATCGACCCCACCTATGTAGGCCCGCAAATCGAAGACGTTTTCGAGAAAGAGACCTCAAGCGCCTTCGAGGTGGGGTTCAAGGGCAGCGCGCTGGATGGGCGGCTCAGATTTGACGGTGCTGTTTATTATGTCGATGTGACCGATATGCAGTCCTTCGAGTTCTTCGTCGGCACCTTTGGCCTGCTGCGCGTCGTCAACAATATCGACAAGGTCAGGCTCAAGGGCTTTGAGTTTGCCGCCAGCGCCCAGCTACACGAGTATTTTTCCGTCTCCGGCGGCTTTAACGTCACCGACAGCGAAATCAGGGCCTTCACCTCGCGCCCCAATACCATTGGCAACAAGTCGCCCTATACCGCGGATTACACGATCAACGCAGCGGCGGAATTCAACTATCCGATCTACCAGGACATTTCCCTGGTTGCCCGGGCCGACGCTCTCTGGGTCGGCGATACCTGGTTCCATTCGGTGCAGGACAATGTCGTGCAGACCCTGAATGGTCCGCTGATCGAATTGTTCTTCTGTCCGGCGCTGGGCGGTTTTCCGGGCTGTGACGCAAGCCTGGGGCTGGCGAATTTTTCCAACACCAAGCGCGATGCCTATATGACCATTGACCTGCGGTTTGGGCTGGAGGGCGAGAGCTGGTCGATTATCGCCTTCGCCAAGAACCTCACCAAGGAAATCTACCTTGAAGAGGTGATCCCGGCGCCCGAGTTCGGCGGATCATTCATCCATCCGGCTGCCCGGCGCACCCTGGGCGTGGAGGTGGCGTTCCGTTATTAGGGGCAATGGGCTAGGGGCTATCGCGGGACCAGGGCTTAAGGTTCGGGGGAAATTCCCTGTCGGGATGAGCCGATGCGCCGTGCATGGCGCCGCGCCTTGGCGCGATTCCCGCAAGTCTGCATCTGGCACCAGCGCCGCCGGCCCGCCTTCGATCTGTCCAGAAACAGGCGCTCGCAGGCCGATGCCGCACAGAGGCGGATACGCGCCGGGTCTTGCTCCACCAGTAATTCCGCCGCGTCGCGCGCCACCGGCCACAGCATTGCATCCAGATGGCCGCTGCTGTTACCGCGCCAGGTCCAGTTAAAGCCCGACCGGGCATCCGAAGCCCCGGAAGCCCCGGAAGCCTCCGAGGCAGCAGGGGCAAGCGCCAGATGGGCCATGGCGCGGGCCAGCGATCCATTAAGGAAATCAAGGTCGCCGGTGGCCGGCTGGCCGCCCCTCGCCACCGCCGCGAAAATGCGATGAATAACCCGGGCCAGGATACGCGCCTCCGCCAGCACCTCGTCGCCGCGGTAGGGGCTGACGCGCGCCTTCTCCAGCAAGTGGGCGCTCTTATGGGGATCGATCAAGCCGACCCGCAGCGCGTCTTCGACCAGATCGGGGTAGTTTTTCGGGTCTTCCGGAACAACCCTGTTGGCGAAGGTCAGGGCAGGGGAGCCGGCATCAAAAACCCGTTTCAGCATGGCGGCGATACCTTGTGAAATAAACTAGCTAAAGTTATTATATAGGTTATATATAAAGTACAAGAGGCAATAAAAACCAGTAAACAAGTTTATAACAGTTTTATCGCCGCGTATAAATGCTGTTCCCGGCGCAACATTTCGTGATTGACCCCCGTCATTCGACGCTTGACCAAAACCTGTTTAGGTGAAATTCTCGCGGCTCGGTTTGGCTGACAGAGGGGCTGATCGCCCGGATTGCCTTCAGGCGACCCCGAGATTTTGAACCTTGGGGTCTGGATTCAATAACCACTTCGGGGAAACAGAATGAAAATTGCAAATTTTTCGCTATTGGCTGCGGCCCTGTTGCTGGTGGGTTGTGGCCAGTCAGATGGCGAGTCCACTACCGCTGGTCTTTCGGAGCGGGCCAACGAGCTGGCCCAGACATCGATCATCATCGACACCCATATTGACGTGCCATACCGGCTGGAATTGACTTGGGCCGATGTGTCCGAGACCACCGAGGATGGCGATTTCGACTATCCCCGCGCCGTCGCGGGCGGGTTGAACGCGCCATTCATGTCGATCTATACGCCTGCCAAACTGGAGGCGGAGGGGGGCTCGAAGGCGCTGGCTGAAGAACTGATCGACATGGTTGAGGGGATTGCCGACGCCGCGCCCGACAAATTTTCCATCGCTTATTCCACCGAAGATATTGTTCGCCATTTCGACGAAGGGCGCATCTCCCTGCCCCTGGGGCTGGAGAACGGCTCACCCATCGAGGGCGACCTGGCAAACGTCAGGTATTTTTACGAGCGCGGCATCCGCTACATCACACTGACCCATTCGCTGAGCAATCATATTTCGGATTCTTCCTATGACGAGAACAAGCGCTGGGGCGGGCTCAGCCCGTTTGGCTTTGAAGTCGTCAGGGAAATGAACCGGCTGGGCATCATGGTCGATATCAGTCACGTTTCCGATGGCGCTTTTTGGGATGTCATGGAGATTGCCCAGGTGCCGCCCATAGCCTCGCATTCTTCAGCGCGTCATTTTACGCCCGGATTTGAGCGCAATATGAGTGACGACATGATCAAACGCCTGGGCGAGAGCGGCGGCGTGGTCATGATAAATTTTGGCTCTTCTTTCCTCACTGAAACCGCCAACATTTATGCCGATCTGCGCGGCGACGCGTGGGACGCCCATAAGGAAGAGAGCGGCATCGAAGGCAGCCATGATGAACGCGTCGCTTTCTATGCCGCGTGGGAGGTCGATAACGGCCCGTTCCCCTATGCCAGCCTCGACCAAGCGCTGGATCATTTCGACCATGTAGTGGCGCTGACCGGCATTGACTATGTGGGAATCGGCTCCGATTATGACGGCGTCGGCGACAGCCTGCCGGTGGGCCTGAAAGATGTCGCCAGCTATCCAAACCTGATCCGGGGCCTCCTGGAGCGCGGCTACGGGGACGAAGACATACGCAAGATACTTGGGGGCAATCTGCTGCGGGTGTGGCGCGAGGTGGAGGTTTACGCCCGTGCACAGGCCGCACAGGCGGAACCTGCGGATCAATAAACAGCAAATAACCGACAGCGAGAGAAAACATGAAGATTTCGAATGTATTGGTTTGTGCGCTGGCGCTCGGTCTTGGTGCCTGCGGTGCCGGCGATAACGACGGCGCCACGGGGCCGGACGGGATCAGTGCCGAAGATATTGCAGCCCATGTTGCCGTGCTGGCATCGGATGAATTCGAGGGCCGGGGGCCGTCTTCGCCGGGCGAAGAGAAGACGGTCGCTTATCTGGCGGCGCAGTACAAGGCCATGGGACTGCAGCCCGGCAATGGCGACAGTTATTTCCAGGACGTGCCGCTGGTTGATATAACCGCCGATCCCGATACGAAGCTCGTTTTCACCGACGCCGGCGGCAACCAGATATCTTTCGACTACGCCAGCGAGATGGTGGTCTGGACCACGCGGGTGGTGGAACGTTCAGCGGTGGAGAACAGCGAGGTCGTTTTTGTCGGCTATGGCATCGTGGCGCCCGAATACGACTGGAACGACTATGAGGGCCTTGATGTCGCCGGCAAGACGGTGATCATTCTGGTCAATGATCCCGGTTTCGCCACCGGCGACGAGGACCTGTTTACGGGCAGGGCCATGACCTATTACGGGCGCTGGACCTACAAGTTCGAAGAAGCCGCCAGGCAGGGCGCCGCCGCGGCTCTGGTGGTGCATCAAACCGCCCCGGCGGCCTATGGCTGGGACACGGTGCGCAATTCCTGGACCGGCCCACAGTTCAGTCTGGAGGCCGAAAACGGCAATATGGACCGGATTGCCATAGAAGGATGGATCACCGAACAGAGCGCGCGCATCCTGTTCGAGCACACCGGCGTCGATTTCGATACGGCGGCCGCCGCGGCGATGTCGCGGGATTTCGAGCCCCGCCATCTTGGCCGCACCGCCAGCGTTGCGGTCGATAACGTGATCCGCCATTCATCGTCCAGGAATGTGGTGGCGGTGCTGCCCGGATCGGAAGTGCCGGACGAGTATTTCATCTATATGGCGCATTGGGATCACCTGGGGCTGGACCCGTCAATCGAAGGTGACGGCATCTACAACGGCGCGCTGGACAACGCCTCGGGCACCGCGGCGCTGCTCGAACTGGCCCAGGCTTTTGCCAGCCTGGAAAAAAGCCCGCGCCGCTCGATGATTTTCATGTCCGTCACGGCGGAAGAGCAGGGTCTGCTGGGCTCGGCGCATTATGCCGCCAACCCATTGTTTCCGCTACATAAAACCGTTGCAGGCCTGAATATGGATGGGCTGAATATCATCGGCCCCACGGCTGAGATCACCGTCACCGGCTATGGCATGTCCGAACTCGACGCGGTACTGCAAAAAGCCGCCGAAGCGCGGGGCCGCCGCATCGACCCGGATCCCAAGCCCGAGTATGGATCATATTATCGCTCCGATCATTTCGAGCTGGCCAAGATGGGGGTGCCGATGATCTATCCGAACAGCGGCATTGATCATTTGGAAAAGGGCGTTGCCTATGGCCAGGCCATGTCGGATAAATATCGGGCGGAGCGCTACCACATGCCCACCGACGAGTTCGACGAAACCTGGGACCTGAGTGGTGCGGTTGCTGATGTGTTGCTTTATTACGATGTTGGGCTGGCGGTGGCCAATTCCGATCAATGGCCCAACTGGTATGTGACCAGCGCCTTCCGCAACATCCGTATCGCCAGCCTGCGGGCGGCGAAAAGGGGCCAATGAATCAAAGAAGCGAAATCAGTGACAAGTGACGCGGATGCCTGGCCGGACAACGGTGGCCATTTCAGGAACCCGGTTTGCGCCCGGGCAACATATGCTTGAGGCTTACCAAGCACTGAACCAGCATGCCGCCGATCCGCGGTAGCAGCCGCTGTCTGAGATCAAAGCATTCTTCATCCTGCAGGCAGAGGCTGGCGATCAGTTTTCTCTCGGCCTCAAGATCGGTGCTGCTGATGTCTTCGTCGTCCTGGGGTCTGCCGGTCACCGCCCCGATCGTGCCGATGGCGGAGATTGAATCCTCTGCCTCGGCAGGCAGCAGCACCAACTCGTATTCGCGCACCGGCAAACCGGGTGCTGTTTTGAACTCCGCCAGCACACCACGATTGGGACTGCTCTGTATCTCGTCGAACAGGGCGCCGATTTCGTCACACAGAGACTGCGGCAGAAATTCCCGAAGCCTGTTATGGTCGTTGCGCAGGGCGAACGCGGAGGCAAGTCTGGGGGATGCCCGCGACATAACGAGCTGCCCGCCGACCCTGGAGAGTTCGAAAATTGTGTCGAATCGCTCGGTCAGAAATGACCAGTCCAGATCACGGCGGGCCAGTGGACCCGCCTTGTCGGTGCGGATGACGTCGTATATTTCGATAAACTGACGGACTGCTTCCGTTCTGGGCTCCACCTGATCCTCCGCTGGCACTCAACCTACTGGCACTGGACAACTTCTCACACCGCCGGTTTCTAGCACGACCTTAGATTGTTGCTGAACAAATTGATTTCACTTTTGCTTGAGCCTTGATTCGCTCAATCCCCGCCCTCCGGCGCGATCAATCGATCGACAAGTCCCTGTCCGGTTTCGGCGATGGCCTGCATTCTGTCTTCGAGAATAGCCATCTCGCCCATGAAGCGGCTGAAGGCGCGGACATCGCCCGACAACTCAAGCAGCGCACTCTCCGCCGCATCCTTTCTCTCGAAAAGCCGCCCAGCCATGTCCACGGCTTGCTCCAGCTGATCAAAGAAGCCCTCGAGGTCCTGACCCAGCCCCGCCTCGGCAGGGCCTCCCTTAAGGGCATGCAATGCCAGGCCGCGCGTGCTCTTGATTGCGTCCAGCCATTCCGGTGACAATACCGGTTCGCGATCCTTTCGCCTGAATGCCTCCTGTATCGCCGTTGCCAACCCGTCGCTTATCGCTTTAAAACCGGCTGCCATCTGGATATGAACCTCCTCCAGCCTGTGATTGAGCGCTGCCACCCGGCCCAAGACCGACCTCAGATCCTCCAATATAAGAGCCAGGCGATCGAGAAACCGGTTCAGGTCGGACGCCAGCTCGCCGAACTCGTCGGCACTTTTGATCGGCGCACGGTGAGAAATATCAGAACCGCCCTTTGCCAGGCGGGAGACTACCGAGCGCAACGACAGCACCGGCTCCAGACGCACCCGCAGGAGGAAAAACAGCAGCGTCGTATCAAGGATAATCTTGAACAGGCTCATTATCCCCGAGAGCCGCAGTTCCTGCCACCAGCCGTCAAGGCTGCTCGACAGGTAACTTCGTATGGTCACGCTTCCCAAAGCGTCCCCCACTCTGGCTTGCGTGTGACAGGACAGACAGAATTCATCGGCCTCGATTGTCACCGTAAAGGCGTGGTGCTCTCCCTCGGGCCAGTCGGGTGGAATGCCCTTTGGCGTGAAGTCATAGATATCTTCGATGGAGGTGACGGTGACCTCGGAAGGCTCAATGGCGATCACCAGACCCCGTGCCTGGTAATTTTTTCGCAGGATGGGATACAGCGTGCGCGCGGCCACCGGGCCACCGGAATTGACCATCATTTTGCGCACATCCGAGGCCAGGCGCTCGGCGGCAATGCGCGTCGTTTCGCGTTCTGCCCCATAGAAGTCGTATAGGGTCAGGGCAAAACGGACGCCCATCTCAATGGTTCCCACCAGCACCAGCAGCAGGAAAAAATCCTTTATCAATTTGACGACAAAGGACTGGTCAAACCGGCCGAGTTTTTCCGAGAAGTCCAAGGGCCACTCCTGCCTGAAACAGCGCGTCGTTGATCTGTCTGGAATAATAGGACGCCAAGGGGCGCGATCCTATTCAACTGAAGGTCAATTGACCGTGACGGGACAGGACCATGGGCCGGTAATGACAGCTGCGATCAAAAGCGCCTTGACTCCGGGGCCCGCGGGCGTTGCAATCGCGGTCTCTTGTAACAGGCCATCCGGGGGCACTTATTGTGTTGGGAAAATTCTTGCTGAAACTTTCGACCGTTATGCTGCTGACCTTTGCGGCGGCCTGCTCGCCGGCCCCGGATAAGGGAGAAGACGGCGGCGATGCGGTCTCGCCCGTTTATGACGTCATTATCCGCGGCGGCACCATTTACGACGGGCTCGGCGGCGCGCCCTATGTGGGGGATGTGGCCATCACCGGCGACCGCATCGCGGCGCTGGGCGATCTGGGCGGCGCGCGGGCGACCGCAGAGATCGACGCCACCGGCAAGGCGGTGTCGCCGGGTTTCATAAATATGCTCAGTTGGGCCACCGAATCCCTGATCGAGGACGGTCGCGGCATGAGCGACATCAAGCAGGGCGTTACCCTGGAGGTGATGGGTGAAGGCTGGTCCATGGGCCCCCTGAACGAGAAGATGAAAACCGACCAGCTGGCGCGTCAGGGCGATATCAAATTCGCGATCAAATGGACGACGCTGGGCGAATATCTCGACCATATTGTCGCCCGGGGCATTTCTCCCAATGTCGCCTCTTACGTGGGGGCGACAACAATCCGCATTCACGAGCTGGGCCGGGACGATATTGACCCGACGCCGGAGCAGCTTGCGCGTATGCAGGAACTGGTGCGTGAGGCCATGCGCGAAGGCGCGCTGGGGGTTGGCTCCTCGCTGATCTACGCGCCCGCCTTTTATGCCGAGACGCCGGAGATCGTCGCTCTGGTCAGCGCCGCCGCGGAATTTGACGGTGCCTATATTTCCCATGTCCGCTCCGAGGCCATCAAGCTGGAAGAGGCGATCGCGGAACTTATTGCCATTGCCCGCGAGACCGGCGCGCCGGCGGAGATTTATCACTTGAAGGCCTCGGGCAAATCCAACTGGCATAAGCTGGAAAATGTCTTCGCCATGGTTGAGGCGGCGCGCGCCGAAGGCCTGCGGATTACCGCCAATATGTATACCTATCCGGCCAGCGCCACCGGGCTGAGTGCCGCCATGCCTCTGTGGGTGCAGGAGGGGGGCCACGAAAAATGGATGGCGCGTCTGGCCGAGCCGCAGGTGCGCGCCCGTCTGGTGCGCGAGATGCATGAACCCAGCGAGGACTGGAACAACCGTTTTCTGGAGGTCGGCCCCGACGGCATCCTGTTGCTCAGTTTCAAGAACCCGGCCCTCAAGCCCCTGACCGGCAAGACCCTGCAGCAGGTTGCCGACGAGCGCGGCATGGACGCTGCTGAAGTCGCCATCGACCTGATCCTGGAGGACGACAGCCGGGTGGGCGTCAGTTATTTCTCCATGTCCGAGGACAATGTGAAAAAGAAAGTGGCGCAGCCCTGGGTCTCATTCGGGTCGGACGAGGAGGCAGCGGCGACCGAGGGCGTATTTCTCCTGTCGAACAATCATCCGCGCGCCTTTGGCACATTTGTTCGCGTGCTGGGCAAATATTCCCGCGACGAGGGCGTCATCCCCCTCGAGGAAGCCATCCGCAAGCTCACGTCATTGCCGGCGCATAACATTGGCATCCGCGACCGTGGCCGGCTGGCGGCAGGGTATTACGCCGATATCGTGGTCTTCGACCCGGCGACGGTCAGCGACCACGCAACCTTCCCGAAACCTCACCAATATGCCACGGGGGTCGAGCATGTGTTCGTCAACGGCGGCCATGTGCTGAAGGACGGTGTGCATACCGGCGCCCTGCCGGGCAGGGTAGTGCGCGGGCCGGGCTGGACCGGCTGGGCGGGACAAGAGACCGCCACCGATTGACCGGCAAAAAAACGGCCCCCCGAGGGGCCGTTTCCATATTTGTTGCAGATCCGCGTCAGCGCCTCTGGCGTTCCCGGTCTTTGTCCCTGCGCCTGTTCTTGCGCTGGTCATCGTTTTCTTCGCCTTCTGCCTCTTCCCGGCTTTTCTTGGTCTTTGGTTTTCCGGTCGGCTTGGCGGTCGGTTTGGTCAAGACCTGGTTTGGTTGATTGGGAACAACCGCGGGGCTGCGCTGCGTTCTGCCGGACTCGTCAGCCCTGCTGTCTTCCCGGCCGCGCCTTTTCGCTTTTCGCGCGCCCGGCATATCCCCCGAGGGCTCGCCCACGACATTGCGGCGATTTCGCCGGCGCTGGTTTGCGTCTGCGGGCGTAACAGGTGCCGCCCGTGATGCGCCCGGCGCGGGCACCAGGTTGACGCCCTGATTGCGCTGCCGGTTGCTGTCGTGGTCGCGATCGCCTCTGCGGCCCTGCCGCCGGTCTTCCTCGTGCCCCCGATCCCTGCCGCGACGGCGCGAGTCTTCACTGCCAACATTATGCGTGGCATGCTGCTGCCGTTGGCGGATTTCCTCGTCATGCCGCCTGTTGCGCCAGCGGTCACGCTCTGCATCATACCGGTGCCTGGCCTCGCGGTGCTCGACGCGGTCATCATGACGCCCGGCATGGGCATGGCCATGGCTGCCGGACCGGCCCCAGCCGTGCATGGCGCTGTGGCGGTGGCCGCGCGTATCGGCGATCCAGTGATTGCCGCGATTGTCGGATTGAATGAATCCCAGGTGATGGCCACGGTTGTTCTCGATGCGCCAGTTGTTGTTGGACCAGCGCAGGTAATAGACGACATTCCCGTACGCATCCGCGATGCGGTAGAAATGGTCATAGTCGTAATAGGCGTAGCCAACGAACCGGCCATGATGGTCGAACAGGTGATAGGTATAGCCATCGTAATAGCGCCAGGTCACCGCGCCACCTGAATAGTAAAGCGGTGCGCCAACGGCGAACTGGGCCTGATAGTTCACATAAGGCCCGTCCTCCACATAGGTACAGGCGCTCAGGCCGAAAAGTATGGCCGAGAAGGGGGCAATCAGTTTCAGTCTCATCTGGTCTCTCCCTGCGTAAGAGCGACGGAAGTACGCAAATTCCGCGGCGACAATGCGCCATTCACTGTTTATGGCCGATTAACGGGCCACAGGTTTTCGCTTCACAAAGGGTACAAAGGGCGGCTGGAATGCACGGTCAGCCCAGTGTCCTTTCCGCCCGCACCGACCTGATCGCCTGAAGCGAGAATATACCCTGCTTGTCGAGCCCGCGACTGCAATCGCGGGTATTTTTCTGCCGGCCCCTGAAAACGTGTATTTGGCACGATGTTTGCAACCCTCCTTGGTAGCAACCCTGTAAAGGAGACGAAAGATGTTTGATATGAGCGGAATTCCAGCCGCCTTCGCCCGCCCCGGGATCAGCGCAACCGAAGGCGTACAAAGGGCCAGCGCCATTTGGAGGGCCTCGGAGGCCATGAAAGCCAGAGGCCTGCCCGTCACCGCAGCGCCAAGCCAGGCGGTAAAAACTGACGCCGCCTACTGGGTAGATTATGCCGAGAGCAGAATTGCAAGTATTGGCGGATTCATGGAAATTTATAATCATGCCAAAAATCGTCCCGAAAGCGATTTCCAGCGCATTGAGCAGGAATATGGCCCCGAAATCGCCGCCCAAGCGAGAGAAGGACGGCTTATTACGATGAAGGCCGCTGAAACTGTCATGGTGGCGGACGACATGTCGATCCGGGCCAATTTCGACGTTACCGGCACTATCTTTGAGAAAAACGCCGCCGGCGATTACCAGTTTGGGAAATTTACCATCGACCGGGCCGGCGACGGCTTCGCCATCCATATCGACAGCGAGGACGGCACCAAGCTGGCCTTCAATCGCGGGCGCTTCACCGACCGCTTCAGCCGCGCCAATATGCTGGGTTTCGACCGCCTGCCTTTCGACAGGAATGGAGCGCTCCGCACCGACCTGATCGCCTGAGCAGCTATGCCACATCAGTTTATGGTTCAATCCAGGCGAAAGAGACTTTGGTCAGCGGGGCTCATCGGCACTTACTGGAATATTGCGTAATCGATGGGCTTTGAGATATCGATGCGCTGGCCGGCCGGTGGCATGGGATATTTGAGGCCGCTGCCGCAGTTAAAAAGCACCACCCGGTCGGATTTGCTCACCCGCCCATCTTCCAGGCTCTGCAGATAGGCGGCATAGGTGGCGGCGCCTTCGGGACCGAGATGGATGCCCTCTTCGCGGCCCATCCGCGCCCGCGCCTCCTCGATTGATTCATCAGTAACCGCGATGGCGAAACCGTTGCTTTCGCGCACACCGCGCAGGATGAGAAAATCGCCGACCGCGACGGGCACCCGTATGCCATGGGCGAGTGTCGTTGCGTCAGGCCACGGCTCGGCGAATTCGGCGCCTTCCTCCCAGGCCTTGACGATGGGTGCGCAGCCGCTGGCCTGCACCGCCACCATGCGCGGTCTCTTCGCATCGATCCAGCCCATTTCCTCCAGTTCGGCGAAGGCCTTCCACATGGCGATCAGGCCGGTGCCGCCGCCGGTGGGATAGAAAATAACATCCGGCAGTTGCCAGTCCATCTGCTCGGCCAACTCGATCCCCATAGTCTTCTTGCCCTCGATACGATAGGGCTCTTTCAGGGTCGAGAAGTCGAACCAGTCCATTTTCTCGACGCCGTCGCCGACAATCTTGCCGCAATCGTTGATCAGGCCGTTGACCGAATAGACGCGCCCGCCCTGCAGGGCGGTCTCGCGGATGGTCACTTCAGTGGCGTCCTCCGGGCAGAAGATGAAACTCTCTATTCCGGCGCGGGTGCAATAGGCCGACAGCGCTGCCCCGGCGTTGCCGGCGGTGGGCATGGCGATGCGGGTGATGCCCAGTTCCCTGGCCATGCTGACCGCCATGACCAGCCCGCGGGCCTTGAACGATGCCGTTGGCAGACGCCCTTCGTCCTTGACCAGCAGCGCGCCGCCTGCCGTGAGCCCCAGCGCCGCATCAACACGCGGGCAATTCAGCAGCGGCGTCATCATCTCGCCCAGCGTGACGATATTTTCAGCGCGCCGCACCGGCAGAAGCTCGCGGTAACGCCACATATCGGGCGCGCGGTCAGCATATCCTTGGTCAGCGCTTTCGCGGCGGCGGCCAGGTCATAGCGCACCAGCAGCGGCTTCCCCGCTTTCGACAGGCCGTGCAGGCGGTCAGCCTCGTAGCGCTCGCCGGTTAACCCGCATTCCAGATGGGTCACGAATGTTGGAATTTCCGCTGTCATTTTGCCGTGGCTCCTCTTTTCTCTTGCCTCCCGTTATGCCGGGGTTTTGTATGTGGCGCTACTGCATAAAAGGAGCCGCGCGCAAATGCTGTATGAACTTGATGGCGTGATGCCGCAACTGGACGAAAATGCCTGGGTGGCCCCCGACGCGGCGGTCATTGGCGATGTGCATCTGCTGGCCGGCGCCAGCCTGTGGTTCAATTGCGTGGCCAGGGGCGACATGGAGCGGCTGGTAATCGGCGCGCGCTCGAATATCCAGGATGGCTCGGTCCTCCATACGGACCATGGCATTTCAATGGTCGTTGGCGCCGGCGTCACCGTGGGTCACAAGGTCATATTGCACGGCTGCCGGATTGCCGACAATGTTCTGGTTGGCATGGGCAGTGTGATTATGAACAACGCCAGCGTCGGGCCGGACACCATCATCGGTGCGGGCAGTCTGGTGCCCGAGGGCAAGGAAATTCCAGGTGGTGTTCTGGCGCTGGGCATGCCGGCACGGGTGAAACGGTCGCTGACCGACGAGGAAAAGCAGATGATCCGCTGGTCGGCGAATCATTATGTGGAAAATGCCGCCAGATTCCGTGCTGGTCTGGTTGCGGTCCATTTAGACGGCGCCGACTCCGCCTGAGAAGAACGTTACAAGTTTATGAAATCTATACCTTTCCCGGCTAGGTTCGCGAAAACGGAACAGCGTACGAGTTGTGGAAATGATTTCAGGCATCTCCGAGATTTCCAACCAGAGTGAAACAGAGCGGTCGCATCTGGCCGACACGGTTGGCAGATTTTTGACTTTCGAGCCCGATGACCACAGGCGGGAGCCTGTTGAGCATCTGGCGCGCATACTTTCCCGGGATCTGTGCGCTGATGTGCGCGAGATCCTGGCCCGGGAAATCCGGTCATGCCGCTTTCTGCCCGAGGATCTGGCGGAGACCATCGCCACGGATGTGGAGGATATATCAATTCCCTTCCTCGCCGAATGTCCCGGCGTATCGGATCGTCTGCTCGAGCAAATTGCCCGCGATGCCGGCGAAGAAGCGCGCGTCGCCATTGCCGGGCGCGAAACACTTGCCGAACCGGTTGGCTTCGTCATCTCGGAAGTTGGCGCCGAAGCCTCGGTTGCGCGGCTTGTCGGCAACGAGGGGGCGACAATCTCGGGCCGCATATGCCTGCGCGTGGCCGAGCGTTTCGATGACGATGCCGCGCTGATGGCCGGGATCGCCAACCGGCCCGACCTGACGCTCAGCATCGTCGATATTCTTATCCGGCGGATAACCGAGGCGGCCGGCTCGAACCTGGTCCAGCGCCATGGTCTGGCCGAGGATTACGCGTCTTATGTGGCGGGGCAATCGCGCCGCCGGGCGCTGCACAAGATTTTTAGTGGCGCTTCCGATGGAGAAGTGGAGGCTTACCTGCGCCGCCTGCACCGCGTTGGCGAACTGTCATCCAATATCATTCTGCAATTCCTGGCTGACGGGCAGCAGAGCTTTTTCGAGATTTCCATGGCGGTCAAAGCCAATGTGCCGCGCACCAATATTTCCGCGCTGTTGAACGATGGCGGGAAATTGGGCTTTGAGAGAATGCTGGAAAAAACAGGTATAGCAGCCGACCTGCATCCACTGATGCGCACCACTTATCAGGAATATCTGCGGCAGCAGGAACGTAACGCGCTCCCAGCCGACGCCGTTCTTCACTGATCTCCGCATCCCCTCTTGCTTGCGCGGGCCAGGCGCCACCGGCAATCCGGTGACTATCTGGTGACCCTGACCTAAATCTGGGCTAATGCTGCTTCTCTGTTGAGAAAGGGAAGCGGGCAAGGCTCCATGAAACGCCCTTCGGCAATAACCTTGGTAACTTTTCTGCTGGCCGGGCTGTTCGCCATTCCCGTGGTCACGGTGGTCGCGCATCTCTTCTATCCGGCCACCGATACCTGGGCGCATCTGGTTGATACGGTCCTGGCATCATACATTCAGAACAGCCTGTGGCTGATAATTGCGGTTGGTGCGGGCACGCTGGTCATTGGCGCCGGGACGGCCTGGCTGGTCACCATGTGCCGCTTTCCCCTGCGCGCCGGCTTTGAATGGGCGCTGATCCTGCCGCTGGCCGTGCCGTCCTATGTGATCGCCTACGCATATACCGACTTTTTCCAGTTTGCCGGACCCTTTCAGCAGGCTATTCGCGAACTGATGGGTTGGGGCATGCAGGAATTCCGGCTGCCCAACATCCGCTCGCTTGGCGGCGCCATGATCGTCTTCACGCTGGTGCTTTTCCCCTATGTTTATCTGATCGCCCGCACCGCCTTTTTGCAGCAGTCGGTCTCTGTGCTGGAGGTCAGCCGCTCGCTGGGGGCCAGCCCGCGCCAGGCATTTTTTCGCGTCGCGCTGCCACTGGCACGTCCGGCCCTGGCGGCGGGCGTGGCGCTGGCTCTGATGGAAACGCTGGCGGATTTTGGCGCCGTCTCCTATTTCGGCGTGCCCACCTTCACCACCGGCATCTACCGCGCCTGGTTCTCAATGGGCGACAAGATTGCCGCCGCACAGCTTTCAACGCTGTTGCTGGTCTTCGTGGCGCTGCTGCTGTCACTCGAGGCCTGGAGCAGGCGCAAGCGCCGCTATCATCACACCACGGGGCAGTACAGACGCCTGAAGCGGTTTGAGCTCAGGGGTTGGCGCGCCGGGGCGGCGACGCTGGCCTGCGGGCTGCCGGTATTCCTCGGCTTTGTCCTGCCCGCGCTCATCCTGGCCAACCTGGCGATCGGCGCCGGCGACGGGCAGATCACGGCGCGCTATCTGGGGCTGGTGCGCAACACGCTGACCCTGGGGCTGCTGACAGCGGCGCTGGCGGTGCCGGTCGCTTTGCTGGTTGCCTATGCCATGCGGCGGCGCGGGGGATTGGCGATTACGGCGGCCGGGCGCATTGCCGGGCTGGGCTATGCCATTCCCGGCTCGATCATCGCCGTTGGCGTGCTCATCCCCTTTGCCGCCTTCGACAATATGCTCGACGGCCTGGCCCGCCAATGGTTTGGCATCTCCACCGGCCTGCTGCTGACCGGCAGCATCCTGGCCCTGGTATTCGCCTATCTGGTGCGCTTCCTCTCGGTGGCCCTGCAGACCACGGAAGCGGGCCTGCAGAAAATTACCCCCAGCATGGATGCCGCCGCTGCGACATTGGGCGCCGGTCCGGGGCGCACGCTGCTGCGGGTGCATGCGCCGCTCCTCAAAGGCAGCCTGCTGACCGCCTATCTGCTGGTGCTGGTGGATGTGATGAAGGAACTTCCGGCAACGCTGATCATGCGCCCATTCAATTTCGACACGCTGGCTGTGCAGGCGCATAATCTGGCCTCGGACGAACGCCTGGCGGAAGCGGCGCTGCCGGCGCTGACCATCGTTCTGGTCGGGCTTGTTCCGGTCATCCTGTTATCGCGGATCGTGGCCCGCTCGCGGCCCGGCGAGGATGCCGCCGCGCCCGCCGGGGGTGGCACAGAGCGTGTAACAATTGTCACCGGTTGATCTATCGGCTTGAACGGCAGCCCCCTGCGGTGTATGGGCATGGGCGGGCCTTGCCCCCGGGGCGGAAAACCGGGTGCGAAAAGAGATATTTGGGTGGTGCCTTGAAGTCGCCCAATTGGCTGGGCAGTCAAGACCCATCCGCAACAAAAACAAAGTCGCAGGATTGTGAAGTGGCAAATTCGTATGTTCGATTGACCTCAATTTTTACCGCCTGTCTGGTGGTAGCCTTGCTTGTGGTGGCGGCTGACAGCGGCACCGCGCGGGCGCAGGAACAGGTTCTGAACCTCTATTCCTCGCGCCATTACCAGACCGACGACGCGCTTTACGCCGATTTCACACGCCAGACCGGCATTGTCATCAACCGGCTGGAAGCCGACGGCAGCGCCCTGCTGGAGCGGCTGAAGAACGAAGGTGAGAACAGCCCGGCGGATATTCTGATCACTGTCGATGTGGGCCGTCTTTGGGCTGCGGAGAGCGCCGGGCTTTTTGGTGCGGTGGATTCTGAAATCCTGAACCAGCGTATCCCCGCGCATCTGCGCCACCCCGACGGATTGTGGTTCGGCTTTTCCACCCGGGCAAGGGTGATTGTCTATAACCGCGATCTGGTGGACCCGGCCGAGCTGACCCGGTACGAGGACCTGGCCAACCCCAAATGGCGGGGCCAGATTTGCATCCGCTCTTCGGGAAATATTTATAACCTGTCTCTGCTGGCCGGCATGATCGCCCATATGGGTGCTGAAGCGGCGGAAGAATGGGCGCGCGGTGTGGTCGCGAATTTTGCCCGCGATCCGCAGGGTGGCGATACCGACCAGATCAGGTCGGTGGCCTCGGGCGAATGCAGCATCGGCCTTGCCAATACCTATTATTACGCCCGCCTGCTGCTTTCAGAAGAGGAACGCGACAAACAGGTGATCGCCAGGACCGGCGTGATTTTTCCCAACCAGGACGACCGGGGAACCCATGTCAACATCTCGGGCGCCGGGATGATTGCCAGCGCGCCGAACCGCGAGAATGCCGTGCGCTTTCTCGAGTATCTGGCCAGCGACACGGCGCAGCGCTATTTCGCCGATGGCAACAATGAATATCCCGTCGTCGAGAGCCTCCTTGATTCCCCGGCGCTGGAGCAGATGGGCGCCTTCAAGGCCGACGAGATCAACGTCTCGGTTTCCGGTGTCAACCAGGCCGAAGCCCAGCGCGTATTCGACCGCGCCGGCTGGAAGTAGGGAACTCGCGCAGCATATAAGGCACCGTTACTCCGGGCCAAAGTGCGTCACGCAAGAGGGGCCCGGAGTCTATTGCCCTCTCCGGTGTTTTGGCCTGCAGCGCCAGCGCTTTCAATGGACCCCGGATCAAGTCCGGGGTGACGAAGGAAGAAAGCCCTCTCCCTTGATGGGAGGGTGCCAGGGCAAAGAAGAGTGAGGGTGACGAATGGACAGATATTGCGACCCGCGAAAACAATATCTAGACCACCGCATCGCCCGGCTCGCCCGTATCCCGGTAGGCGTCCAGGTTTTCTTTAACCCGCAGGCCCATGGCGGCGCGGGTCTCGGTGGTGGCCGAGCCGATGTGGGGCAGCAGCGTTACGTTCGCCATGTCCGCTAACCCCGGCGCCAGTTGCGGCTCCCGCTCATAAACGTCGAGCCCGGCGCCGCCCAGATGTCCCGCCTTCAATGCCTCGACCAGCGCCGCCTCGTCGACCAGGGCCCCGCGCCCGGTGTTGATCAGATAGGCGCCCTGTTTCATCAGGCCCAGCCGGCGGGCGTTCATCAGATGGCGGGTCTCTTCGGTCAGTGCCGGGTGCAGGCTGACAAAATCGGCCTCTGCCAGCAGCGCGTCGATCCCCTCGCACCAGATAATGCCCAGTGACGCCTCCAGTTCCGGCTTGCGGCTGCGTGAGGAATAAAGAACGTCCATGTCGAAGGCCCGGGCGCGGCGCGCCACCGCTCTGCCGATGCGGCCCATGCCGATGATCCCTAGCGTCTTTCCCGAGACCCGGTGATGCAGGCTCTCGCCGACCGCTGAGCCAGCCCAATCGCCGTTGCGCAGCGCTGTCTCGCGCTCATGAAAGCCCCTGGCGGCGGCGATCATCAGGCCAATGGTCAGGTCGGCGGTATCGGCGGTCAGCACGTCAGGGGTGTTCGAAACCCGCAGGTTTTTGGTCCGCGCTGCGCCCAGGTCGATATGATCGACCCCGACGCCGAAGGAGGCAATGATCTTGAGGCTGGCGGGCAGGCGGGCGATAAATTCGGCATCGATCTTGTCGTAATAGACCGGCGCCAGCGCCCAGGCGCCCTGCAACGCGTCAAACAGGGCTTCGCCGGTCAGGCGATTATCCCCCTCGGGCGCGGTCAGGTCATAGTCGGCGTCCAGCGCCGCCATCACCGGCCCCGGCCAGTGTGCCGTCAGCACCAGTTTTTTCTTCTCTCCGGGCATCTGTTCGCCGGCGCTCCCTGTATTCCCGTCAGCGGGTATGGATCATTCCCCCCAATTGGCCTAAATCGAAGCAGTCCGTCAAACTGGAATTAGGGTGCAACCCCATGATCCTGCCTTCGCAACGCCATCTTTTTTCGCTGCCCCGGGAGCTTTGCTACCTGAATGCCGCCTATATGACACCGCAGCCCAAGGCCGTTGAAGAGGCGGGATTGGCGGCCACGTCGCGCCGCGCCCGGCCCTGGCAGCTCAGCGAAAAGGATTTTTTCACCGACGTCGAGCGCGCGCGGGAGCTGTTTGCCCGGCTGATCGGCGCCGCGCCGGATGATATTGCCATTATTCCCGCCGCCAGCTATGGCATAGCGGTGGCGGCGCGGAACCTGGATATAGCGCCGGGGCAAAAAATTATCGTCCTGCATGAGCAGTTCCCCTCGCATGTCTATAGCTGGTTGCGGTTGGCGGAAGAGCGCGGCGCGGTCGTCGAGACCGTCATGCCGCCAGCTTCGCCGGGGGAGGGCGGCTGGACCGAGGCTGTTTTGGCGAAAATAGAGGAATTTGGCGATGCGGTCGCCGCGGTGGCGATACCCAATTATCACTGGGCCAACGGCGCGCCGGTAGACCTGGTGCGGGTGGGCGCTGCCGCGCGGGCGGTGGGGGCTGCGCTTGTTCTGGATACCAGCCAGTCGATGGGCGCGGCGCCGCTGGATCTCGCCGCCGTTGATCCCGACTACATGGTGGCGGCGGGGTACAAGTGGCTTTTCTGCCCCTACGGAATATCCTTCCTCTATGTGGCGCCGCGCCACCAGGGCGGTGTGCCGCTGGAGGAAAACTGGATCAACCGGCTGGGCAGCGGGGATTTCGCCGGTCTTGTCGATTACCAGCCGGAATATCTGCCCGGCGCCCGGCGCTTCGACATGGGCGCGCGCGCCCTCTTTTCCGGCATGCCGGCGGCGGTGGCGGCGCTGCAACAATTGCTCGACTGGGGCGTTGAAAATATCGCCGAGACCCTGGCCAGCCATAACCGTGCGCTGGCTGAAATTTTTGCCGAAGCGGGCTATGCCGTGCCTGAAGAGGACGCCCGGGGCCCACATCTGATGGGGGTCACAGCGCCGGGCCCGCTGGACGCCGGCTTTACCGCGAGGCTGAAAGAGAAGGGCGTCTCGGTGAGCATTCGTGGCGCTTCCATCCGCGTTGCACCGCACCTCTATAACGACCAAGAAGACTTCGCGCGCCTGAAAGCCGCGCTTTCCGGCTGACCCTCTGTCATGCGCCGATCCTCCTTGCGTAACGCGCCTTGGCGGCGATTCCAGCCTTGCTGTCACTCCGGACTTGATCCGGAGTCTATTGCCTCATCTGGCTGTGCCGGCGTTTTCAATGGACCCCGGCTCGGGGGCCGGGGTGACGAAAGTCAGGTTTGATCTTCACCGCTGTCTCAATTCGGGACGCTGTTTCACTTTGGGACAGGAACCTGTTCCTGAATAGAGCGCTGACCGGCGGTGATCGGCCAAAAGTTCGCTAAGCCATTGAAATATAAGGGGCGCCAAAACTGGCATACGTCTTGCAGTTCTCAAGGTGTCATTCTTCAAGACTTTGCCTGAGGTTAGAGGGATGACAGGTTGTTCCGAAAACCAGCCTAAGCCGTTGCCTGAACGGCTAGGCACTAAACTTTCGGCGGTCGCATCTGCGGCCGCCGTTTTTTTGTGCGTGGCGCTTCGAGGCTATTTATTTTAAGATTAAAATAATTCAGGATTGCATGCCGTTGGTCGAAGGTCTACAGAACGTCCAGCATCTGAAAAGCAAGACAAGAGCGTTCAGGAGGAGACACGGCGTGAGCAAATTGACCATCTGGCCCAAGTTTAACTGGGAAGATCCGCTGCTGCTGGAAGACAGCCTGAGCGAAGATGAACGCCTGATCCGTGACAGCGCCCGCGCTTACGCCCAGGACAAGTTGATGCCGCGCATCCTGGAGGCCAACCGCCACGAGATTTTCGACCGCGAGATCATGACCGAAATGGGCGCGCAGGGCCTCCTCGGCTCGACCCTGGAGGGCTATGGCTGTGCCGGAGTCTCGTCGGTGGCTTACGGCCTGATCGCGCGCGAGATTGAGCGCGTGGATTCCGCCTACCGCTCGGTTATGTCGGTCCAGTCGAGCCTGGTGATGTATCCCATCTATGCCTACGGCACCGAGGAACAGCGGGAGAAATATCTGCCCAAACTGGCGACCGGCGAACTGATCGGCTGTTTTGGCCTGACCGAGCCCGATGCCGGGTCTGACCCCGGCTCGATGAAAAGCCGCGCCAAGGCAGTGCAGGGCGGCTTCGTGCTGAAGGGCGCCAAGATGTGGATCAGCAATTCGCCGATCGCCGACGTATTCGTGGTCTGGGCCAAGGACGATGCCGGCGATATCCGCGGCTATCTGCTGGAAAAGGGCATGGAGGGGCTGTCGACCCCCAAGATCGAGGGCAAGTTCTCCTTGCGCGCCTCGGTCACCGGCGAAATTGTCATGGATGACGTATTCATCCCGGAGGAAAATATCCTGCCCGACGCGAAAGGGCTGAAGGGCCCGTTTGGCTGCCTGAACAATGCCCGCTACGGCATTGCCTGGGGGGCGCTGGGCGCGGCGGAATTCTGCTGGCACGCGGCCCGGCAATATGCCCTCGACCGCATCCAGTTCGGCCGGCCCCTGGCGGCGACGCAACTGGTGCAGAAGAAGCTGGCCGACATGCAGACTGAAATCACCATCGGCCTGGCCGCCTGTCTGCAGGCCGGGCGGCTGAAGGACCAGGGCAAGCTGGCCCCGGCGGCGATCTCATTGCTTAAGCGCAATTCCTGCGGCAAGGCGCTGGATATTGCGCGGCAGGCGCGCGACATCCACGGTGGCAACGGCATTGTCGACGAGTTCCACGTCATCCGCCATATGATGAACCTGGAAACGGTGAATACCTACGAGGGCACCCACGACGTGCATGCGCTGATCCTGGGCCGCGAGATCACCGGCATCCAGGCTTTTTATTGAGGACACCCTCACCCTTTTCTTGCCTTGGCACTCTCCCTTGAGGGAGAGGGAGTAACTTCCGAGGCCTGAAGGGCTGTGTCCTCGGATATTTGACCCCCAATCGCCGCACCGCTATTCCCTCTCCCTCAAGGGAGAGGGCAGGGTGAGGGTTGGAAAAGACTTCGCTCAGCTCAGATCAACTCAGCCGGCCACAGATCGACAGGCAAAAGGCGTTGTGGAATGGCGCCACATAGCTGATCGAATGGCGGCTGTCGCCGGCGTAGAGACTCAGGCTGTTAAAGACCGGCGACCAGACCTCTTCAATCTCGTCGTCTTTATTTATGAAATTCAAATTCCCGCCCCAGGGGGCGCGCCAGTTGCGCGTCACATCCAGCGAAAACCACAGCTTGCAGTCGGGCAGGTTGGTGGCCAGCGCGCTGTCGGTCATGAACTGCTCGCGTTGCAGCCAGCGGGCATGGACATTTTCGAGTTCGCCGTCCTTGGCGCCGGCGATTCTGCGCAGGACGTCGCGGAAGCCATCTGATTTGAAGAAGCTGTCGGCGTCGGCCAGGGCCTTTGGATCCTTGGCGTCGGGGATGACGTCGGTCGGACATTCGTAGCGCAAATATTGAAATCCGTCGCGCGCCTGAATATAGATTTTTTCCAGCATCTCCCGCTGGCGGCGGTTGGTCATGGACCGGGTGTCCTGGCCACTGATCCGGCGCTCGGTATCGCCCTGCATGAATGTCGAGATCCAGATCGCCATCTTCTCGATGGTTTGGGAAAGATTGTCGGCGGATTTCCCGTCCAGCGCCTCTTTCACCCGCACGCGGCCCACTTTCTTGAAAGTAGCCGCCAGTGCTTTCAGGTCCAGCCCGTCATTCAGCTTGTATTCCATCATTCCGCCCATTGTTGTTTTTGCACCGGCAGCCATAGCCGCCATTGGCCAGCTATACAAGGCCGGATTCAGCCTCATGTACCGCTTGCCAGCGCCGGGCAGCGCAATTAGGCTTTCCCACCAACGACAACGTGGACAATAAACTTCGGGGAATTTGACATGAACAGATTGGCTTTGGCTATTTTGGCGGCGGTGGCAGCCGTGGGCATGGTGCTGGCAGTAACCACCGGCCCGGCGATATCCGCGGAATCAGAGAAAAGCGACAAAGAAACAACCCCCATTCCCGACGCCCGGGTCTTTGTCAGCCGTCACACCGGCACTTTCGGCGGCCAGCGCGTGCGCTATACGGCCACGGCCGGCGAGACCTACCTGCTGGACGACGAGGGCGAACCCAAGGCCGCTATTTTCTCCACCGCCTATGTGAGAGAAGGCGTCGATAATCCGGCCAGCCGCCCGGTCACCTTCCTGTGGAACGGTGGGCCGGGCTCGGCTTCCATGTGGTTGCATATGGGCGGGCTGGGGCCCCGGCGCGTGGATGTGCCCAGCGATGCCAAGGATGACGGTGCGCCGCCCTATCCCATTGTCGATAATCCGCTGGCATTCCTGGATATCTCGGACGTGGTTTTTATTGACCCCGTGGGCACCGGCTTCAGCCGCCCTCTCGGCGAGCATGAAGGCAAGGAGTTCTGGGGTGTCACCGAAGACGCGGAATCCGTCGCTGAATTTATCCGCCAGTGGATATCGGTGAACGGGCGCTGGAACTCGCCAAAATATATTGGCGGCGAGAGCTACGGCACGACGCGCGCAGCCGCCGTCATCAACCAGCTGGAAGGCGGCATCAACGATATCAGCGTCAACGGCATCATACTGATTTCCACGGTCCTGGATTTTACCTATTCGCGCTTTCAGTCGGGCAACGAGATGTCTTATGTCGCCTTTTTGCCCAGTTATGCGGCCGCCGCCTGGTATCACGAAAAGGTGCCTGGGGGGCCGGCCCGAGAGCCTGGAAGACTATCTGGATGCGGCGCGCCAGTTCGCGCGCACTGACTATACCATGGCCCTGGTTTCAGGCACGGAGCTCGGCGACGCCGACCGCACCCGGGTGCGCGAGCGGCTGGCCTATTTTACGGGGCTTTCGGAGGCATACCTGAAGCGGGCGAACTTGCGCGTCATACCGAGGCGTTATTACAAGGAATTGCGGCGCAGCGACGGCGTCGTGATCGGAAGACTGGATTCCCGTTACACCGGCGAAGATATTGACGATGCCGGTGAAAGCCCCGAGGCCGATCCGTCTTTTTACGGCATCGACGGGGCCTATACGGCGGCCATCAACGATTATTTGCGCCGCGAGCTGGGGGTCGATTTCAACCGGACCTACGCGACCTGCTGTGATCCGATCAGCGAATGGAACTGGAAACTGGACCCCAAGCAGTTCGGCACGTCTTACATAAATGTGGCGCCCTATATTGGCACCGCCATGCGGCAAAACAGCGACTTGAGGGTCTTCGTCGCGCAGGGCTACTACGATTTCGCGACGCCGTTTTTTGGCGCCGAACTGGCGCTGACGCGCAATGGCGTGGTGCCCGAGCGGATCACCTATGAATATTACGAGGCCGGCCACATGATGTATCTGCACCATCCCTCGCTGGAGAAGCTGATGGCCGATATCCGCGCCTTTATCGTCGCTGGAAGGAAATAGGGGACCCTAAAGAATTACCCCGGGGTTCATCAGGTTTTCGGGGTCCAGGCTGGCCTTGATGCCGCGCATCATGGAGAGCGACAGATCGTCCTTGTAATGGGCCAGCTCCGCTCTGCGCTGGCGGCCAATGCCATGCTCGGCGGAAATGCTGCCGCCCAGCCCAACCACAATGTCATGGACAGCGCGGCTCAGCTTGTCGGCAATCGCCATAAGTTCTTGCCGCGCCATACCCGGCGGCGGCCCGAGATTGTAATGCACATTGCCATCGCCGGCATGGCCGAAGCCCACGGCCAGGGCGCCGGGCAGCAAGGCCTCAACCGCTTCGTCAGCGCGAGCGATAAATTCGGGGATGCGCGCCACCGGTACCGATATGTCAAAGGCAAGGCCCGCGCCCTCCGCCCGAAGCGCCTCGGCGAAACTCTCCCGCAGTTTCCACATGGCCTTGCGCTGCTCAATGCTGGCGGGGATGGCGGCATCGCTGCCCAGCCCGGCCTCCAACATTTTGGCAAGCATCTGTTCCATGGCATCCTTCAGCGGCTCATCGGCGTTGGCCGCCCAGAACTCGACAAGGGCGTACCAGGGATGGGCATCCGCCAGCGGGTCGCGGGTGTCTGGTATATGCTTCAGCACCAGTTCCAGTCCCTGGCGCGGGAAAATCTCGAAAGCGGTCAAATGGTCGCCCTTCACCTCGCGGAAACGGGCCAGCATGGACAGGGCGTCTTCGGCGCTGTTGCAGCCGATAAAGGCAGTTTCAATGGCCTTGGGTGCGGGGAAGAGCTTCAGGACCGCGCCGGTGATGATGCCAAGGCTGCCCTCCGCGCCGATGAAAAGCTGCTTCAGGTCATAGCCCGTGTTGTCTTTTCGCAGGGCAGATTGCCCGTCCCAGATCTGGCCGTCGGGCAGCACAACTTCCAGCCCCAGAACCAGGTCGCGGCTGTTGCCGTAGCGCAGCACATGAATGCCACCGGCGTTGGTGGCGATATTGCCGCCGATCTGGCAGGAGCCTTCCGCCGCCAGGCTCAGGGGGAACAGCCGGTCGGCCTCCCTGGCCGCCTGCTGGACAGCCTCGGTGGTCGCGCCCGCTTCGGTGGTCAGGGTGAAGCTCGCGGCATCGACCTCAAGGATTTTATTCATGCGCGACAGGTTGATGACAACCTGATCGCCGGTGTCGGTGGGAATGCCGCCGCGCACCAGCCCGGTATTGCCGCCCTGGGGCACCATGGCGACGCCATTGCGGGCGCAGATTTTCACCACCGCTGAAACTTCCGCCGTTGATTTGGGCATCACGATAATCGATGCGCTGCCGCTGAAATTACCGCGCCAGTCGGCAAGATACGGCGCCATTGTGCGGATATCCTGATGATAGCCCTTGGGGCCAACCGCCTCCTTGATTTCATCGATTGCCGTCATGCGGACTCACCACTGTCCGGGCCAGCCACCGGGTCAGCGTCCGGCCCGGTGATTGGCACATCGACCGTTTCAGCCAGCGCTCTCGCCGAAACGGCGCCCAGCCGCAATATTTGCAAGTGATCCTCTTCCGCGGCCACAACAGTGGACTCCACACCGCCCGGTGCCGGGTCGCCGTCAAGAATCAGCGCCACTTTATCACCCAGGTCTTTGGCAACAGCCTCTGAGGAAATGGCGCTGGCCGCGCCCGACGGGTTGGCGCTGGTCACCGCCAGCGGCGTATCGCAAGCCTCCAGCAATTCCAGCACCAGGGGATGCGCGGGAACGCGCAGGCCGATGGTCGCCAAACCCGAGGTCACAAGTGCCGATATGGCGGCGCTGGGGCGGCGGCGCAAAACGAGCGTCAGCGCGCCGGGCCAAAATTTCCGCGCAAGCGCCCGCGCCGGGCGGTTGAAAACGGCCAGCTTCTCGGCTTCTCCGGCGTTGGCCAGCAGAACCGCCAGCGGCTTCAATATGGGGCGTCCCTTGGCGGCGAATATTTCAGCAACGGCGTTGTCATTCGTGGCGTCGGCAGCCAGGCCCCAGACCGTATCGGTGGGAAAGGCCACCAGCTTGCCTTGGCCAAGTGTCGCTGCCGCTTCGCTGACATTCGCTGTCATTTTTCCGCGCATTTTTTTACTCGCTGTTCCGCCGCTTGTGAAATTCATCGACTTGCCCGAACAACGCACCCTGTTTATCTTAGGTCATGGGTATGAGCAACGGAGCATCTTATGTCTGCCTTTCGCGCGCCGGTAAAAGAAATGCGTTTTGTCATGGACAGCGTCTGCGGTCTTGCGGACCTGCAAAAGATTGAGACCTTCGCCGAGGCCAGCGGCGATCTGGTCGATGCGGTGCTGGATGAAGCCGGCAAGCTGGCCGCCGGCATCCTCGACCCCCTGAACCTGCCCGGCGATCAGGCAGGCAGTGTGCTGGAAAACGGCGTGGTGCGCGCCCCCGACGGCTTCGCCGAGGCCTACAGGGCTTACGTGGAGGGCGGCTGGAACGGGCTGGCGGTGGCTGAAGAGCATGGCGGGCAGGGGCTTCCCTTCCTGTTGATGGCGGGCGTGCAGGAGATGTTCACGTCAGCCAATATGTCGTGGGCTCTCTGCCCGATGCTGACCCACGGCGCGGTCAAGGCGATGACCGCCCATGCCAGCGATGAACTGAAGGCGATTTACCTGGCGAAGCTGGTTTCCGGCGAATGGACCGGCACCATGAACCTGACCGAGCCACAAGCAGGATCGGACGTTGGCGCGCTGAAGAGCACCGCCACGCCGCGCGGCGATGGCAGCTATTCAATCCGGGGCACCAAGATTTTCATCACCTGGGGCGAG
The DNA here is from genome assembly GCA_022574255.1 of Pseudomonadota bacterium. Taxonomy (GTDB): domain Bacteria; phylum Pseudomonadota; class Alphaproteobacteria; order Sphingomonadales; family SMXR01; genus JACZSK01. The sequence goes on from JACZSK010000008.1 coordinate 30,350, forward strand.
CATGAGATGGCGGAAAATATCATCCATCTGGTTCTGGCCCGCACACCCGGCGCACCCGAGGGGAGCAAGGGCATATCCATGTTTCTGGTGCCTAAATTTCTGGTCAATGCGGACGCAACCATTGGCGCCCGCAATGATTTGAAATGCGTGTCGCTGGAACACAAGCTGGGCATTCATGCCAGCCCAACCTGCGTGATGTCGTTTGGCGACAATGACGATTGCGCGGGCTGGCTGGTGGGCGTGGAAAACCAGGGCATGCGCAACATGTTCACCATGATGAACCACGCCCGTATCAATGTGGGATTGCAGGGCGTCGCCATTGCCGAGCGCGCCACGCAGAGAGCTGTCGCCTACGCCTTTGAACGTGTTCAGGGCGTACCGGCGGGCGCCGGTGGCCCGGCTCCGGGGCCAATTGCCGGCCATGCCGATGTGCGCCGCATGCTGATGACCATGCGGGTGCTGACCGAGGCCGCGCGGGCGCTCACTTATCTCAACGCCTCAGCGGTTGACCGCGGTCATGCCCACCCCGACCAAGAGGTGCGTCGCCGCTGGGCCGGGCTGGCTGACCTGCTGACCCCGGTGACCAAGGCTTTCGCCACCGACATGGGGGTTGAGGTGGCCTCACTGGGCGTTCAGGTGCATGGGGGCATGGGCTTTATCGAGGAAACCGGCGCCGCCCAGCATTACCGGGACGCCCGCATCGCGCCCATCTACGAGGGCACCAACGGCATCCAGGCGCTGGACCTGGTGGGGCGCAAGCTCAACCAGGATGGCGGCGCGCACTGGCGGCATTTCTTTCGCGAGATTGGCTTGTTCACCGAGGCCCTGCCAGCCAAGGGGGCGCTGTCTTCAGTGAAGCCACATCTGCAGGACGCCATGATCGCGCTGCATAACGCCGCCGAATGGCTGACCGGAGAGGGGGCGGGCAGTCCGAGAGCTGTGCAGGCCGGAGCCACGCCCTTTGCCCGCATGTTTGGCATAACCGTGGGGGGCTATTTGCTGGCCAGGGAAGCGGTTGAAGCAGAGAGCCGGCTGGATGCAGGCGATAGCGACGGTGATTTCCTCAATGGCAAAATTGCTTCGGCGCGCTTTTATGCAGCCAATATCCTGCCCCAGGCCGTAGCCCTGCATGCCGCCGTTACCGCCGGGGACGAGACGATGTTCGCCATATCCGACGATTTGCTGAGGGGTTAAGTCCGCCGAATTTACCGCCATATCTGGTAGAATCTGTGCCATATCCACGATATGTAGTATTCTTTGCTCTGCGGATGTGCTAGGGTCTCCGTGGGGTCGGTGCAGAGTGTAGATGGTGCCCTCGCAATGACATCAGGCAAGCAATATCCGCGATTCCGGGAAATCTTACGGTCCGAGGCTATGCCTTGACGGATTTCGCTGCGCGCGCCATCGTAACCGGCCGGTCAGTTGATTTGGTATTCCGTCAGTTTCAGCGGAAGTAGTGCCAAAAATCACGAGAGCGGCGTAATCGCGCGCTCTTGAAGAAACGCTTGGATCAGTATCCCGTTCGCGGACGTCAGCTTATTTCATTGAGGATGATGAAAATAAGGAGCCGTGCCATGAACAAAATTAGTACAGACCTAAAAATCGGCGGGGAAGTGACGTTCCCGACAACATCAGGGGAAGTACCATTCCCGCTGGCCGAGGCGCTACCGCTGCCGGAGGCAGGCATTGAGGCCGAGTTGCTGGAAGAGTACAAGACGGCTGGCGAGGCAATTGCGAAAATTGACCAACCGACAATCACCGCTTTTTCCAGCAAGTTAAAAAGTGGCTGCTACCGGATCGCCTTTACACCGGCGTTTGGTCGTTATCACTATTATGGCACCCTGCGTGCTGAAGTTGGTGGTGGAAACATTACCGCCAGCGGTGACCTGTATCGTTACGGATGCCGGGCCGTTCCTCCGCATTGTATTGATCTGACCAAAGGCCCGGAGCAACGTATTGGCCGGATGCCAAAACTCGAGTTGGTCAAGAGCAAAATCCCGGTTTTCCCCAGGAATCAATATTATTCCTATCTCAAGATAGTCGGCGTCAAGCCCATATTGAGGACGGGTGAAATCCGCATGACCATCGAGGAGCATATCTACAACGCAGCAGCCGAGAGCTTTTCCCTGAGCCGTATCATTGACGCCAGGCTGAAGAAGGAAATGGCGCCGGCCGGCTTTCCGACAGCACACTATTTTGCCGGCAAGCTGTACCATCAGGGTATTGAGTTGGGCATTTTCACCATGGGGTGGATATCAAAATATTTCCGCGGCGCGACCCTGGAAATTGATACCATCACCGGGGCGGTAGCGCCTCAACCGGCGGAAGTGGACGGAAAAGTCCATTCCTTCCGCAGCATCTTCAAGACCGCCGGTTGGGATCTCAAGGTCCTTTATAGTCAGACCGACATTCCCAATACATTTACCGGCGGATCAGTGGACTGGACCTATGCCCAATTGCACGAAGCCATGCAGGCCGTGCGCAAGCCAACAACCGACCTGGACAAGGAGTGGCGTCTGCATCTGTTGGCAGTTCCGGAAAATATGGGCAGTGGCCGCGGCGTCATGTTTGACCAGATTGGCGCCCCGCGCGAGGGTGTTGCCAGCTTCTCCGACGACGGCTATCCGCGGACGGGATCGGTGAACTGGGGTAGCGCGGAGGACAAGCTTCAGAGGGAAGTTCCCGCGGCCTTTCTGCGCAGCGCCGCACACGAGGTGGGGCATGGCTTCAACATGCAGCACCAGAGCCTGACCCATGAAGGCGAAACCGGGAACGATGCGACCGTGATGACCACAAGTCCATCGGTGGCGAACTTCCTGGATACCAACGGCAAGGCGTTTCCCGATGATATCGTGTTTGGCTTCAATGGCCATGTGCGCCACCACCTGGTGCATTTCCCGGATATTGTTGTACGTCCGGGCGGCGCAAGCTGGCGGGTTGGTCACGCCACCGAAGTGCCAGAGAGCGATCAGGATCGCAACTGGTATTCGGCTGACGAGCTGGCTCTTGAAATCCAGTTGGAAAACGATCACCTGGCGCTTGGCGAGCCGCTGGAAATTGAGCTGACCCTGAAAAACGGTGCCGACTACGACATCATAGTGCCGGAACGGATCAGTCCGGAGTTCGGCTACACGCGCATCATTGTTATCGATCCGCAGGGTAATCGCAAACCCATGCCGACCTTCGCGCTGCATACGGATGCGGGCACCCTGATCGAGCTGGCGCCGCTTGCGGATACCAAGGGCACGGCGACCGTATTCTGGAGTTCACGGGGGTTTGCCTTTGAGCAGTCCGGTCGTCACACCATAGAGATTCAGACGGTGTGGAATTTCAATGGCGTGGCCTATGGCATCGTTTCGCGCCAGCAAGTGTGGATCGATGCTGCCGTCTCTGAGGCCGATAACGAGATAGCGTCACTTCTGCTGCGTGACGAAGTGGGCATATGGGTGATGCTCGGCGGCGCGGATCATATTGAAAATGCCCCGGGATTTATTCTCGCGGCAAGCAAATGTGATTCCGAACATGCGGCCTGCAAGCGGTTAATCAAGTACGATAACAGGCGGGACATGCACCAGTTGACCGGCAAGCCCACCAGGCGTGGTAAAGCTGTCACTGCGGTCAAGGAAAAGGTGGAAGCCGCCTGACTTCGCGTTTCCTCCAATACCCTGGGGCCGCCTCGGGCGGCCCCAGTTTTTCCTGTCGCCCGGAATCGGCGGCCTTGGATCCACCAATATCTCTCCCTTGCTTTACGTTAACGTAAACGTTAACTTCGCACAACGAACAGCCCGATTGCGGGTTCTGGTGCTGGTAAAGGGCTGCGTCCGCACTATCTTCTCTACGAAGCCGACTGATTTCCGGGAAGGACAGGAAATTGCCAAACGACGTCAATCCGCCACAAGAAGCCGAAATCGCTTCCTATCACCGCCCGGCCCGTGGCGAGGGAGAGCGGCTGGATTATCCTTTCGAGGACATCCCTGAATTTGGCGAAACACAGGAAATCGCCGAGGGCATTCACTGGCTGACCATGCCGCTGCCCTTTTCGCTGAAGGCCATCAATCTTTACCTGTTTGACGACGGTGACGGCTGGACCATTCTGGACAGCGGCCTGAACACCAGCATGGTGCGCGACCATTGGGACAAGGTGTTCGACAAGTTGCTGGATGGCAAGCCGGTAAACCGCATTGTTATCACCCATATGCATCCCGACCATTCCGGGCTGGCCGGATGGCTGGTGGAGCGCACCGGGGCGCCTTTGCATATGACCCGCGCGGAATTCCTGACGGCGCGCACCCTGCTGTTGGAGAAAAGCGAGACGGTGCCGCAGAAGGCACTGGCCTTCTACAAGCGCGCAGGGTTTCCTGCCATGGCGCTGGAAGCCTTCGCCGCCCACGGCTACGGCAACTTCGCCAAGGCGGTATGGGAGTTGCCCCAGGGATACCGGCGCATGAGGCATGGCGACCGGCTGGATTTCGGCGGCCGAAAATGGCGGGTGATCACCGGCAGCGGCCATTCGCCGGAGCATGCCAGCCTGTTCTGCGAAGACGATAAAATATTGATCTCGGGCGATCAGCTTTTGCCCCGCATCACCTCGAACGTTTCGGTTTATCCCACCGAGCCTTACGGCGACCCGCTGGGCGAATGGTTCGCCAGCTTGTATGCGCTGGAGCATCTGCCCGCAGATACGCTGGTGCTGCCGTCGCACAACGAGCCCTTCCGCAACGTTCAGCAACGCACCGGGGACATCCGCGCCGCCCATATCCGCCGGCTGGTGGCGCTGAGCGAATTATGCGTGGAGCCGAAAACCGCCGTTGAGGGCTTTCCGGTGCTGTTCAGGCGGAAGCTCAGCGGCATGGATTATATTATGGGCACCGGCGAGGCCATCGCCCATATGCATTACCTGGAAAAGCGCGGGAATGTAGAGCGGCTGTCGGACGGTGGCGTCGACCGCTTCCGCACCATTGCGGATTTTGACCCAGAAAGCGTGGCCGAGGAATTTGATAAATGAGCGATCTGAAAGGCAAGACCCTTTTCATCACCGGCGCCAGCCGCGGCATCGGCCTGGCGATTGCCCTGAGGGCGGCGCGCGACGGAGCCAATGTGGCGATTGCCGCCAAGACCGCCGACCCCCACCCGAAATTGGAAGGCACGATCCATACCGCGGCCGAGGAGATCGAGGCGGCGGGTGGCAAGGCGCTGGCCTGCGTCGTGGATGTGCGCAGCGAAGAGGCTGTGCAGGCGGCGGTGGAAGAGACGGTTGCGAAATTCGGCGGTATCGACATCCTCGTCAACAATGCCAGCGCCATCCAGTTGACCGGCACGTTGGCCACCAACATGAAGCGCTTCGATCTGATGCATCAGGTCAATACGCGCGGCACTTTCCTGTGCTCCAGGCTCTGCATTCCGCATCTGAAGAAGGCCGAAAATCCCCACGTTCTGAACCTGTCGCCGCCGCTCAATATGGAGGAGCGCTGGTTTTCCGGTCATGTGGCCTATACCATGGCAAAGTTCGGCATGAGCCAGTGCGTGTTGGGCATGGCCGGCGAGTTTCGCCGCGACGGCATTGCCTTCAACGCCCTGTGGCCGCGCACGGCAATCGCTACCGCGGCAGTGCAAAATCTGCTCGGCGGTGACGAAATGGTCAGGAAATCCCGCAAACCCGAGATCATGGCCGACGCGGCCCATGCCATTTTCCTGCGCGACGCGCGTGACTGCACGGGCAATTTCTTTATCGACGACGAGGTGCTTGCCGCCGAGGGCGTAAGCGACCTGTCCGGTTATGCCGTCGACCCGTCCGAGGAGCTTATTCCCGATTTCTTTATTTGACCCGCAGCTACCAGCGCGCGATGGATAGGTGGGGCACTAGCAGTAAGTGTAGGGCATTATGGCCGACCGATTGTGGCTGAAAAATTATCCTGAGGGCGTGGTCTGGGATCAGACTTTCGAGCCCTTTCCCGTGGCCGAGATTCTCGATCGCGCGGTGGAGGAATTTCCCGATCACGTGCATCTTGATTTCATGGATTATGCGCTGACCTATGCCCAGGTCGGCGAATTGGTGGCGCGCGCGGCACGGGGTTTCCAGAAGCTGGGCGTAAAAAAAGGCACCAAGGTGGGTATTTTCCTGCCCAATTGCCCGCAATTTGTCATCGCCTATTTCGGTATTTTGAAAGCCGGCGGCGTGGTGGTGAATTTCAGCCCGCTTTACTCCGAAAGCGAACTGCTGCAACAGGTGTCGGACAGCGAGACCGATTTCATGGTGACGCTGAATGCAGCGGCGCTGCTGCGCCGGATCGAACCTGTTTTGCACCAGACCCGGCTGAAAAAACTGATCGTTGCTGATATCTGCGACATGGTGGGGTTGTACCACAAGCTGCGGCTTAGCCTGTTTGCCCGTAAGCATTTCCTGCCTGTGCGCGAGGACGAAAGCCATCTTGCTTTCCGCAGCCTGCTGCGGAATGACGGGGATTATGAGCCAGTCGCGGTGGACCCGGAGGAAGATATCGCGGTGCTGCAATATACCGGCGGCACCACCGGCCTGCCCAAGGGCGCCATGCTGACCCACGCCAACCTCTCGATCAACGTGCAGCAGAGCCAGGTCTGGGATCCTGACACCAAGAGAGGCGAGGGGCGGGTTCTGGTGGTGCTGCCGCTGTTCCATGCCTTCGCCATGACCGGGATATTGCTGCTCGCCACTTCAATCGGCTTTCGGCTGGTGCTGACGCCAAAGTTCGAGCCCGAGGAAGCGCTGAACCTGATCCTGAAACACCGGATCACGCATTTCCCCGGCGTGCCGACCATGTACACGGCGATCCTCAATCATCCCGATATCGACAAAGCCGACCTGAGCTTCCTGGAGCGCTGTAATTCGGGCGGTGCGCCGCTGCCGCTGGAGTTGAAAGCACATATGGAAGAAAAGCTCGACGGCGTGCAGGTGCGCGAGGGCTACGGCCTGACCGAGACCTCGCCGGTGGCCATCGTGAACCCGGTTTCCGGCCTGTCGAAGCCGGGATCGGTTGGCCTGCCCGCACCGGGCACCGACGTGTGTTTTACCGACCCCGACGATCCCGCAAAAGTGCTGGAGTATGGCGAGAGGGGCGAAATTCGCATTCGTGGGCCGCAGGTGATGAAAGGCTACTGGAAACGCCCCGAGGCGACCGCCGAAGCCATTATCGACGGTTGGCTGCGCACCGGCGACGTTGGCTATATGGACGAAGACGGCTATACCTTTATTGTCGACCGGCTGAAGGACATGATTATCGTTGGCGGATTTAATGTCTATCCGCGTACCATCGAGGAGGCGATCTATGAGCATCCCTCGGTGCGCGAGGTCACCGTTATTGGCGTCGCCGACGACTATCTGGGAGAGCGGCCAAAAGCCTTTGTGGTTTTGCGCGAGGATGCCCGGGGACTGAGCGCGGACAAGCTGAAGAGCTTTCTGCTGGACCGGCTTGGCAAGCACGAGATGCCGCGCGAGATTGAATTCCGCGACGAGCTGCCCAAGACCATGGTCGGCAAGCTTTCGAAAAAAGAACTTGCGGCGGAAGAAGAGGCAAAATACCAAGGAGCCGAGCAAGACAGTTAGCAAACCCGAGAGCGGTTTCAATCCGCGAGGACAATCCGATGGCGGCCAAGCCCGAAACAATTCCCGACGATATCCGGAAAATGGCATTCGAAGAGGCGCTGGCGGCGCTTGAGCAGATTGTCGGCAAACTCGAATCCGGCGAAGTATCGCTGGAGGAATCCATCGATATCTATACCCGCGGCACGTATCTGAAGCGCCATTGCCAGGAAAAGCTGAAAGACGCCCAGGCGCGGATCGAAAAAATTACCATTTCGGATAGCGGCGAGCCAACCGGCACAGAACCCTTCGGCGAAGAATAAATTCAGTGGAATATGAGGAATATCTGACGCAAGCCATGACCACCATGGCCGAGGCTGTGGAGCGTCAGCTCAGAGACCTTTTGCCCGTTCCCAAGGGCCCCGAGGGACGGCTGGTTGAAGCCATGCGTTATTCCATGTTTGCGGGCGGAAAGCGGCTCAGGCCCTTTCTGGTGGTCACCAGCGCCGACCTGTTTGGTGTTGATAAAAAGTACTCGTTGCGGGTGGCGGCGGCCATAGAATGTGTCCATTGCTACTCGCTGATCCACGATGACCTGCCGGCGATGGACGACGACGACAAGCGGCGCGGCCAATCCACCTGCCACAAGAAATATGACGAGGCGACCGCCATTCTGGCGGGCGACGCCCTGATGACGCTGGCCTTTGAAATTCTTGCCGACCCCGCCACGCACCCGGACGCTTTGGTGCGCAGCAGCCTGATCCGCGCGCTGGCCGGCGCGTCGGGGGTGCATGGCATGGTCGGCGGCCAGATGATTGACCTGGCCTCCGAGAACGAAGAGCTGGACATGGGCGAGATCACCCGCCTGCAGCAATTGAAAACGGGCGCGCTCATTTGCTTCTCGGTGGAAGCCGGGGGGATTCTCGGCAAGGCCAGTGAGCATATGAGGCATTTATTGCATGGCTACGCCCGGGATCTGGGACTGGCATTCCAGATTGCGGATGACCTGCTGGATTACGGCGGCGACCCCGAGGAAGTGGGCAAGGCCACTGGCAAGGACGCGGGGCGGGGCAAGGCGACCTTTGTCTCCTTGATGGGCCCCGAGCGCGCGCGCCGGCAGGCCGATATCCTGGCCGACCAGGCGATCGAGCATCTTCGTGAATTTGGCGACAAGGCGATCCTGCTGAAAGGCCTGGCCCGCTTCGTTGTTGACCGCCGCAAGTAGAAGCAGAGCACGAGCCGAGACATGGCACAATCAGGCAAAGTCCGCGCCGATGTGGCGCTGGTCGAGCGCGGGCTGGCGGAAAGCCGGACCCGGGCGCAGGCGCTTATCATGGCTGGCGCGGTCTATAGTGGCGAACAGCGGGTTGCCAAGGCCGGCGACAAGGTGGCCAGCGATATGCCGCTGGAAGTGCGCGGCAAGGACCATCCCTGGGCCAGCCGTGGCGGCATCAAGCTGGCGCATGGATTGCAGGAATTCGCCATTTCAGCCAAAGACCGTGTGGTGCTGGATATCGGCGCTTCAACGGGGGGGTTTACCGATGTGGCGCTGCATGGGGGGGCAGCAAGGGTCTATGCGGTGGACGTTGGCCACGGCCAGCTTGCCTGGAAATTGCGCAACGACGAGCGCGTTGTGGTGCTGGAGCGCCTGAACGCCCGGCATCTGACGGCGGCGGAGATTCCCGAAGCCCCGGACCTGATCGTCTGTGACGCCAGTTTCATTTCGCTGACCACCATCCTGCCCGCCGCGCTGGCCCTGGCGGCCCCCGGCGCTGACCTGGTGGCGTTGATCAAACCGCAATTCGAGGTCGGCAAGGGAAAGGTGGGGAAGGGCGGTATTGTTCGCGACCCGGCCCTGCACAAGGAAGTCTGCGACAAGATTGAAGCCTGGCTGGAGGCGTCGCCGGGATGGCAAGTGCTGGGCATTACCCAAAGCCCCATCAAAGGCCCCGGCGGCAATATCGAATTCCTCATTGGAGCCCACTTCAATGGGGGGCATTCCAATGGATGAGGGGGGGCCGGTCCCGCAGTACCTGACCATTGCCTCCATCGGCGCGCGCGGCGACGGCATTGCCGAGACCCCCGAGGGCCTTGTTTATGTGCCTTTCAGCGCCCCCGGCGATGTGGTTCAGGCGCTGGTCGAGCGCTCGGGCAAGGACTCCTTCAAGGACAGGAACAAGGGGGCGCTGAGGGCTGAAGTGCTGGAAATTATCGAGTTGAGTCCCCAGCGCCAGCAGCCCGCTTGTGTGCATTTCGGCAAATGCGGCGGCTGCGCCCTGCAGCATCTGGCGCCCGCGCCCTATGCCGACTGGATAAAGGCGCGGATCACCATGGCGCTGGCGCATCACGGGCTGGAGGGGGCGCCTGTCGGTGAGCCCTTTATAACGCCGCCCGCCAGCCGCCGCCGCATGGCGCTGAAGGCGCGATGGGGCCAGAAGACAGGCGGTGGCAGGTTGCTGCTGGGCTTCAACGCCCGCGCCAGCCATACCCTGATTGATCTGGCGGAATGCCCGGTCAGCAGGCCTGAGCTGGTGGCGTTGTTCGAGCCCCTGCGGGCGCTGCTCGGCGAGATTCTGCCCGTGGAGAACCAGTGCTCTGTGCATCTGACGGCAACCAGGCCGGGCGTCGCCATGCTGCTGGGCTGGGCGGAGGAGCCCGACCTGGTCTTGCGCGAGAGGCTGGCGGTATTCGCGCGAGAAGAAAAGCTCGCGGCGTTGTGGCTCGACATCGAAGGCGACCTGGAGCCCATCGTCGAAATGGCCAAGCCGGTGATTGAAGTCAGCGGTGTGGAAATCCCGCTGCCGCCCGGCGCTTTTGCTCAGGCCACCGCAGAAGGCGAGGCGGCGCTGGTTACCGCCGCCCTTGAGGCCATGGCGGGCGCGGAGCATGTGGCCGATCTTTTCGCCGGGATCGGGACATTCACGCTGCCCCTTGCTGGCGCCGCGCGCGTGCATGCGGTGGAGGGCGAGAAACGCCTCCTGGACGCTCTGGTCGCGGGCGCGAACAATGCCGCGCCGGGCGTGAAGACGGTGACCAGCGAGCACCGCGATCTTTTCCGCCGGCCGCTGACCGCCGAGGAACTGAATCGTTTCGCCGCCGTATTGTTCGACCCGCCGCGCGCCGGGGCCAAGGCGCAGGTGGCCGAGCTGGCCAACAGCGGAGTGCCGCTGGTAGTGGCGGTCTCCTGCAATCCCAACACCTTCGCCCGTGACGCCAGAACGCTCGTTGATGGCGGCTATGAGATTGAGTCTATTCTGCCGGTCGACCAGTTTCTCTGGTCATCCCATGTGGAACTGCTGGCGGTGTTCAGGCGCTAGAGCATTTCTGAAAGTTCGCGAACGTCGATCAACAATCGCGCAAAATGATGCCCGCTGTGGGCAGCGAAAAGCGTCCCCGTCACGCGTATATTTTTATTTGCGAAGCTGAGACAATCAATCCGCTCATTGGCGCAGTTCAGCTGAACATGAGTGATATTCTCCAGTCTTTCTGCATTCAGCGGATTGTCGCTGTCGCCTCGTACGGATATGGGTGCGGAAAGCGTGATAATGAGCGCCGTTTCAACCTGGTCGGCTTTCGGGTTTTCACCGTATCCCGGAGGCCCGTAAAATTGCTTCAATTCCAGGTATCCATCCAAGGCAACAATCTCGGGCTCAAATGAAAGCCATGTCGCGTGATTCTCCTGCGCCCTCACCGGCGCAAAAATCGCGCCCATAAATACCGCCAGAAGAATGTAGAGTCTCATAGGCTCTTACCTGCGATAGCGAACCATTCCCACCATCCAACCTTCAAACTTCTTTATGGCGCTTGCAAGGCTTTGAATCTCTGCTCGCGTGAAAGTATCCCCTGGAGCCTGGCCCATGGCGGTTCGTTGACAGGGCCTGTTGCACAGTCATAGTGCAGGATGTGAAAGAGCCGTGGTTTCAGAGGATTGGCGAGACATGAATATCGTGATTTATCTCTACGATGGCATGACGGCGCTGGGCGCCGTCGCCCTGGCTGCTGCCCGCCGCATGGCGTAAAACCGCCGCACAAAAAGCCGAGGCCTTCATGGCGCGAAGGATGGAGCAGCGGAAGGGAAGATAGCGGTCAGTATTCAATCTTCCCGATTAGCAGATTTGTGAGGCTTTAACAAAGCCCCATCATCGCTTTGAAGGTCCGCGCATCTGTCGTTGGTGCGCCTTTTCCTTTTGTTCTTAGAACTCCCCGGATGGACCAAGTTGGCGTTTTGGCGTGTTTTTTGTTCAGTAGCGCTGTTGGGTTCTTCGCGAAAGCAAGCTCAATCAGAAACCTCTCCGCATTTGCAATAACGTTCTGATTGTCCGGTCCCTTTTTTACCGGGAGAGGCAGAAAGAACATAACGGGCGTTCCCTTCCACTTGCCAAGACACTCATTGTACTGGACAAGCTTTCCTGCAGTAAAAGGTTCGGTCGCTAGGGTTTGCTTCCCAGTTTTGCCTACATAATAGGGGGTGAATCCTCTGCCTACTTTTAGTCCAAAAACATATATGCCTTTTGCTTTGGCTAAATTCGATATTCCGAATTTGGCGGCGCTATTGGAAGCGTCTTTCCAGAACTCTGTCTTGAGAAGTCCATTCGTCGCCTGAACTGATTCCGACAATCTCTTGCCGCCACGCGGCATGTGGGATACGGGCAATTTAAAGGGCCCAATTGGTTTGAACTCAATCATACGCTGTTCTCCTCTTCGAATATTCTAGGGAAATTAGCATATAGTGAGTTGGAGGCAAAGAGGGCTACCTCATGGGTTGCGCCGCACTCGCCTGCCCCCTACCCGCATTGCGCCTTGTCGAGCAGCAGGTGGTCGGCGAGGACGCAGGCCAGCATGGCCTCGGCCACGGGCGCGGCGCGGATGCCGATGCAGGGGTCGTGGCGGCCCTTGGTGATGATGTCGGTCTCCTGTCCCTCGCGGTCAATGGTCTGGCGCGGGGTGAGGATCGACGAGGCGGGCTTTACCGCGATGCGTACGACAACCGGTTGCCCGGTTGAAATGCCGCCCAATATGCCACCGGCATTGTTGGAGAGGAACTTGGGCGCGCCTTTTTTGCCACGGCGAATTTCGTCGGCATTCTCGCTGCCCAGCAGTTCGGCGACGCCAAATCCGGCGCCGATCTCCACGCCCTTGACCGCATGGATCGACATCATCGCCGAGGCAATATCCTGGTCCAGCTTGGCGTAATGGGGCGCGCCGAGGCCCACCGGCACGCCTGTCGCTTCTATTTCGACTATCGCCCCAAGGGAGTTGCCGTCGCGCCTGACCTTGTCCAGCGCCGCCGCCCAGCCCTCGGCGGCCACCGCGTCGGGGCAGGCCAGGGGGTTGCGCGCCACTTCAGCCCAGTTAAAACGCTGGCGGTCAATCTTGTGGTGGCCCATCTGCACCATGGCGGCGCGGATGGTCACACCCTTGCCGAGGATTTTGCGCGCTATGGCCCCGGCGGCAACACGCGCGGCGGTCTCACGGGCCGAGGCCCGGCCGCCGCCCCGATAGTCGCGGATGCCGTATTTGGCGTCATAGGTGATATCGGCGTGGCCGGGGCGGTATTTATCCTTGATCTCGTCGTAGTCCTTCGAGCGCTGGTCCTCGTTCTTGATGAGGATCGAAATGGGATGGCCGGTGGTCAGCCCCTCGAAGACGCCGGACATGATCTGCGCCCGGTCGGGCTCTTGCCGCTGGCTGGTATGCTTCGATTGCCCCGGGCGTCTCCTGTCCAGGTATTTCTGGATGTCCTGTTCCTCAAGGGGAATTTTAGGCGGCACGCCGTCGACCACGCAGCCGATGGCCGGCCCGTGCGACTCGCCCCAGGTGGTGAAGCGAAAGAGTTTTCCAAAATTGTTGTAGGACATGGCTGGGTGGCCTTCTAAACCAGCGAGATATCGGGGGCGTCTTCCAGCTTCATGCCGATGACGTTATACCCGGAATCCACATGGTGGATTTCGCCGGTCACACCCGACGACAGGTCGCTGAGCAGGTAAAGCCCGGCTTTGCCCACTTCGTCGATGGTGATGTTACGCCTGAGCGGCGAATTCAGCTCGTTCCATTTCAGGATATAGCGGAAGTCGCCGATGCCCGACGACGCCAGGGTCTTGATCGGCCCGGCGGAAATGGCGTTCACCCGTATGCCCTGTTTGCCCAGATCCTTGGCCAGATATTTGACGCTGGCCTCCAGCGCCGCCTTGGCCAGCCCCATGACATTGTAATGAGGGATCACGCGCTGGGCGCCCATGTAGGACAGCGTCAGCATGCTGCCACCTTCGCCCATCAGCTTTTCCGCGCGCCGCGCCGCCGCCGTGAACGAGTAGCAGGAGATATTCATGGTCATGGCAAAATTTTCCAGCGTGGTGTCGATATAGCGGCCACGCAACTCGTTCTTGTCGGAAAATCCGATGGCATGAACGAGAAAGTCAAGGCTGCCCCATTCTTTCTCAATGGTTGCAAAGGCGGCGTCCATGGAATCTTCATCGGTGACGTCACAGGGCAGCACCAGCGAAGAGCCAACCTCCTCGGCCAGCGGCTTGACGCGTTTTTCCAGCATTTCCCCCTGATAGGTGAAGGCCAGTTCGGCGCCCTGTGCCGATACGGCTTTGGCAATGCCCCATGCCAGAGACCTGCTGTTTGCAACCCCCATGATGAGGCCGCGTTTTCCCTGCAAAAATGACCCTACGGACGACATTAACGCATCCTGTGCTGCTGTTTCTGATTGTTAACCAGACCCTATAGCAAAATTCCCTTCCGGGTCAAAGAGTTGCGGGGGTTTGATCGGCGGACTCGCTGTCCGCGCCAATTTCGTGGCTGTAGGCGGCGTTCAGCTCGGCGCCGAGGATGAAACCCATCGACACGACGAAAAAGAAGATCTGCGCCACCAGCACGCCCGCCAGACCGCCATAGGTAATATCCAGATTGTCGGCGTATTTCAGGTAAGTGGAAAAGCCGGTTGCCGTGGCAATCCACACCACCAGCGCCAAGAGGGCGCCCGGCGAGTTGTATCGGCGGGCCATGGCCTTGCGCGGCGGGGAAAGCGCGAAATACATCCCCCAGAGCGCCACGAAAAGGGCGGCGGGGCTGATCAGATAGCGCAGCAGCCGCCATATTTCGTAAATTCTTGGCGGCACCTCGCCGAGCTCGTTGGCGCCCATGAAATCGCTGACCAGATCCAGCGTCACCGGGCCCAGGATCAGCAGAAGCATGCCGCTGATGGCCAATGTCGCGGCCAGCATGACAATCACCAGGCTTTCCAGCCGCCGCCGCCACAGCGGAGGCTGCAAATGCTTGCCGAAGGCCAGGTTGACTGCCGTGCGCGCCGCTTCAACGCCCGATGCCGCGGTCCACAGGGCGAACAGGATCGAGATGGTCAGCACTTTGCCGCTGGTGTTCCTGATGATCCCGTCTATGGGTTTGCGGACCGTTTCGGTCACTTCGGGCGGCAGCGTCTCGAGAATCAGGACAATCGCATCCTGCCCTGCCTGGGTCTGGCCAAAAAGTCCCGACAGCGCGACGATAAATATCATGAACGGGAAAAAGGACAGCATGCCGAGAAAGGCCATGTTGCCCGCATGGGCCGGGCCGTCATTATCGAGAAAGCCGTTGAAGGCCTCAAGCAGCCGTCCCAGGTGATGTTTCAGCGTCGACAGTGGTTTTCCCCCGGTGGCCTCACTTTACGCCGAATTTGGCGCGGACCGAATATTCATGGTTTTTGCGCCATTTGCTGATCGCTTTTTCCAGGTCCGGGTCGGATTTTTCCGGCAGCGCTATCTTGAGAATGACGATCTGATCGCCATGTTTCCTGCCGCTTTTCAGGCCCTTGCCCTTCAGCCGCAATCTCTTGCCCGATGATGAGCCTTTAGGCACCTTCATGGCTACCGCGCCGGAGACCGTCGGCACCTGAATTTTTGCTCCCAGCACCGCCTCGTCCACCGTAATCGGCAACTCCAGCAGGATATCGTTGCCCTCAAGCCTGAAAAAGCTGTGCGGTTTTACGGTGATCTTGATCAGCGCGTCACCGGGCCGCCCCCCGGCCATGCCCCGCGGCCCCTGGCCGGCGAGGCGGATTTGCTGACCGTCCTTGACCCCTTCCGGGATTTTCACGTTCAGCGTTTTGCCGGTCTGCAATGTCACCTGGCGGGTGACGCCGCGGGCGGCATCGAGAAAGGGCACGGTGAGCTTGTAAACGGCGTCCTGGCCCTTGAGTGGCGAACTGCCCGAACGACGTTGACCCGCGCCGGGGCGGCCGCCACGGGCCCCGCGCGCCCTGCCGAAACCAAACAGGTCGGCGAAAATATCCTCGGCGCTGCCAGAGAAATCGAAGCCTGCGGGGCCACCTCCGCCGGCGCGCCCGCGTCCACCGCCGAAGCCGCGCACACCGCCGCCGAAATTGCGCAGGATTTCCTCGAAAACCTCGGATTGCTTGGCATCGGCCCCGGCACCGGCGAAGGGATTGCGGATTGCGCCCGAGGCGTCGATATCACCCCGGTCATAGCGTGCGCGCTGTTCCTTGTCGCCGATAATGGCGTAGGCCGCGGATACTTCCTTGAAGCGCTCGGCGATTGTCTCGTTGCCCATATTGGCGTCCGGGTGCAGCTTCTTGGCCAGCTTGCGGTAGGCTTTTTTAACCTCCGTCACGCCGGCCGACCTGGACACACCAAGAATCTGGTAAAGGTCTTTCATACTGATGTGCCGAACGCGGTCAGCGGCTTTGCACCACTTTCCAGCTGCCGTCGGGCTGGCGGCAGGCTGTTCCATAGGCTTCAACGGTCTCGCCGCCGATGGTGACGGTCTGCTGGTATTCCCGGCAATGTTGTCCGCTGTCCTCCCGGTAGGCGGCCTGGGGCGTCACCGTGCCGGAGTAGCCGCTGTCTGGATTAACCCAGCTCGAGGTCACGCCGCTTTCGGAATATTCCAGAGAATTCTGGGTGCTCGCCCGCATTGCGTCGCGGTCGCGCTGGTCCATGGATTTGCCGATTTCGCTGCCCGCCCAGGCGCCAGCAAGAGCACCCAGCGCGATGGCAATGCCTTTATGGTCGCCACCAGAAAAGGCGGCGCCGAGAAGACCGCCGCCGACTGCGCCCAGCAACGTGCCTGCCTGCTGGTTTTCGCCCTGACACGCGGTCAGCGAGACCGCGAGAAGCGGTGCGATAAGGACTTTCCTGTGCCACATGACGCATGTTCTCCTGGATACCTGGTGAATACCTGCCAGCGAAGCCGGTTCGCTGTCCAGACCCTATCCTGCCGGATCAATTCGAGTTATACCGTTTTTCCCGACCCTGGGGGAAAGAATAGTGTCAGCTGCGTTGGAGCTCATATGAAGTCTGTTGACCCGGAAGTTCCGTTCGACCGCTTTGGCCGCTGGTATGCCCAGGCCAAAACGCAGGAAGACAAGAACCCGAATGCCATGGCGCTGGCTTCCGTCGGCCCCGATGGCGCGCCGTCTGTGCGCATGGTGCTGTTGAAGGGGTGGGACGCCAGCGGATTTGTTTTCTACACCAACCTGAACAGCCGCAAGGGCCGGGAACTGGCCGAAAACCCCGAGGCGGCGCTGGTTTTTTACTGGCGCAACATGGACCGGCAGGTTCGCATCGACGGTCGGGTGGCGCAGGTTTCCGACCAGGAGGCCGATGAATATTTCGCCACGCGCGGCCGCGACAGCCAGATCGGCGCCTGGGCGTCCGATCAATCAGCGGTGATGGAGGGTCGTTTCCGGCTGGAGAAAAATGTTATCAAGTTCGCCGCCAGGTTTGGCATTGGCACCGTGCCGCGGCCACCACACTGGTCGGGCTTTCGCCTGACGCCACGATCCATCGAGTTTTGGCGGCAGGGAAGCTTTCGCCTGCACAGGCGGGATCTGTATAGCCGGCAGGACGAAGGCGGCTGGAATTTGGAAACGTTGTTCCCCTGACCAATGCCGGGGTAAGATAAGCAAGGGTCCAGACTCACTAATCCGGTTCAATTCTGTTTGGCAAGGAAGACACGAATGCAAGGAAACAGACCACAGACAGGGCGGGGGCCCTTTCAAGGGCTGTGTCTGCAGCAGTCGATCTTCCTTGCCCAACCCTCCCCGGCCGGTTTTTCCGGCCAAACGACGCCCGGCCGGTTCTTTTCCGGCCAAACGACGCCCGGCCGGTTCTTTTCCGGCCAAACGACGCCCGGCCGGTTCTTTTCCGGCCAAACGACGCCCGGCCGGTTCTTTTCCGGCCAAACAACGAAAGGGCGCGGCGCCTTTACGGCTGGGCATGCGTCGAAACGCCTTGAAAACCTACCAGGTTTCCTGCGACGCTCCTCCTGTTCCAGCCAAAAAGGCGTGGCGCAGAATGGATCGCATTAATGAGTCTGGACCCTAGATGATAATGGACTCACCAGACGACAAGGCCCCCGCACTGATGCGGCTGGCGGCGTGGGCCTCGCTGGCGGTGGCTGGGCTGCTGGTGCTGGTCAAGGCGGTTGCCTGGTTCCTCACCGGCTCGGTGGCGATCCTGGGCTCGCTGGTCGACTCGGCGCTGGACGTGGCCGCCTCTCTGGTCAATTTTCTCGCCATCCGGACGGCGCTGGAGCCACCCGATGCCGAGCACCGCTTCGGCCACGGCAAGGCCGAGGCTATTGCCGGCCTGATCCAGTCGGCGGTGATCCTCGGCTCGGCGGTCTTCCTGCTGTTTCAATCCATTGCCCGCATTGCGCGCCCGGCAACCATCGAACATCTCGACCTGGGGATCGGCGTGTCGCTTTTCGCTATCGTCCTGACGCTGGCCCTGGTGATTTTCCAGAAAAAAGTTGTGATGAAAACCGGCTCCGTCGCCATATCCGCCGATCGCCTGCATTACACCGGCGATCTGCTGCTGAATGTGGCGGTGATTGCGGCGCTGCTGATTACCAGCCTGGGCGGCGTCGGCTGGGCCGATGGCGCCTTTGGCGTGGCCATCGCCGCATACATCTCGCACACCGCATGGGGCATCGGGCGTTCGTCGGTCGATATGCTGATGGACAAGGAGTTCACGCCAGAAGAGCGGGAAGATATTTTCAATCTTGTTCTGGGCAATCACGAGGTCAAGGGCATCCACGAACTGAGAACCCGGCGCAGCGGCCGCCATTCCTTCATTCAGATGCATATCGAACTGGACCACGACATGTCGCTTTTCGATGCCCATTCCGTGGCCGACGAAGTAGAGGCGACGGTGGGCGAGGTCTTTCCCAACGCCGAGATTTTGATCCACACCGATCCGCTGGGCCTGGAAGAGCCACACCATATGACCGATCAACTGGACTAAGCCGTCACCTGGAAGAAGGAGATGTCTCGCCCATGAAACTTGATATCTATCAGCTGGATTCATTTACCCATAAGCCCTTCGCCGGTAATCCCGCCGCCGTATGCCCGCTGGACGACTGGCTGGAGGACGCGGTGCTGCAGGCCATCGCGCTGGAGAATAATCTCTCCGAGACCGCATTCATTGTGCCGGGCGGCGCGGGTGATGATTTCGATTATCACTTGAGGTGGTTCACCCCGGCGGTGGAGGTCGAGTTTTGCGGCCATGCCACGCTGGCGGCGGGGAAGGTGGTGCTGGACCACCTGAGACCCGAGTTGGACAAGGTGCGCTTCACGGCACGCGTCGGGCCGCTGGCGGTGTCGCGGGACGGGGACCGGTATCTCATGGATTTCCCGCGCCAGGATTCGCAGGTGGTCGATGCGCCTGCCGGACTGGCCGAGGCACTGGGTGCGACGCCGGACGAAGTGCTGGAGGGCGGCGAAGGCAATTACCTGTGCATATTCGCCGACGCCGATGCGGTGCGTGCGCTGGCCCCTGATTTCGGCGCTCTCAAGGCGCTCGGATATTACGGCTTTATCGCCACCGCCCCGGGGGATGAGGGTGATTGCGATGTGGTCTCGCGCTATTTCGTGCCCGCCTATGGCATTGACGAAGACCCGGTAACCGGCTCGATCCATTGCATGCTGGCGCCCTATTGGGGAACGCGACTGGGTAAATCCGATCTCCACGCCCGCCAGATATCAGCGCGTGGCGGCGATCTGTGGCTGACGCTTCAGGACCAGCGCGTGCTCATCACCGGCGATTGCGTTGAAGTGATGCGGGGTACGCTGCGCTTTTGACGGCACGGCAAAACAAAGGGCGGACCCGGTCAAGGCCCGCCCTCCTGAATCTGCTGCGGTTACTTCCGGGCGGCGCGGCTGCGCTTCTCCAGGATCACCTCAATCTCGTCCATAATGCCGTTCATGCGACCGATCAGGGCTTCGTATGGTGCCTTGGTCGCCAGGTCGATGCCGGCTTCCTTCAGCAACTCATAGGGATATTCCGACCCGCCCGCTTTCAGCACATTCAGATAGCTTTCCGCGGCGCCCTCTTCGCCGCCCAGGATGCGCTCGGCGAACTGAACGCCGCCTGAGATAGACGTCGCGTACTGGTAGACGTAAAAATTACGATAGAAATGCGGAATATAGGCCCATTCGATGGCATACAGCGGGTCAATCTCCATCACCCCCTCGTCGGCGCCGTGATAGCGGCGCAGCAGGTCGAGATACATCTCGCTCATCCGCTCGCCCGAAAGCGCCTGGCCATTCTCCACCGCCTCGTGAATCTTCAGCTCAAACTCGGCGAACATGGTCTGGCGATAGAATGTGCCGCGAATGCTCTCCAGTTCCATCCCCAGCAGATAAAGCCGCTCGTCGTCGTTGGTCGCCTTGGCCATCAGGTCTTCGTTGAGGAACACTTCGGTGGTGGTTGAGGCCAGCTCGGCGGTAAAAGTGGAATACCCCGAATTTTCGCGCGTCTGTGCCCTGCCGGCCAGCATGGAATGGACGCCGTGGCCCCATTCATGGGCGAAGGTCGAGACGCTCTCATAGTCACTGTTGAAATTCAGCAGCAGATAGGGATGCACCTCGTAGACGCCCCACTGGTAGGCCCCCGGCCGCTTGCCGGTCTGGGGAAAGACATGCATCCAGTTTTCCGCGAAGCCGATTTCCAGCATGTCGATATATTCCTGGCCCAGGGGTTTCGCCGCCGCCAGGGTCAGCGTCTTGGCGTCGTCCAGCGTATAGGTCTTGTCCAGTTGCACCAGCGCCGGGTAGATGTCGTAATAATGCAGGTCGTCGAGGCCCAGCACCCGCTGGCGGATTTTCAGATAACGGTGAAAGGTGGGCAGGCCCTGGTTGACCGCCTCGATCAGCGTGTAATAGACCGCCTTCGGGATATTGCTGCCGGACATTGAGGATTCCAGCGCGTTGGAATATTTCCGCGCCTTGGCGTCGAAAATATGGGTCTTCACCTGGGTGTCCAGCGTCTGCCCCATGGTGTTTTCGTATTCCGCCCACTTGCCCCAGAAGGCATCAAACACGGCCTTGCGGTCGGCGCGGTTGGGTTCCGCCCGATAACGGGTATAGGCGGCCTGGTTCAGGGTTACTTCCTCGCCGGTCGAGAGCGTGATGGTTGGCCATTTGATGTCCGAGCTGGCAAGGATTCCGTAAATCCGGCCCGGCCCGCCGCGTATTTCGCTGGCCAGCGCCATCACCTCTTCGGCCTCGTTGCCCAGTGTATGAGGCCCCTGGCGCAGGATATCGCGCAGGCCGAAGGCATGCTTGGCCAACCCCGGCTCCTCGGCGATAAAGGCCTCGATCTTTTCAGCGCCGACGCTCAGGATTTCGGGCGGGAAATAGCTGGTCGCCTGGCTGTACCGGGCAAACAGCGAGCCACCAAGGCTGCGCCGTTCCTGGTTTCCCGAAACGCGCAAATCCTCGTCCGATTTCAGCCCGGCATAAACGAACAAGCGCCCGACTTTAGCCCCGACGTCGCCACTGGCGTCCAGCGCCTCAAGTAACGTGGCTGCGCTTTCTCCCAGTCGCCCCTTGTAGCCCTCCAGCACGGGCAGCATGGCCAGCAGCGCCTCGCGGTCCGCCGCCCAGGCCTCCGGCGTTTCGTACATGTCGGTCAGGTCCCATGCGACGACCTCTTTCTCGGCGCTCTGTTCGGCATATGCGGGGGCAATTGCCAAGCTCAGCGCGACCGCCGCCGTCATGGTGGCAAGGCGGATTCTTCCGGTGGTAATTTTCATAACGTGATTTTCTCCTGTCGAACCAATGTTTGCGCCGGTTGGCCCGGTGTCGGCAAAAGCTGTTCCGCATTTAGCAAAAAAGCCGCTCTCGCGCCAGCCCCCAGCGATGGACGGGGGGTGAGGTGCGGTGAGGCGATCAGTTATTCGCTTAAATAATCGAGGCCGATGTCGACCGCCGGGGCCGACTGGGTGATGCGCCCGACCGAGATGTAATTCACGCCGGTCTCGGCGATGGCGCGGATGGTCTCAAGGGTCACGCCGCCCGAGGCCTCAAGTTTCACTTTTCCGCCGACCAGTTGCACAGCGTTCCGCAGGTCTTCCAGGCTCATATTGTCCAGCAACAGCCGGTCAGCGCCCGCCTGCAGCGCGTCTTGAACTTGATCAAGCGTATCGCACTCGATCTCAACGGCCAGGTCGCTGGCCGCTTTTGCCGCCGCGATTGCCTCCACTACGCCACTCCCTGCCAAGCCTTTGGCCACGGCGATATGGTTGTCCTTGATCAGGATGGCGTCATACAGCCCCATGCGGTGGTTCTGGGCGCCGCCCATGCGCGTGGCGTATTTCTCCAACTGGCGCAAGAGCGGCGTGGTCTTGCGGGTGTCCAGCAGCGTCGCATCAGTTCCCGCAATGGCCTCCACATATTGCCGGGTCAGCGTCGCGATGCCCGACAAATGCTGGACAATATTCAGCGCCGCCCGCTCGCCCGACAATAAAGCCCGGGCGTTTCCCGCCACGCGCATCATCACATCGCCTGCGGCAATTTCCGCGCCGTCCTCCACCGGCATTTCGGTCTGCGCATCACGGTCGAGGCGTTTGAATATGCTGGCCGCTATGGGCAGTCCTGCGACCGTCAGGTCTTGCCGCGCGGTCATCGCGGCTTTCAGGCTGGCGCCCTCGGGGATCACCGCCGCGCTGGTTATGTCTCCCAAACCAATATCCTCGGCCAGGATCGCATCAAGGAAGGTCTCAAGGGCTTCGGGAGGGAGGGGAGACATCAGGTCCGGCAGGCTCAGGCGGGAATGCGCGACAGGTCGCCCGCACCCGCACCCGGAACCGGGGCAGGGGCCGCCTTCGGTGACATTTCCAGCATGCGTTCCAGGGGCCTCAAGGCGGCCACCCGCAACGCGTCGCTCACCTCAACACGGGGTTCCATGTCGCGCAGCGCCAGATAAATCTTTTCCATGTTGTTCAGCGCCATGAAGGGGCACATGTTGCAATTGCAGTTGCCGTCGGCCCCGGGTGCGCCGATGAAGGTTTTCTCCGGCGCGTCAATCTGCATCTGGTGGATGATATTGGGCTCCGTGGCGACAATAATGGTGCTGGCCGGGGCCTCGCGGCTGAACTTCAGGATCGACGAGGTCGAGCCGATATGGTCGGCGTGGTCGAGAATATGCTCCGGACATTCGGGGTGGGCGGCCACCGGGGCGTCCGGGTGTTCCGCCTTCAACTTGATCAGCTCGCGCTCTGAAAACTGCTCGTGGACGATGCAGGTGCCCTCCCACAACAGCATGTCGCGCCCCGTTTTGCGCACCAGATAGGCGCCCAGATATTTGTCCGGGGCAAAGAGGATCGGCTGGTCGGCGGGGATCTGGTTGATGATTGCCTCGGCGTTCGACGAGGTGACAATGATATCGGATTCCGCTTTCACCGCCGCCGAGCAATTAATATAAGTCAGCGCGATATGGTCGGCGTGGGCGCGGCGAAAGGCGCGAAACTCGTCGGGCGGGCAGGAGGTCTCGAGGCTGCAGCCGGCTTTCATGTCGGGCACCAGCACCGTCTTGCCGGGGCTGAGAATTTTTGCCACTTCGGCCATGAAATGAACGCCGCAGAATACAATCACATCGGCGTCGGTGGCCGCCGCCTTTCGCGAGAGATCAAGCGAGTCACCAACAAAATCGGCGATATCCTGGATTGCGCCCTCCTGGTAGTAGTGGGCCAGGATCACGGCGTTGCGCGTTCTCCGCAGGCGTTCGATCTCCGCCTCCAGGTCCAGCGTCGGGTCGATAGCCGCGACGCGGGTCGCAAGCTCGGGGTCGTGTAAATCTAGCTGCATGGACATGGCTTATCCTTTACCTGATCGATTATCGACCGGGTAGGTCTAATATAGGGCTCTCGCGGGCCATTTCCAGAGTCAGGCGGGCTGGTAAAGAGCATCCAGCCCGGCGTCGCCATTGGCCACCACCAGTCCCTGATCGACCAGATGGATCAAATGCGCCAGCGTTGAGCGCGCCGCCGCCGGGTGCAACTCCGTGGCCACATCGGTGTAGACGCGGGCGACGATGGGCTCAACCGCCTCCATGCCCGCCCGCACGGC
This sequence comes from Pseudomonadota bacterium, assembly GCA_022574255.1. GTDB lineage: Bacteria > Pseudomonadota > Alphaproteobacteria > Sphingomonadales > SMXR01 > JACZSK01. The sequence goes on from JACZSK010000008.1 coordinate 54,277, forward strand.
GGCGAGAATCTTTGCCTCGCGGGCCTGGCGGTGGGCGATCAACGCCGCGATGAAGGCCTCGGGATCGTCGATGACCGGTCCATGGCAGGGGATGAGGCGCTTCTCATCGCGCGCCTTAACCTTGTCCAGGCTGGCCATATACTGCGCCATGTCGCCATCGGGTGGCGAAATAATGGTCGTCGACCAGCCCATGATATGGTCGCCGGTGAAAAGCGCCTGCTCCTCGCGGAGCGCAAAACAAAGATGGTTTGAAGTATGGCCGGGCGTATGCACCGCCTCGAGTGTCCAGCCGTCGCCCTCCACCAGTTCACCGTCGGCCAGGCGGATATCGGGGGCGAAGTCCATGTCGGCGCCGGCTTCCACCTGTTCGCCCGCCAACCCCGCCTCGCGGCCCGCACCATGGGGCCCAAAGGCCAGCACCGGCGCGCCGGTCTGTGCTGCCAATATGCTGGCCAGCGGCGAATGATCCAGATGGGTGTGGGTGACCAGAATATGGCTGACTGTCCTGCCCTCCAGCGCTGCGGTCAGGGCGGCCAGATGGTCGTCCCGCGCCGGGCCGGGGTCAATCACCGCCACGCTATCGGCCCCGACGATATAGCTGCCGGTGCCCCAGGCGGTAAAAGGCCCGGCGTTGGGCGCAACGACCCGCTGTATCAGCGGCGACACAGCCTGTGCGCTGCCTGTATTTGGCTCGAAATCAATCAGGTAGGGAATATCCATCGGCCCATTCAGGCATGCCGTGGCGGTCGTGGCAAGGGGCCAAAAAAAGGGCAAAAAAGGGACAGGCCCCCCAAAAAAAAGAGACAGGCCCCCAATAAAAAAAGGGACAGGCCAGAGACCCGTCCCTTTCTCGCATCGCGTCGCCGATAAAGGCGACACAGAGGAATTCCGTTAAACGTCTTCGGCGCCACCCTTGCCGCGGGGGTGGTTCAAACCGAAGTCCGCATAGATTACGTTGTTGCCCTCGCCCTCGCCCACGGCCGGGCCCTCCAGCAGGCCCTCGTCGATCAGGCGCCGGATGGAACGATCCTTGACCGCGCGCCAATAACGGGTCTGGTCGAAATCGCCGCCACGGAAGGCCCTGCGTAATTCTTCGTTGGCCAGGTCCGGGGCTCCCGGACCAACCGCGGAGAGAAGAAATTCGGTGGCAATTTCGATCTGATTTTCAGTACCGGCAGACATTATTTTTTCCCATATTTCCCAACATGCATTTTCGACCCGCTGTAAAGAGAGCAAGACCCGGGCCAAACAGGTGATTTTGGAAAAAACTGAGAAATATCAGCAGGTTATACCAAAACGAGGTTTGCCGCGGGCAAGCGAAAACGTCCCAGACTGGGTGAATTGTATCAATTTGAAACGGCTGATCCGGGCTGGAGCGTCCCGGAACGGGATGGTGAAAATTGTATGCTTTTTGTTCTATTCTGGCGCCGAAAAGCCCCGCCTCAGGAAAACCTCCTGCGCTTCGGGACTGGCCAGATAGAGAAAAAACTTCGCGGCGGTCTTGCTGGCCGGTGGCTGGCCAACCAGGACCGCCAGATACTGGATCCGGCCATCGGATCCGGCGGGTCCGGCGGGAATTTCAGCAATGATTGTCACGCGGTCCGAGCCTGCCGCGTCGCTGGCGAAAAGGATGCCCAGGCCGACCAGGCCTCGTTCCACCTGCAGCAGCGCCGCCCGGGCATTGGCCGCCGGCGCGAGGCGTGGGCCGACAGTCTCCCATAACCCCAGCGCCTTCAGGCTGCTACGCGCATACATGCCCAGCGGCACGCTGCCCGGATCGCCGGTGGCAATTCTGCCGGTATCTTGCGCCAGCAGCAGGGTGCGGATATTGGCGGTGCTATGCGCCGATGCGGCGGGCCGGGCGAGCACCAGGCTGTTCCCGGCGATCGCCTGTACGTCCGCCATGTCGATGCGCTGGCGCTCTGCCAGCCGCTCCAGCCACAGGGGATGGGCGGTGATAAACAGGTCCGCCGGGGCGCCATATTCTATCTGGCGGGCCAGCGCCGCCGACGAAGCGAAGGCGAAACGCAGTTTTATGCCGTTGCGCTCCTCGTAAAGCCTGGCGATCTGCTGCAGCGGCGGGGCCAGGCTGGAGGCGGCAAAAACCAGGATTTCATCGTTACCGGTTTTGCCGGGCGCCGCCGCCGCAGAATTGGCAGGCACCATAACCGTCAAGGCGACCATGAGGATCGCCGCCAGCATATGTCTGTACGCTTGCATCAGGGAACTATGCTTCATCCCTGGTTTCATAGTGCATTTTGCGACGGATTGCCGGGAATTTGAGACAAGCCGCCAGACTGCGCCAGGGCGCTGATGTAGAATGGCGGAAGCAGAACGCAATCCGCCGGGCGCGCCAGCATCCTGTAATGCTATATTCGTGGCGACCGGCAAACGTATCCGCGCGCTGCCCATGGGAGACCAACTGACCCGTGCTTGACGTTATTCGCCCGTAGGGTGGTGCGGAACGAGAGCCGGGAGACAAGAAAAGGATATGACCGAACAGACTTCAGCACTTCCGCCGGCTGAACCGGCGGCAGAGACCTCTTTGGCTGCGCCGCAGATGGTTGACATGCTGCTCGGCCTGGCGTTGGCGCTGTTGGCGCTGGACCATATGCGCGAGTTCTTTTCCGGCGCCAATTACTGGCCCGGCGATCTGGATAAAACCACCCCGCCGCTTTTTTTCACCCATTGGGTGACCCATATGGCGGCGCCGGTCTTTGTTTTCCTCATCGGCACCGCGGCCTGCCTGTGGTTGTCGCGCGGCATGTCGCGCAACAAGCTGTCCGGATATCTGCTGACCCGGGGCTTTGCGTTGATCCTGCTGGAGATCACGGTCATAAGCTTCGGCTGGAGCTGGGAGATTCCCGGACCGGTATTCCTGCTGATTTTCTGGGCCGTCGGCATTTCAATGGTGACCATGGCGGGGCTGATTTATCTGCCGATCTGGGCGGTCGCGGGTATCGGCCTGATATTGCTCACCGGGCATAATACGCTGGACTATATCAAGGCCGAAAATCTTGGCGACATCTCGACGCTCTGGCGGCTCTTGCACGCCGGCGGCAAGGCTCATCTGGGGCCGCTCAATCTATACATCGTATACCCGGTCATTCCCTGGGTGGGCATCATGGCGGCGGGCTACGCCCTGGGGCCGCTGTTACAGCGGGAAAAGACAGAGCGCCGCAGGCTGCTTGCCTGGCTGGGGCTGGGGCTGGTCCTGGCCTTCCTGGCGCTGCGGCTCCTGAATGGCTATGGCGACAAACACCCCTGGGGCGCCGAGGATGACGCAATGCTCACCGTCATGTCCTTCCTCAACACCACCGGCTATCCGCCGTCGCTGCAGTATCTGCTGATGACCCTGGGGCTGGCAATATTGCTGATGCCCTGGCTGGAGCGGCTGGGCGGGCCCGTGGCGCGGTTTCTCGCCACTTTCGGGCGGGCGCCGTTCTTCTTTTTCGTGCTGCAGCTATACCTGGCGCATATCTCCGTGGTGGCGGTGGCGCTGGCCTTCGGCGGCGCGTGGGTCGACATGCTCGGTCCTTTTTGGGACTACAAGAAAGCCACCGGTTTCGGTTTTGCGCTGCCCTGGGTCTATCTGGCCTGGCTGGCCGAGCTGGGCCTGCTCTACGCCGCCTGCCGCTGGTACGCCGGCGCCAAGGCACGCGGCCACCCCAGATGGCTGGTCTGGCTGTAGGATCAGTTGGCAAACCAAGGCGGGATTTTAGCGGTCGGTATCACCCTTCTGGACAACCATCCTTCTGGCGGCTTCCGCCAGGAAAGCAGAGCGGGTGAGCCCCCGTATCCCGGCCTCGCGATCAATGAGAGCGAGAGTGTTTTCGTCGATCGACGCGGTGAAACGCTTGGGCTTGCCAACCTTCATCAGCAGGGGCACATAGGCGACAACTCCGTCTTCGGCGGCTTTCCTGAATTCGGGGTCTTCCCGCCATTCCTCAAGCGTCTTGCCTTCGGGAATGTCTTCCCCCTCGGACAGCATGTCCTCGACGTAAAGGGCAAGACCCTGGGCGGCGTTTTCGATGGCGCCTCGGGCGGATTCATCATCGGCGCCATAGCAGCCGGGGAAATCGGGCAAGGTCACGCCATAGGCGCTATCCGGATCCTTGTGAACAATGGCAATATAGATTCCTTTCACGATGCGTACCCCTTTGCTGGATGTTCTTCATTGGCTGCGGGCCTTCTTTTGAATGTCTTTCACGAGACCCGTCGGCAGGTCTTTTTTCGGGTGCGGAATAACA
>JACZSK010000154.1 GCA_022574255.1 Pseudomonadota bacterium
AGCACATTGATTGTGCGCGGGCGGGCAAACCGTCTGGAGGAAGATGCGGCGACCGGGAATCTGGAACGCATTCGGCAATTGTTCGATGACCTGGAGACCAAGCGGGACCTGCTGCGCCTTCTTGAAGAAGCGCGCGAGGCCGGCGGCGTGAAAATTTTTATTGGCGCCGAGACCAAACTTTTTTCACTTTCCGGTTCCAGTGTGATCGTCTCACCCTATATGAATGGCGCCGGAGAGATTGTTGGCGTGGTCGGCGTGATCGGACCGACACGGCTGAATTACGCCCGCATCATTCCCATGGTCGATTATACGGCCAAGATAATTGGCACCATTTTGTAGGTCTGTTGAAAAATACTGGAGGATACATGAGCGCGGCTGATAAAAAAGAAAACGGCGAGGAGCCCGGCCCCGAGGAAGTGGCGGCCGAGAACGGCAACGGCGAGACCGCGGCTGATGAGCAGCCAGACGCGCCGCCGGAGCCACCGACCCCCGAAGAGCAGATTGCCGAGTTGAAGGACAAGCTTCTGCGGGCGCTGGCCGAGAACGAGAACGTGCGCCGCCGGGCCGAACGCCAGCAGAGCGAAGCCAGCCAGTATGCGATCACCGGCTTCGCCCGCGATGTGTTGTCCATTGCCGATAATCTGCACCGCGCCCTGGAGGCCATTCCCGAGGGTGCGCGGGACAGCGCCGAGGGTGAAACCTTCGTCTCGGGCATAGAGCTGACGGAACGCGAGATGCTGAACGCCCTTGAGCGCCACGGAATTCGCAAGATCATGCCCGAGGGTGAGAAGTTCGATCATAATCTGCACCAGGCGGTGTTCGAGGTGGAGGACACTGACGTCCCCGCCGGAACCGTGGTGAAGGTGGTGCAGCCGGGCTATGTGATCAAGGACCGGCTGTTGCGCCCGGCCATGGTGGGTGTGGCCAAGGCCCGGCCCGAGCCGCCCGAAAGCGTCGATGAAACGGCCTGATTTTGCGCCAATCCCCTTCCATTGCTCTTTTTATATCCCCCGGGCGACAGCCAGAGGCCCCTGCTGGAGGCATTTGTGGCCCTGGCGATGGCCCGGCAACGTCAATAAACTTGGCCCCCAAGCCTTGCGGGGGGCAGGCATTCTCCCTATATAGCAGCCGAGCGGCGCGCCACCCCCTTTGCCGGACTATCAGGACGCTTCAGGCAAGGGAAACAACCGGTGGAAGCGCCGAATAAAACAAAACAGAGGAGAGCCGCCGGTGCGTAATTCGGCCGGGCGGGTCTGCCAGAACCGAACGAGGTAGAGATGGGCAAAGTTATTGGTATCGATCTGGGAACCACAAATTCCTGTGTGGCCATTATGGATGGCTCGAAACCGAAAGTAATTGAGAACACCGAAGGCGCGCGGACAACGCCGTCGATCGTGGCCTTCACCGATGAGGGTGAGCGTCTGGTTGGCCAGGCCGCCAAACGCCAGGCCGTTACCAACCCCACCAACACATTATTTGCCATCAAGCGCCTGATCGGCCGCACCTTTGACGACCCGCTGACCAAGAAAGACATGGGCATGGTGCCTTACGAGATCGTCAAGGCCGACAATGGCGACGCCTGGGTCTCGGCGCGCGGCGATAAATACAGCCCCAGCCAGATTTCGGCCTTCATCCTGCAAAAGATGAAGGAGACCGCCGAATCCCATCTGGGTGAGACCGTGACACAGGCGGTGATTACCGTTCCCGCCTATTTCAACGACGCCCAGCGCCAGGCCACCAAGGATGCCGGCAAGGTTGCCGGTCTTGAAGTGCTGCGCATTATCAACGAGCCCACCGCCGCGGCGCTGGCCTACGGTATGGATAAGGACGACGGCCACACCATCGCGGTCTTTGACCTGGGTGGCGGCACCTTCGATGTGTCGGTGCTGGAAATCGGTGACGGTGTATTCGAGGTCAAATCAACCAACGGCGACACTTTCCTCGGCGGCGAGGATTTTGACCTGCGCCTGGTCGATTATCTTGCCGATGGCTTCAAGAAGGAAAACGGCATTGACCTGCGCAAGGACAATCTGGCGCTGCAGCGGCTGAAGGAAGCGGCGGAGAAAGCCAAGATTGAGCTGTCGACCGCGACGCAGACCGAGATCAACCTGCCCTTCATCACCGCCGACCAGGCCGGCCCCAAGCATCTGACCGTGAAGCTGACCCGCGCCAAGCTGGAATCTCTGGTTGATGATCTGATTAAGCGCACGCTGGTGCCCTGCAAGAAGGCGCTGAAAGACGCCGGCCTGAAGCCCAGCGACATCAAGGATGTTGTGCTGGTCGGCGGCATGACCCGCATGCCTAAAGTCATTGATGCGGTGAGGGAGTTTTTTGGCCGCGAGCCGCATAAGGGGGTCAACCCCGACGAGGTTGTCGCCATGGGCGCCGCCATCCAGGCGGGCGTGCTGCAGGGCGACGTCAAGGACGTGCTGTTGCTGGACGTCACGCCCCTGTCGCTGGGCATCGAGACCCTGGGTGGTGTTTTCACCCGGCTGATCGATCGCAACACCACCATCCCGACCAAGAAAGGCCAGGTCTTTTCCACCGCCGAGGACAACCAGAATGCGGTGACCATCCGGGTTTTCCAGGGCGAGCGCGAAATGGCCGCGGATAACAAGCTGCTTGGCCAGTTCGATCTGGTGGGTATTCCGCCCTCGCCGCGCGGGGTGCCGCAGGTTGAGGTGTCGTTCGATATCGACGCCAACGGTATCGTTAATGTCTCGGCCAAGGACAAGGGCACCGGCAAGGAGCAGCAGATTCGCATCCAGGCCTCTGGTGGTCTGTCGGACGATGACATCGATCAAATGGTCAAGGATGCCGAGGCCCACGCCGAGGAAGACAAGAAACGCCGCGAAGAGGTCGAGGCCAAGAACCAGGGCGAAGCGCTTTTTCACACCACGGAAAAGAGCCTGAAGGAACATGGCGACAAGGTGGATGACGAGACCCGGGGCGCTATCGAAACGGCGCTGGCGGAGTTGAAGACCGCCCTTGACGGTGACGACATCAGCGAGGTCAAGGCCAAGACCGAGACCCTGGGCCAGGTTGCCCTGAAGCTGGGCGAGGAAATTTACAAGGCTCAGGCCGCCGAGAGCGATGCCGGTGACGGCGGCGAAGAGGACAGCGAAGAGGGCGGCGAGAAGGCCAACGACGGCGAAGAGGTTGTCGATGCCGATTTCGAGGAAGTGGACGGCGAGGAAGACGAGAAGTAATTCGCCAGGGTATCGACGAGAGCCCTGATGGGCCCTGGTGTAACAGTCACTGCCGTCCGGACCGGAATGTTCGGACGGCAGGTTTTTATCCGGTTGGCGGGGTTGGCTTGAATGAGCAAGCGGGATTATTACGAATCACTGGGTGTTGAGCGCGCCGCCGATGCGGCAACGCTGAAAAAGGCTTACCGCAAGCTGGCCATGGAATGTCATCCCGATCGCAACCAGGGGGACGCCGATTCCGAACAGCGCTTCAAGGAAATAAGCGAGGCCTATGACGTCCTCAGGGACGACCAGAAGCGTGCCGCATATGACCGTATGGGCCATGCCGCCTTCGAAAACGGGGGCATGGGCGGTGGCGGCTTTGATTTCAGCGGTAGTTTCTCGGACGTATTCGAAGACCTGTTCGGCGATTTCATGGGCGGCGGTCGCCGGCAGCGCTCGGCGGCGCGGCGCGGTGCCGACTTGAGGTATAATCTGGAGATTAGCCTGGAAGAGGCCTTTTCGGGCAAGAACGAGACGGTCAATATCCCGACCACGGCCACCTGCGCCGATTGCGAGGGGTCTGGCGCGGAACCGGGAACCCAACCCGAGACCTGCGCCTCCTGCGGCGGCCAGGGCAAAATTCGCACCCAGCAGGGCCTGTTCCTGGTCGAGCGCACCTGCCCCTCCTGTCGCGGCGCCGGGCGCGTGATCAAAGACCCCTGCCGCGCCTGCGACGGCGCCGGCCGGGTGCGCAAGAACAAGACGCTGACAGTCAAAATTCCGCCCGGGGTGGATGAGGGGACGCGTATTCGCCTGGCCGGAGAAGGCGAGGCGGGTCTGCGCGGTGGCCCGCACGGCGATTTGTATATTTTTCTCTCGGTGGCGCCGCACGATTTATTTCACCGCGAGGGCACCACTATTTTCTGCCGCGTGCCGGTGCCGATGAGCGTGGCGGCGCTTGGCGGCAGCATCGAGGTGCCGACAATCTGCGGCAACAGGGCGCGGGTAAAAATACCCGAGGGCACCCAGACCGGCAGGCAATTCCGGCTGAAACGCAAGGGCATGCCCCAGATCAACACCGCTTTCGCCGGTGATATGATTATCGAAGCCAGCGTCGAGACGCCGGTGAAATTGTCCTCGGCCCAGAAAAAACTCATGCGCCAGTTCGCCGAAGAGGGCGGCGAGGCGGCCCTCCTGCCGGTGGTCCACGAGGTGCGGATC
>JACZSK010000155.1 GCA_022574255.1 Pseudomonadota bacterium
GTGCTCTAGGCGGTGGATCAAGCCGGCACGCGCATGATGCCGGAGGACTACGTGCCGATGCTACGCGAATTCTGCAAGCACGTGCAGGCGACTGATGTGAAACCGCGAGACGGTGTGCGCGTCGTGGTCGAGGGCGCCTTCTGCGAACAACCGCCCATCGGGTTGGTGGATGTCATCGAGGCGAGCGGCTGCATCGTTCAGGACGATGACATAGCCATCGGCTGGCGACTCTTCGATCGCGATATCGAATGCAACGGCGATCCGCTCGCCGCGCTTTCGAAAGCCTATCTCGCCGGCAGCGTTTATACCTCGGTCCGTCACGACGCCAAGAGGCCGCGCTCTGAACGACTTCTCGACAGGATGAAAAGTGCCGGCGCCGAGGCCGTGCTTTTTACCCCGGCCAAGTTCTGCGAACCGGCGCTGCTCGATTACGTTCTGTTCCGACAGAAATTGGAAGAGGCGGACGTGCCGCATCTAAAGATCGAATTTGAAGAGAAAATGTGGACGTTCGAGGCTATCCGAACGGAAATCGAGACCTTCGCGGAGTCCATGCTCTTTGACTAATGCCGCGCCTGGGGCGCGCGGAGGCGCCGCGCGAGAGCTTAAGAAACCCGATGGGTAGCTAACAAACGGGTCGGAGCGAAACCTGATGAGAACAGACGTTTCCCAAACAAAGGACTACCGTGGAAATGTGCACGAGTTGTCCCGCAACATCATGACCGATTGGATGCAGCAGCTGAAGGCGGCCACCGACACGCCAGTGCCATCTGCCTATATGATGATCAGCGGCAACTGTGTGGAAATCCTTCGTTGCTTCGACATCCTGCCGGTGTTTCCCGAAGTCAACGCGCTGCAGTTAGCCATCCGAAAGAAATCGCTGCCCTACATCATCAAGAGCGAAGAGGTGGGATACGCCTCCGACAGCTGCGCCTACGTCAAGGCCGACGTCGGATTCACGATGTGCGGAGGCGTCGGCGAAGGCGGCACGGTTCCCCTGGTGGTCAGCCAGGATGTGAAAATCACCATGAGCCGGGCGGCGCGGAACCGCATGAAGGTGACGCTGGCCTACGACGAGCCGATCCCGGCGCCCATTCATGCCGGCCAGCCCATTGCCACGGTCACCATATCGGCGCCCAACCGCGAGGATGTGGTCATCCCGCTGGTTGCCGGCAAGGATGTTGCCGAGATCAGCGGCTTTGGCCGGCTCAGCGCGGCATTCCAGTACCTGCTTTTCGGTTCCTCCGGCGAATAGGGATATCGCACATGGTAGCGGGCCGCTTCATAACGTTGGAAGGTGACGACGGCAGCGGCAAGTCAACGCAGATTGCCATGCTGTCGGCGCGGCTGCGCGAGGCCGGGCATGAGGTCGTCGTGACCCGCGACCCCGGCGGCACAGAGGGCGCGGAGGCCATCAGAAACCTGGTGTTGACCGGCGACCCCGACCGCTGGGATGCGATAACTTCCGCATTGCTGCATTTCGCCGCCCGGCGTGACTATGTGGAGCGCCTGATCCGCCCGGCGCTGGAGCGCGGCCAGTGGGTGATCAGCGACCGCTTTGCGGATTCAACCATCGTTTATCAGGGGGTCGCGGGCGGTGCCGGGGCCGATGCCATTCGTGATCTCTGGCAAACCGCGATCGGCGGCTTCAAGCCGGACCTGACGCTGATTATCGATTTGCCCGTGGCGGAGGGGCTTGAGCGCGCCAACGGTCGCATGCAGCAAATTGAGGACGAAACCAGCCGCGAGGACCGTTACGAGAAAATGGGCGCTGGTTTTCATAAAATCGTCCGCCAGGCGTTTCTCGATATCGCAGAAGAAGAACCACGGCGTTGCGCGCTGATCGATGGCACGGAGAACCCCGACGATGTTCATGCCCGGATTTGGGCCGCCGTATCGGACAGGTTGCTGTAGATGGCGGACGCGCCGACATATGAAAACCCGCACGATCCGCGCCTTACGGCTGAATTGCTGGGCCATGAAAAGGCCCAGCGGCAATTGCTGGAGGCGCATACCGCTGGCCGCCTGCATCATGCCTGGTTGTTGACCGGCCCGCGGGGCATCGGCAAGGCGACCTTGGCCTATCGTTTCGCGCGTTATCTGCTGACCAAGGGCAGTGAAGGGCAGGGCGCCGACGCCAGACCCGGGCTTTTTGGCGAGGCGCTTGAGGGCACCACTGGCGAGGCCATGGCGCTTCAACCGGATCATCCTGTTTTCCGCCGCGTTGCCGCCGGCGGGCATGGCAATCTGCGCATCCTGCAGCGCTCAGTCGACGAAAAAACCGGCAAAATGCGCCAGGAAATCACCGTTGGCGATGTGCGCAAGCTGCACAGGTTTTTCGCCTCCACCGCCGCTGAGGAGGGCTGGCGCATCGTTATTGTGGATGCTGCGGACGACATGAACCGTAATGCGGCCAATGCGTTACTGAAGATACTTGAGGAACCACCTGAGAAGTCAATATTGCTGCTGGTGGCCCATCGCCCGGGCGTATTGCCGGCCACCATCCGCTCGCGCTGCCAGGCGCTGGCGTTAAGCCCGCTCACTGAAGAGCAGGTGGTTGGCGTGGTATCGGCGCGCCTGCCAGAGCTCTCTGGCGAGGATCATCTGGCGCTGGCGCGGCTGGGGGCCGGGGCGCCGGGGCGGGCGTTGGCGCTGGCCGGGGAAGGGGGGCTTGATCTCTATCGCCGCATGATCGGGGTGATGGAGAATTTGCCGGATTTGAAAACCGCCGACAGTCATGCCCTGGCCGACGAGCTTGCGGGGCGCGGCGCCGAGCAGCGCTACAGCCTGCTGGTCGACCTGGTGCTCTATTGGGTGGGCGGGCTGGTCAGGGCAGGGGCACGGGGCGCCGCCATGCCCGAAATCACCGGCGGCGAACAGGCATTGGCCGCCCGGCTGACCGCGAGCGTCGCCGTGGAGCGCTGGCTGGCGGTTTGGGAAAAGATGGGCGAGACGGTCGAGCGGGCGGAGCGCCAGAAGCTGGACCGCAAACAGACCGTGCTGGCACTGCTGGGCCAGTTGCAGGGGGCCTTTAGCGCTTCCTGAGCGTTGCCCCTAATCAGCGCTGGCAAATGGGCCCGTATCCGGGTCAAGATACCGCGAATTACAAGGGATTCGAAGCATGGCGGACCGCCCGGCATTCTACATCACGACGCCGATTTACTATGTCAACGACGTGCCCCATATCGGGCATGCCTATACCTCGTTGGCCTGCGACGTGCTGGCCCGCTTCAAACGCCTCGACGGCTATGACGTGATGTTCCTGACCGGCACCGACGAGCACGGCCAGAAGGTCGAGAAGTCGGCGGCGGCGGCGGGCACCGACCCCCAGAGCTTCTGCGATGATGTCTCGAACAGCTTCCGCGCGCTGGCTGTGACCATGGACTTTACCAACGACGATTTCATCCGCACCACCGAGGAGCGCCACAAAATAGCCTGTCAGGGTCTGTGGAAGGCGCTGGAAGCTAATGGTGCGATTTATCTGGGCAATTACGAAGGCTGGTATTCGGTCCGCGACGAGACTTTCTTTGCCGAGAGCGAGCTGATTGCAGGGGAGGGCGGCGAAAAACTGGCGCCCACCGGCGCGCCGGTGGAATGGGTCGAGGAACCGAGTTATTTCTTCAGGCTGTCGGAATGGGGCGACAAGCTGCTGGCCTTCTACGAGGCCAACCCCGATTTCGTGCTGCCGAAAAGCCGCCTCAACGAGGTGAAAAGCTTCGTCAAGGGGGGCCTCCGTGACCTGTCGATCTCGCGCACCAGCTTTTCCTGGGGGGTGCCGGTGCCCGACGCCCCCGATCACATCATGTATGTGTGGATCGACGCCCTGACCAACTATATGACGGCGCTGGGCTAGCCCGACACAGAGGCCGAGGCCTACCGCAAATACTGGCCGGTGGCGATCAACGTGGTGGGCAAGGATATCCTGCGCCATCACGCGGTCTATTGGCCGGCCTTCCTGCTGGCGGCGGGCCTGAAGCCGCCGACCCGGGTGTTCGCCCATGGCTGGTGGACCAGCGAGGGGCAAAAAATCTCCAAATCCCTGGGCAACGTCATCGATCCGTTCAAGCTGGTGGAGGAATTCGGGCTCGACCCGGTGCGCTATTTCCTGATGCGCGAGGTGCCCTTCGGCAAGGATGGCGATTTCTCCCGCAAGGCCTTCATTCAGCGCATGAACAGCGACCTGGCCAATGATTTCGGCAATCTGGCGCAGCGTTGTTTGTCGATGATCGCCAAGAACTGTGATGGCAAGGTGCCGGAGCCGGGCGACCTGGCGCCACAGGACGAGGAATTGCTGGATAAATTCGCCGGACTGTTGGAGGCATCGCGCCAGCATATGGACC
>JACZSK010000055.1 GCA_022574255.1 Pseudomonadota bacterium
AGGGCGATGATGCGCGACTACCCGGGTTTGATGCAGCGTTTCCTCAAGACCCTGGCGCGCGATCGCGGCCCCGCCGAGGGCCTGCTGCTTCGCAGCCCGCAGCTTCCCGTGCGCATCCGGGTGATCAATCTGCTGCTGGTTTTATCCCGGCATATACATGACGCGGACAGCGGCGGCGGAAAAAAGGAGCCGACCCGGTTCACCCTGCCCCTGAAGCGCCAGCAGATTGCCTCGATGGTGGGCGCGCGCAACGAAACGCTGTCACGAACCATTGCGGCGCTGCAGGAAGAGGGTCTGGTCAAATTCAAGGGGCGCGAGGTGGTGATCCCCGATTACGGCCGTCTGAAAACAGAATCCGAACGCGACAGGTGGTAGGGCGGAACTGCGCGAGGCACCGAGATTTCTTCGCGGGGACCGGCCGGCCATCTGCTCTTTGGTGGCGGCGCTCATTCCCTGCTGGCGGAAAAGCGCCGGATAATGCTATTCTGGCGCGCGATTAGCCGGGGGCAGGCATGGACGGCTTTTTTTCCGAACTGAAACGGCGCAACGTCATTCGCGTGGGCGTGGCTTACGGGGTCGTCGCCTGGCTGATCATGCAGGTGGTCACGCTGGCCTTTCCGCTGATCAACGTGCCCGATTCGGCTTCCACTCTCGTGCTGGTGATTGTCGCCGTGGGATTTCCGCTGGCGCTGATTCTTGCCTGGGCCTTCGAGTTGACGCCCGAGGGTGTGAAGAAAACCAGGGACGTCGACCGCGCCGGATCGATTACCGCGAAAACCGGACGGAAACTGGATTTCACCATCATTGCCGTGATGGCGTTGGCGCTGGGCTGGTTCGCCTACGACGAGTTCGTGCTCGAGCCCGCCGCCGATGGGCGGAGCGCCGGCGCCGATGCCGGCACATCGATCGCGGTTCTGCCCTTCGTCAACATGTCGAACGACCCGGATCAGGAGTTTTTCTCCGACGGCATATCCGAGGAATTGCTCAACGTGCTGGCCAAGATGCCCGGCCTGCGCGTGGCGGCGCGCACCTCAAGCTTCCAGTTCAAGGGCAAAAACCCCAATATATCCGAGATCGGGCGGACGCTGGGGGTCGATCATGTGCTTGAGGGTTCGGTGAGGAAGGCAGGGACCAGGCTGCGCATCACCGCCCAATTGATCGACGTGGGCACCGGCTTTCACCTCTGGTCCGAGACCTACGACCGGGAACTGACCGACATTTTCGCCATCCAGGACGAGATTTCGGCGGCCATCGCCAAAGCCCTGAAGCTGTATCTGGGGGGCGCGGAAGAAGGCGTGGCTAAGTCAGGGGAGGCCGCGGCGCCGATAACGCGGGTCGCCCACACCACCACGCCCGGGGCCTACGAGGAATTTCTGCTCGGCCGCCATCTGATCAACCGCCGCACCGAGGCGGCGCTGCAGGGCGCGGTCGGGCATTTTGAGGCGGTGCTGGCCATCGATCCCGGTTACGCCCCGGCCTGGGCGGCGCTGGGCGAGGCGATCATACTGCTGGAAAATGCTCCCTGCTGCTATGGCAAGCTGACGCGCGAGGAGGTGATCGCCCGCGCCGGACCGGCGCTCGAGCAGGCGCTCAAGATCGACCCCGATCTGGCCGAGGCCTGGGCACCGCTCGGTATGCTCAGGGACCGCATGAAAGACAACGAGGGTGCGCTGGCCGCTTACGACCGGGCCATCGAAATCAACCCCAATCTGGCCCGCGCCCATATGTGGCGGGCGATCATTCTGAGCGGCAAGCTGGGCCGGCTGCGCGAGGGCTTCGAGGCCCAGAAGCGGGCGCTGGAGCTCGATCCGCTGAACCTGTCCGCCAACGCCAACCATGCCCGGGCGCTGGCCGACCGCGGCCGCTTTGCCGAGGCGGAACCGTTTATCGAGCGCTTGACCCAACTCAGCCCGGCCCGGGGCCATCAGATCCGGGGCGAGCTGCTGCGAGGCGCGGGTGAACATGCTCAAGCAATCCTCTGGCTGCACCGCGCCCATGCCGAGGTCCCGGCCTCTCGCCGCTCATACGTCTTATTGGGGCTGGCGCTCATGGATCTAGGCCTCCACGGCCCCGCCGAAATGGCGCTCGGCGATTACCGCTATGTGGCCCTGACCGCCCAGGGACGGCACGGCGAGGCGGTGGCCGCCGCCCGCGACAGATTCTTCAATAATCCACGCTCGAACAGCGCGCTTTTGGATGTAGCAGAGGCGCTGTTCGCTGCCGGCGACTATGAGGGCGCCCTCAAGCAGTTGCGCCGGCTTTTCCAGATTGCCCCTGATTATCCGCGCAGCCGGTTCGGGCTGCAGGGAGGGCTGCTTTACCCGCATCTGCTGCGCCGGAACGGCGAGGCGGAGAGCGCCGCCGGGAATGCTGCGGAAAATCGCGGTGGAAATCGAGAGCCGGCGAAACCAGGGCCCGGATTATTTTGGCTTGCATATTGGGGAAACCCAGATTCTCGCCCAGGAAAGATTGTTCGACGATGCCGCCGTGGCGTTCGAGCGGGTGGTCGGGCGCGGCTGGCTGGCCTGGCGCAATTTCCCCTTGGCGGTGCCCGACGCCTTTCTGGAACATCCCGCCTTTCTGGCCGCGCTGGGTAAAATGGAGGCCGAGCGGACCCGCGAGCGGGCCGAGTTGACGGAAATCTTCTGCGCCCCGGGGCTGGAACTTCCCGAGACCGAAATCCGCACTGCCATCTGCGCCGCGCTCGCCGCAAGCTGAAGCGCCCCCGGTTACCCTTGACCCCATACGCCGCGCTCTCTACATAAAGCGCGGGACCAGACGGTCGGATGGCCGCTGCCGCATTGCCCGAAAGGGCGCGGGAGAGGAAAGTCCGGGCTCCACGGAAACACGGTGGCGGGTAACGCCCGCCGGGGGCGACCCCAGGGAAAGTGCAGCAGAGAGCAGACCGCCGATGGGAAACTTCGGTTTTCACAGGCAAGGGTGAAAGGGTGCGGTAAGAGCGCACCGCGCGGCTGGTAACAGCAGTGGCATTGTAAACCCCACCGGGAGCAAGACCAAATAGGGACGACATATGGCCGGTTTCCGGGCCGCCGTCCGGGTAGGTCGCACGAGTGCTGTGGCAACGCAGCGCCTAGATGAATGGTCATCGCCAGTTCTTCCGCTTCGGTGGGGAACTGAGCACAGAACCCGGCTTACAGACCGTCTGGTCCCTTTTTCGTTTTGCCCTCACCCCTTCTTTTGGCGGTTCAGAAAACCCCTCTCTCTTGAGGGAGAGTGCCAAGGCAAGAAAATCGTGAGGGTTGGGAACCCCCTTTTCCCTTGCCGCGGCAGCGTATTTGCTGATAGGGCGAGCCTGCAAAGGAGCCCCCATGCGCCATCAAGCCCGCCTGTCTGTTATATCGCTGCTGCTTGCCGCCTTTGCGGCTTCCGTGCCTGCCCGCGCAGATACTCTGACCACATACGGCGACATCGCGCGTCACGCCATTCCCGGCATCGCGGTGCTCATATCGCTGGACAAGAAAGACCAGGAAGGCGTCGCGCAACTGGCGGCCACATGGGTGGTTAGCACCGGCGTCACCTACAGCCTGAAATACACTGTCGACAAGCGGCGGCCCAACGGCGGGCGGCGATCCTTTCCCTCGGGGCATATGACCAACGCCATGGCCGGGGCCAGCTACCTGCATTATCGCTATGGCTGGAAATACGGGCTGCCGGCCTACGCGGCGGCGGCGGTGGTCGGCATCGGCCGGGTGCAGGGCAATTTTCACCGCTGGGAAGACGTGGTGGCGGGCGCGGCTATCGCCAACATTACCGCCTATATATTTACCGACACGCTGGACAGCACTGTCATCATAATCCCGGTCTTCGACATGAAGAAAAAGAACTTCGGCATCCTGGCGGGCGTGCGCTTTTAAGCTGTCCGTTACCCAACAGGCAATCCGCTTCGGTCGCGCGCTGCTCAGTTCACCAGTTTCCAGGCGCCGTCCTGCTGGCGGCAGGCAGTGCCGTAGGTCTCTTGCCGGCGGCCGTTCACTGTGGAAATAGTCTGATACTCGCGGCAATAACCGCCCGCCGAAGTCTGGTAGGTCCGGGTTGGTGTGACCCTGTATTCCGCGCCCCCGTCGGGGTTGCTCCAGGCGATCGTCTGGCTGTCCGGGGCATGCTCCAGCGTCTGGCCAACGCAATGGTGGTCGGCCTTGTCCATGCTTTTGCCGATAGTGCTGCCGACGATAGCGCCGAGGATCGCGCCGCCGATAATGCCCGCCGCCCGGTCTTTCTTGGATGTTATCTTCGCGCCGATCAGGCCGCCGGTAATGCCGCCGACGATCAGGCCCACTTCCTTGCGATTGCACTGTCCGCCGGCGATGCCGTAGGGCGCCACATAGGCTGCCTGAACGCCGCCGCCGCGATGCTGGGAGCGATAGCCATGCGCCGGTGCCCAGGGTGGCGGGCCACCGCGATGGCGCACCGCGTGGTGGTCTTGGCCCCTGCCTTGACTGCCACGACGATTTCCGCGCTGGGCATGCCCCTGGTTGCCGGGATGAATAACAATAACGTCCGGGCCGTGGCTGTTTCTTTTGCCCTTTTTCTTATCCGGCCTGGCCGTCGCATCAAGGCTGGCGAAAAGCATCAGGCAGATAGCCAACGGGCCAATCACACGAATCATTTTGCGCATCTGGAAGCTCCTCATTATGCAGGGCATGTGCAGGCCCTCATTTTGCCTTGCAGCAGCTAACAAATGCCTAATAGCGGGGGCTGCTGCTGGCGGTCGCAACAGCTCCGGGCAGGGGACGTAATTACTACTCTTGAGAATTGCTGCGGATCCAGTCTGTTACCGGCCCGGCCGAGCGCGGCATATGAGCTGCAACCGCCAACTCCACGGCTTGTTGCTCGCTAAAACCGTGAAGCAGATAGGCCTCGATACCCAACAGCCCGCTTACCCGCCGCCCGCTGGCACAATGCAGAAGAACGGGGCCGGTTGTTTCGGCCAGAGCTTCGTGAAGCGCACGCGCATCGGCCGGGGCAATCGAGCCGATGTTTGCCAGTGGGATGCTGACGTAGTTCATGCCCAGCCTGGCGACTTCGGCGCGCTCGTCGAACACGTCAAATTCCCCATCGCGCCGCAGATTGATGATTGTCGTATACCCCTCCGCCTTCAACATCCGCAATTGTTCAAGCGTTGGTTGACCGCTTGCCGTAAGGTTTTCGCGGGGCTCTTGTCTGTTGAGCAGGCCCGCTTCGTCCGCGACCGCGAAAGGGATGCCAGCGAACGCCAGTGGCGCCAACCCCAGTAGTATCGCGGCCAGCGCAAAAATCTTTTTCATCAATTCCTCCTGCTTTTTTCAATGCGGTTCTGAACCTACACGCGCCCCGTGAGCCAGTCCATTGGCCATGAAGCGAAGCACCTTGATCTCCCGCCGATCCCGCCAATTCAAAACCGGGCCAGCCACCCATAACGCCCGGATTTCCGGCCCATTAACGCCCTGTTAATGCCATTAAAATACCATCCAATCCCATTGACGCCCATATTTGCCCATGATATCCCATAGTGTCCCCGGGATTAAGAGAGGGATTCGCGAAAGAGGCCCGATTTGGGCCCGGTTGGAAAAGAAGACTTGCCTGCGCCCAACCGCGAAATCAGGGACCGGGAGAGGGAACAGACATCCGCTGAGGGAAAACTCGATGCCGCTGTTTTTATCCACAACGACCAACAGGGTCGATCGCAAGGGGCGGGTCTCGGTACCGGTCGCCTTTCGCTCGTCTTTGCCGGCGTCGGGATACCAGGGCATCATCGCCTATGCCTCCTTCAAGCATGCCTGCCTGCATGGCGCCGATTTGGGTTTCATGGAGCAGCTTTCAGATTCGATCCACGGCGACTTCGGCCTCTATTCCGACGAGAACGAGGCGCTGGCCAATGCCATCCTGGGATCCGCCCGGCAATTGTCTTTTGATCCCGAGGGCCGGATAAACCTGTCCAAGGACCTGATGGATCATGCCGGCATCACCAGCGAGGCGACCTTCGTCGGCCTGGGCAAAACCTTCCAGATTTGGGAACCCGCCGCCTATGAGGCCCACCGCCTCGTGCAGCTGGCGCTGGCCAAAACCAAAGCCGGAGAACTGGGCCCGATCATCAGGCGGGGGGACTGAATCATGACTTCAGCAAGTGAACTCCCGCGCCATAAGCCTGTTCTGCTGGAAGAGGTAATGGCGGCGCTGAAGCCTCGCGACGGCGAAGTCTATGTGGACGGCACCTTCGGCGCCGGCGGCTATAGCCGGGCCATTCTTGAAGCCGCCAACTGCCGCGTCTTCGCGCTGGATCGCGACCCCGCCGCCGTTGCCGATGGCAAAGGCCTGGAAAAGGAATTCTCCGGCCGGCTGACGATCATCGAAGGGCGCTTTTCCGATGTTGAAGCCCTGTTGGCCCGGCAGGGCGTCAAGCAGGTCGACGGTATCGCCCTCGATATCGGGGTTTCATCCATGCAGCTGGATCAGGCCGAGCGCGGTTTTTCCTTCCAGGCAGACGGCCCGCTGGACATGCGCATGAGCGGCCCCGCCAGCGAAGGCGAGAGCGCCGCCGACGTGGTGAACAGCCGCAGCGAGGCCGACCTTACCCGCATCCTGCAGCGTCTGGGCGAGGAGCCCCGGGCGCGCCGCATCGCCGCAGCAATCATCAAAGCGCGCGCCGAAAAGCCCATTGCGCGCACCGGCGAATTAGCGCAGATCGTAGTCGACGCCATCGGCTATCGGCGCAAGAAAGGAGCCCGGGTCATCCACCCGGCGACCCGCACCTTCCAGGCGCTGCGCATCTATGTGAATGACGAGTTGGGCGAACTGGCGCGCGGGCTTGTTGCCGCCGAGCGCACGCTCAAGCCCGAAGGCAGGCTCTGCGTGGTCTGCTTCCATTCGCTGGAAGACAAGATCGTCAAGACCTTCATGATTGAGCGTTCAGGCAATCTGCCGGGCCCCTCGCGGCACGCGCCAGTGGCGGCAAACGATAGTGGCCCAGGCGCTTTCGCCGCCACCTTCCACGTGGACCGCAAGCGCGCAGGCAAGTCTTCGGCGGAAGAGATTGAGCGCAATCCCCGGGCGCGTTCAGCGCGTCTGCGCGTGGCTGTGCGCAATGCCGCCGATGCCTGGCCCGCCGGCAATGGAGAAGTTTCATGAGCCGGCGCTGGACCATGTACGGCGTGATGATGGTCATCATCATGGCTGGTGGCCTCTACCAGTTGAAGCACGCGGTTGAGGCCAAGGACCAGATCGTTCAGCAACTGCACCAGAATTACCTGGCGGACCAGCGCGCCATCCGCGTGTTGAAGGCGGAATGGGCCTATCTGAACAGCCCGATTTATTTGCAGGAGCTGGCGGGAAGGCACTTGCGGCTGCGGCCCACGGCCCCCTACCAGATTCTTCGCTCGCCGAGCGCCATTCCCCTGCGCCGGGGGCTGAGCGCCCGGATTGCGCCCAAGATTGCACCCCGACTCGAATACAGCTATCCGGCGCCCCGTGAGAAGCCGCGCCCTTTGGGCGAACGCCGCGTCCAAAGCCGTGTCGGGGAGCTGATCGTCAGGTTTGAGCGCGCTATTTTGCGGGCCAATTCGGGGGGCGGACCATGAGCGCGCGATCTGGCGATAGCGCACGGCCTGCGTCAATGGAAGGGACGCTAAAACTGGCGATGGAGACCGCCCGCAACCGGCTGATGGTCGCGGTCTTTCTCTTTGCCGGGGCCTTTATGGCTCTGGGATTCCGCACAATTGGCCTGGGCCTGATGCAGGACGTTTCGTTGCGCTCTGGCCCGGACCGCGCTCTTTCACAGGTGATCGCCGCGCGCGCAGATATCGTCGACCGCAACGGCGTGGTGCTGGCCACTAATTTGCAGACCGCATCGCTCTATGCCGACCCCCGGCGTGTATTCGAGCCCGAAATCGCCGCCGCGCGGCTCGCCGCCGTATTGCCGGAGTTGTCACAATCCACTGTTCTTGAGAAACTCAAGTCGAACAGACGCTTTGTGTGGATACGGCGCAAGCTGACTCCGCGACAGATGTGGCGGGTCAATGCCCTGGGCCTGCCCGGGTTCTCGTTCCAGATGGAGGAACATCGCGTCTACCCGCAAGGATCGCTGGCCGCACATGTGGTCGGTTATGTGGATGTAGATGGCCGGGGCCTTGGCGGCATTGAGTATTATTTTGATGACCGGCTGGGTAACCCCGCCGACGCCAGCGAGCCGTTGGTGTTGTCAATTGATTCGCGGATCCAGCATGCGCTGGCCGACGAACTGAAAAAAGCTGCCGAGCGCTTTGGCGCGGCGGGTGCTGCGGGCATTGTTATGAATATCAACAGCGGCGCCGTGCTGGGCATGGTGTCGGTGCCCGATTTCGACCCCAATCACGCCAACCTGGCATCCGGCACAGACCGCTTTAACCGCGCCACTGCTGCGGTCTATGAGCTGGGCTCGACCTTCAAGACCTTTACCATCGCGGCGGCGCTGGAGACCGGCACGGTGCGGCTGACCGACAGCTATGACGCCAGCGAACCGATCCGCATCGCGCGCTATACCATCAGCGACAACCATCCGCAAAATCGCATGCTGACGGTGCCTGAAATCTATACCTATTCCTCGAATATTGGCGCTGCCCGCATGGCGCTGGACTTGGGGCGTGACCGGCAGCGCGCCTTCCTCGCCGGGTTGGGGTTGCTCCGCGCCGCGGTTATCGAATTGCCCGAAGTGGGCCGCCCCATCTTCCCCCAACGCTGGGGTGATGTGCACACCATGACCATTGCCTACGGGCACGGCATCGCCGTCAGCCCGCTGCAACTGACCACCGCGATCGCCGCCATGGTCAACGGTGGCACCCTTATTCCAGCCACATTGGTGGACCAACCTCGGCATATTCGCCCCGCTGGGCGCAGGGTCATATCCGCTCATACAAGTGACGACATCAGGATGCTGATGCGTCTGGCGGTGACCAGCGGCACCGGCCGCCAGGCCGACGTGCCAGGTTACCGGGTTGGCGGCAAGACGGGTACAGCCGAAAAATCGGGGGTCGGAGGCTATCGCTCGGACGCGCTGGTCTCGTCATTCATCGGGGTTTTTCCGATGGATGCGCCCGAATTCGTGGTCTTCGCGCTGCTCGACGAACCCAAGGGTCGTGCGGAGACTTTGAATTTCGCCGGAGGCGGCTGGGTGTCGGCGCCGGTGGTGCGAAATGTGATCGCGCGCATAGCGCCGATCCTTGGTGTTGAACCGAAACAGGAAGACGAAAGTCATTACAGGCAGGCAGCCCTTTTGATCAGGGAGAGCGATTAAAAAGGGCCGCGGGGAACAGCCTTTAGGGAGCAGAAGAAGGCAATGCAATTGTCGGAACTCTTGGGGAGCAACGGCGTTATTACGGGGATCGAGATCACCGGTCTCGCCTTCGACAGCCGCGCTGTCGAACCCGGCTTTCTGTTCGCGGCATTCCCGGGCGAAAAGGCCGATGGCCGTGATTTCATTCCCCAGGCACTGGAACGTGGCGCTGTGGCCGTGCTCACCGGCCTGGTGCGCGGCGACGATGCGGCTGTGGATACCGGCGACGCCCTGCATCTGGTTGATGACAATCCGCGCCGGCGCTTCGCAAAAATGGCGGCGCGCTATTACGGGCGTCAGCCCGGCACCATAGCGGCGGTCACCGGCACCAACGGCAAGAGCTCGGTGGTCTCTTTCACCCGCCAGTTATGGCAGGCGCTGGGCACCAAGGCAGCCAGCATAGGTACCCTTGGGGTCGAGGGCGATACGGGTTTGACCGCCGCCGCGGAAAGCGGCCTGACAACGCCCGACCCACTGACCCTGCACGCGGCGCTGGGTGATCTGGCTTCGGCGGGTGTTGAGCATGTGGCCTTCGAGGCCTCCAGCCACGGCCTGTCGCAATTTCGCCTCGACGGCGTGCAGGTTCGCATTGCCGCCTTCACAAACCTGACCCGCGATCATCTGGATTATCACCAGACCCTGGAGGGCTATCTCTATGCCAAGGCGCGGTTGTTTGGTGAGCTGCTGCCGCCCGATGGCACGGCGGTGATCAATCTGGATGCCGAATACGGCCCCGAGATCGAAAATCTTTGCTGGGCGCGCGGTCACAGGATCATCACCGTCGGGCGCGGCGCTGAAGCCGATATTGCGTTGAAAGGCGCGCGGCCGGGCAATGGCGGCCAGCGGCTGCAGATCAGCTTTGCGGACAAGAATTACGACATTGCGCTGCCTCTGTTGGGCGCCTTCCAGGCGGAGAACGCGCTGATGGCGGCGGCAATCGTTATGGCTTCCGGTGCTGCGGCGGAAAAAGTGTTTGCCGCGCTTGAAGGGCTGAAGGGCGTGCCGGGCCGTTTCGAGCATATCGGCCAGACCCCGGCGGGCGGCGTGATCGTGATCGATTATGCCCATACGCCCGACGGGCTGACGAACATCCTGCATGCGGCGCGCGCCGCCGCGCCCGGCCGCCTGCATGTGGTTTTTGGTTGCGGTGGTGATCGCGACAAGGGCAAGCGGCCCCAGATGGGCGCCATTGCCGTTGACCTGGCCGACGCTGTTTATGTGACCGACGATAACCCCCGCAGCGAGGAGGCGGCAATCATCCGGCGGGAGATTCTGGCCGCTGCGCCGGGGGCCAGGGAATATGACGACCGGGCCGACGCCATTGCCAGTGCCGCGGCAGCTCTCGGAGACGGCGACATTCTGATCGTCACCGGCAAGGGTCACGAAACCGGGCAAATTGTCGGTGACGAAATCCTGCCCTTTGACGATTCCGAGGTTGTTCGGGCAGCGATCAGCTCCTTGCAGGAGGAGGCGCGTGATGCCGGGTAAGAATCAGCAAGCCCCACTCTGGACGACGCGAGAGGTTGCCCTGGCAACAAGCGGCAAGCATATGCGCGATGCGGAGATTTCAGGCATCGCCATCGACAGCCGCGAAGTCGCGCCCGGTGATCTGTTCTTTGCCCTGGCGGGCGCGGAAAGCGATGGCCACAGGTTCGTGGGTCAGGCGCTGCAGGCTGGCGCCGCGGCGGCAGTTGTCTCTGGCGTGCTCGGTGGCGTGGAGGCCAACGATCCGCGCCTCATATGGGTGGATGATTCCCTGGTGGCCCTCAATGATCTGGCCGGCGCGGCGCGCCAGCGCATGGCCGGCATGGTCATCGCGGTGACCGGCAGCGCCGGCAAGACCGGCGTCAAGGAGGCGCTGTATAACGCCCTGTCGGCGTCGGCGACCGCGCCGGCCCTGGTGCATCGCAGCCCGCGCAGCTTTAACAATCATGTGGGGGTGCCGGTCAGCCTGGCGCGCATGCCCGCTGATACCGAATTCGGAATTTTCGAGATTGGCATGAACGCGCCCGGCGAAATTGGGCCCCTGTCGCGGTTGGTACGCCCCGACGTGGCGATGATCACCAATGTTGGTCCCGCCCATGCCGCCGCCTTTGCCAATGAAGAAGCCATCGCGGATGCCAAGGCAGAGATTTTCGAGGGGCTGACGGCGGCGGGCACCGCGATCCTGAATCTCGATAACCGGCATTTCCAGCAGCTGTCCCGTGCCGCGAAGGATGCCGGCGTCGGGCAGATACTCTCTTTCGCCGCAGACAACATGGGTGCTGATGTCAGGCCGCTGCGGCTGGCGGCGCTGGCCACCTGTTCCTGCATGACCGCCGATATCGATGGCGTCTCGCTGACCTTTAAGGTCGGCATGCCGGGTGATCACTGGATTATCAACAGCCTGGGCGTGCTGGCGGCGGTCCATGCGGTGGGCGGCGATTTATCGCTGGCCGGCATGGCGCTGTCTTCGATGACCGGACTGGCGGGGCGCGGCGAGCAATTCAAGGTATTGACCTCGCGACTGGCCTTCACGGTCATCGACGAAAGCTATAATGCCAATCCGCTGTCCATGAAGGCGGCAATCGGGGTTCTGGCCGGGCACTGGCCGGCCACCGCGCAGGGCCGCCGCGTGGCCGTTCTGGGCGATATGGAAGAGCTGGGTGAAGACACGGTCGTATATCACGAAGCGCTGGCGAAAGACCTGAAGCGCGCCGGCGTGCATGTGCTGCTGACCCTGGGGCCCGCCATGAAAGCGCTGGCCCGTGCCGTTGCCGGCAAAATAGCAATTCAAACATTCGATGACATCGACCAACTGATGGCGGCGCTGGTGCGCGGCCTGCACCCCGGCGACCTGATTCTGGTCAAGGGCTCCAACGCGCTCGGGCTGGGGCAAGTGGTTGAAGGGTTGCGGGCGCTGGACGAGCGCGAGGAAATGGACAGCGGTGGCAAATCTCCGCTGGTGGCGGCATAGGAAAAACCTGGAATGCTCTATAATCTCCTGACACCCCTGGCCGACGAATACGGAATATTCAACCTGTTCCGTTACATCAGCTTTCGTACCGGCGGCGCGCTGATGACCGCCATGCTGATCAGCTTCATTTTTGGCCCCGCTGTTATCCGCTGGCTGAAGTCCAAGCAGGCGAACGGCCAGCCGATACGCGACGACGGCCCACAGAGCCATATTGTCAAAAAGCAGGGCACGCCCACCATGGGTGGTTTCCTCATCCTGATGGCACTGTCGGTTGGCACGCTGCTTTGGGCAGACCTGACGAACCAGTTCGTCTGGGCGGTGCTGCTGGTGACCATGGGCTTCGGCGTCATTGGCTTTGCCGATGACTACCTGAAAGTGACCCGCGGTTCGTCCCACGGCGTACCGGGAAGGATCAAGCTGCTGCTGGAAACGATTGTTGCCAGCGCCGCCGCCTGGTGGATCATGCAACTCGCCGGTCCGGGGCTGGCGGTGCCGTTCTACAATGAGATTCTGTTCAGCCTGGGCTGGTTCTATGTCCCCTTTGCAGCCTTTGTCATGGTCGGAACCTCGAACGCCGTGAACCTGACCGACGGGCTGGACGGTCTGGCGATCATGCCGGTGATTATCGCCACCGGGGCTTTCCTGGTGATCTCCTATATGGTTGGCAACGCGGTTTACTCTGAATATCTGGGACTTCCACCGGTGCCGGGCGCCGGAGAACTGGCGGTCTTTTGCGGTGCGCTGATTGGCGCCGGCCTGGGATTCCTTTGGTACAACGCGCCCCCGGCAATGATTTTCATGGGCGATACGGGCAGCCTGGCGCTGGGCGGCGCCCTGGGTGCCATCGCGGTGGTCACCAAGCACGAAATCGTACTGGCAATCATCGGCGGCCTTTTCGTACTCGAGACCGTATCGGTCATTGTCCAGGTGGTTTCGTTCAAACTGACCGGGCGGCGGGTCTTCCGCATGGCGCCCCTGCACCATCATTTCGAAGAAAAAGGCTGGGCCGAGCCAACCATCGTCATCCGCTTCTGGATCATCGCGCTGATCCTGGCGCTGATTGGCCTGGCAACATTGAAACTGAGATAAACGCATGATCGTTGCGCATGACATGGCGGGCAAAAAAATAGCGGTCTTCGGGCTGGCGCGCTCGGGGCTGGCTGCCGTGCATTCGCTTCAGGCGGCGGGTGCGAAGGTCATGGCTTTCGACGATGATGACGCGCGGCTGGCAGCGGTCGGCGACGCCGCTGCAAATCTCTATGATGCTGATTTCGCGGGGCTCGACGCCCTGGTCGTCAGCCCCGGCGTGCCCGGAACGCATCCTTTGGCGCTAAAAGCGCGCGAGGCGCATCTCGACCTGATCGGCGATATGGAGCTTTTCGCCCGGGCGCGGGTCGACCTGCCCGACCATCAACTGGTGGCGATCACCGGCACCAACGGCAAATCCACCACCGCTGCCTTGCTCGCGCATCTGGTTGGCGTTTGCGGCCGGCCGGTGGCGCTGGGGGGCAATATCGGTATTTCGGTGCTGGATCTGGAGCCGCTGCCCGCAGGCGGCATTTATGTGTTTGAAGTCTCGTCCTTCCAGGCAGACCTGACCATGAGCCTCGACGCGGAAGTCGCGATCCTCCTGAATATTTCACCCGATCATCTGGACCGCCACGGCAATATGGAGAGCTATGTCTCCGCCAAGCGGCGGCTCTTTGAGATGCAGCAGCCGGGGCAGGTGGCGATTATCGGTGTTGACGATGACCAGAGCCGGGCCGTGGCAGCCACTCTCGCGGGACGCGTCATTCCGGTGTCCAGCCAGACAGCGGTGCCTGGGGGCGTTTATGTGGCCGAAGGCATATTATACGACGGGCTGGACGGTGACGCGGTGCCGGTGGGCGATATTGCCGATATTGCGACGCTGCGCGGTGTCCATAATTGGCAGAACGCCGCCGCGGCTTTTGCGGCAGCGCGGATGTTGGGGCTGGAGCGCGAGGCTATCTTTGCGGCGTTAGCGGATTTCGCCGGCCTGCCGCACCGGCTGGAGGTTATTGCTGCCCAGGGCAACGTCACCTACGTCAACGATTCCAAGGCAACCAATACGGACTCGGCGGCTCGCGCGCTGGAAGCCATTGATGGCGACATATACTGGATTGCCGGCGGCCTGTTGAAGGAGACAGCGTTGGACGGTCTGGGCAAGGCGCTGGGCAAAGTGCGAAAGGCTTACCTGATTGGCGAGGCGGCGCCGGAGCTGGCAGCCTTCCTGAAAGGCAAGGTGGAAAACCAAGATTTCGGCACGCTGCAGGCGGCAACCGGGGCGGCGGCCCGCGACGCAGCGGCCAGTGGGGGCACGGTGTTGCTTTCCCCGGCCTGCGCTTCTTTCGATCAATTCACCGACTTCGAAGCCCGCGGCGATGCCTTCCGCGAAATCGTCGCCGGTCTCGTAAAGGGAGGTGCCGCATGATTACGCTGGCGCGCTCCGATAACAGCCTGGTTTCCCGCTGGTGGTGGACCGTCGATCGCTGGTTGCTGGTCACCGTCCTGCTGCTGATTGCTTCAGGCATTCTGCTGACCCTGGCCGCCAGCCCGGCGGTGGCCGAGCGCCTGGGCCTCGACAGCTTTCACTTCGTCAAACGCCAGCTGGTTTACATAATTGCCGGGCTGGGCGTTCTGGTGAGCGTGTCTCTGCTCTCCCAGCGCGGCGTAAAGCGGTTGGCGGCGGCGCTGTTCCTGGCTGGATTGGCCGGAGTGACGCTGACATTATTCTATGGGCCCGAGATAAAGGGCGCGACGCGCTGGCTGCATCTGGCCGGCTTTTCCATTCAGCCGTCGGAGTTTCTGAAGCCCGCCTTCATTGTCATATCGGCCTGGATGCTGGCTGAGGAATTTCGCAGTCCTTCTTTCCCTGGACGTAAAATTTCCATCGGTCTGTTCCTGGGCGTGGCGGCGCTGCTGGTTATGCAGCCCGATTTCGGCCAGACATTTCTGATCGGCGTGGTGTGGATGGGGCAGCTGGTGATGGCCGGTATGCCACTGGTCTGGCTGGCCGGCTTTTCCGGCGCGGGGTTGGTGGCGCTGGTCAGTGCCTATCTGCTGGTGCCTCATGTGGCCCGGCGCATCGATACTTTCCTCGACCCTGCCAGCGGCGACACCTACCAGATCGACACCGCGCTGAACGCCATTCGCGCCGGTGGGTTGATCGGGCGCGGCCCGGGCGAGGGATCAATCAAAAAGGTTTTGCCCGACGCCCATTCGGATTTCATTTTCGCCGTCGCGGGCGAGGAATTCGGCGCCATGGCCTGCCTGGGCATCCTGGCGCTGTTCGCGGTGGTCGTGCTGCGCGGGCTGTCCCGCCTGCTGGAAGAGGAAGATGCCTTCGTGGTTTTTGCCGCCGGCGGGCTGTTGGCGCTGTTTGGCCTGCAGGCGCTGATCAATATATCGGTCAACCTGGCTGTTATCCCGGCCAAGGGCATGACGCTGCCCTTCATCAGTTATGGCGGTTCGTCGATGCTGGCATTGGCGATCACCATGGGAATGGTGTTGGCGCTGACCAGGCGCAGCAATGCCCGTTTATCGGGGCGGAGGTTGCGGCGATGAGCCAGCGGCAATGCATAACACTGGCGGCGGGTGGCACCGGCGGGCATATGTTCCCGGCCCACGCGCTGGGCATTGAACTGGAAAAGCGGGGGTACCGCGTGACGCTGATTTCCGACGCCCGCGGGTTGAAATTTCCGGGCCTGCTGGAAGGCATGGAAAAACACCAGATCAGCGCCGGCAGCGTCAGCCGTGGCGGCATCCTGGGCCGTTTGCGGGCGGGTCTGGATTTAATCGCGGGCGTTTTCCAGGCACGGCGATTCCTGATCGCTGATCGGTCGCAGACGGTCGTCGGTTTCGGCGGTTACCCGGCGTTGCCGACCATACTGGCGGCGCGCTGGCTGGGCATACCCTATTGCATTCACGAGCAAAACTCGGTGCTGGGCAGGGTCAACCGCATGGTCGCCGGCGGCGCTTCGTCGGTGGCGCTATCTTTTGCCGATACCGCGAAGGTTCCCCGCCGGGCATCAGCCCGCGCGGTGGTGACCGGCAATCCGGTGCGCGAGGAAATCGCCGCACTGGCCGCGCAATCCTACCCGGCGGTCGGCCCCGATAGCATATTCCGGGTGCTGGTGCTGGGCGGCAGCCAGGGCGCGCGGATTTTAAGCGACGTGGTCCCGGCGGCGCTGGCCATGATGCCGGGGGCGGCGCGCAAGCGTTTTCAGGTAACCCAGCAATGCCGGGAAGAAGACCTGGAGCGGGTGCGCAGGACATACAGCGAAGCGGATATAGCCGCCGAAGTCGGTATTTTCTTCGAGGACATGCCCGAACGCCTGCAATGGACCCATTTCGTTATTTCACGGGCCGGGGCCTCGACCATTTCCGAGCTGACCGCTGCCGGGCGCCCGTCGATCCTGGTGCCACTGGCCATCGCCACCGACGATCACCAGACCACCAATGCCAAGGCTCTGGTCGAGGCCGGCGGGGCCTGGCTGTTCGATGAAAGCGGGTTCACGCCGGCGGCACTGGCCAAAAGGGTGCAGAAGCTGGCGCTTAACCCGGCAGAGTTAACGCGCGCTGCGGCGGCCACCCGCGCCGCCGGAATGCCCGATGCGACGCGGCTTCTGGCCGATCTGGTTGAAGAGGCAGCGGTCAGTGGCCGCGCCAAAGATCAGGCCGCCGGAGTCCAACCGAAAGGCACAAAGGAAAAGCCGGACACACCGCCCGGCAACCAGAGCAGGAGGGTGATGGCATGAGAAGTATTCCCTTCGACATCGGCATTATTCATTTTACCGGCATTGGCGGCATCGGCATGTCGGGCATCGCGGAAGTAATGCATAACCTCGGCTATGCGGTGCAGGGCAGTGACCTGAGCGACAGCGCCAACGTCCAGCGCCTCAGGGCCATGGGCGTGGAAATAACAATTGGCCATGCGCCCGAAAATATCGGTGATGCCACGGCGGTGGTGATTTCCTCGGCGGTAAAAAAGGACAATCCCGAAGTTATCGCCGCCCGCGAGCGCAAAATTCCCATCGTGCGGCGCGCTGAAATGCTGGCCGAACTGATGCGTCTGAAATCCTGCGTCTCGGTGGCCGGCACGCACGGCAAAACCACCACCACATCCATGATCGCGGCGGTGCTGGATGCGGCGCGGTATGATCCCACCGTCATCAACGGCGGTATCATCAACGCCTATGGCACCAACGCCCGGCTGGGCGCCGGCGAATGGATGGTGGTGGAAGCCGACGAGAGCGACGGCACCTTCGTGCGCCTGCCCGCAACCATCGCTGTGGTCACCAATATCGACCCGGAACATCTAGATTTCTACGGTGACTTCGACGCCGTCAAGGCGGCTTTCCTGGCTTTCGTTGAACGCGTACCGTTTTACGGCACGGCGGTGCTGTGTATCGATCACCCGGACGTGCAGGCGATGATCCCGCTGATCTCGGACCGCAAGGTGGTCTCCTACGGCATGTCGCCGCAGGCAGACGTGCGCGCTGTCAACGTCACCTTCGCCAGCGGTGAGGCGCATTTCGACATCGCCATCTCCGAAAATATCGATGACGGCCCGCGCGTGATCGAGGGGCTGCGGCTGGCCATGCCGGGCGCGCATAATGTGCAAAACGCGACCGCCGCCGTTGCGGTGGCGCTGGTCATGGGCATCAGCGACCGGGCGTTGGAAAGCGCCTTCGCCGATTTTGCCGGGGTCAAGCGGCGCTTCACCCGCGTTGGCGAGGTTTCCGGCGTTACCATTATAGACGATTACGGCCATCACCCGGTGGAGATCGCGGCGGTGCTGGATGCAGCGCGCGGCGCCTATGAGGGACGCATCATCGCCGTCGTCCAGCCCCATCGCTACACGCGGCTTGAGAGCCTGTTCGAGGATTTTTGCACCGCTTTTAACGACGCCGACGAAGTAATCGTGGCCCCGGTATATGCGGCAGGCGAGGAGCCGATCGAGGGTATCGACCACAAGGCTTTAGCCGAAGGCCTGAAAGCCCGCGGCCACAAGGGCGTTCACGCAATTGATGGCGAACAGGATCTGGCGCCGCTGCTGGCGGAACTGGCCGCACCGGGCGACCTGGTGATCTGCCTCGGCGCAGGCAGCATTTCCCAGTGGGCCTACGGGCTGATGGATAGCCTGCCTGCGTTGACCCAAGTCGCAGACGACGGAAAGGGCGCGGCATGAACGCCTTGACCCATCCGGCGACGCTTCAGGACCGCTTGCCGCAGGTGCGTGGCAGCTATGAGCCGGACGCGGCGTTGGGCGAGAAGACCTGGTTCCGCACCGGCGGGTGCGCCGAGGTTCTCTTCAAGCCCGAGGATTATGATGACCTGGCGGCATTCATGGCGGCGGTGCCCGGTGACATACCGGTCACGGTCGTCGGCGTCGGCTCAAACCTGTTGATCCGCGATGGCGGCGTTACGGGCGTTGTTGTGCGCATGGGCAAGGCGATGGCTGAAATCAGTATCCAGGGTGACCTGGTCAGCGCCGGCGCCGGTGCGTTGGGCGTTACCATAGCCGCCAAGGCGATGGAGGCGGGCCTCGGTGGCCTCGAATTTCTCAAGGGTGTGCCGGGCTCGGTTGGTGGCGCACTATGCATGAACGCCGGTGCCTACGGCTGCGAAGTTGCGGATATTTTTGTCGAGGCGACGATCATCGACCGGGCCGGAGTCCTGCGCCAGTTGAATGCCGACCATATGAAATTCGGGTATCGCCACAGCGAAGTCCCCGAAGGCTGCATTTTTACGGCGGCGGTTTTCCGTGGCCAGCGGACCGATCAGGCGGCGATCTATACCCGCATGAAGGGCATCATGGACGCCCGCGAGCAAAGCCAGCCCCTGAGAACCCGCACCGGCGGCAGCACATTCAAGAATCCGGACATCGAAGACAGCGGGCGCAAGGCCTGGCAATTGATCGACGAAGCAGGCTGCCGCGGGCTGACGGTGGGCGGCGCCATGGTCTCGGAAAAGCATTGCAATTTCCTCATCAACACTGGCGACGCGACGGCGGCGGACCTGGAAAACCTGGGCGATGAAGTGCGCAGCCGGGT
>JACZSK010000056.1 GCA_022574255.1 Pseudomonadota bacterium
ACGTGGATATCGTCCCGCGGTGGACGAAAAGTTCATGAACGCAAAGCAGGTGGAATATTTCCGCCGCAAGCTTCTTGCCTGGCGCGAGGGGATTATGCAGGAGTCCAGAGAGACCCTGATCCAGCTTCAGGAGGACAGCCTGAAAGAGCCCGATATCGCTGATCGGGCATCAACCGAGACCGAATGGTCTGTGGAGCTGCGCACCCGGGACCGGCAGCGCAAGTTGATCGCAAAGATAGATTCTGCCCTGGAGCGTATTGAAGAGGGAGAATACGGATATTGTGAGGTATCGGGCGACCAGATCAGCCTGAAGCGGCTGGATGCCCGGCCCATCGCCACCATGACCATCGAAGCGCAGGAGCGCCATGAGAAGATGGAAAAAGTTCACCGCGACGACTGAACAAACGCGTTTCCTGAAATTATAGAAAGGCCGGTCGTATTTTACGACCGGCCTTTCTTCACGCTGTAGGTCCTGTCGCCAGGATCTGGAAAAAGCGCTTGCCACGGTTACGTTCTGCCCGTGATCTTTATTCCTTGGGGTATCAGAAGGGGAACAGAATCTCGTAGAGCTGCTGGCCATAGCGCGCCTGCTGAACTTCCGTCAACTGGCCACGCCCGCCATAAGAGATTCGCGCCTCGGCAATCTGCGTGTGCTGGATGGTATTGAAGCGCGAGATATCCTCGGGGCGGATTATGCCGGTGATATAGAGTTCGCGGACCTCGAAATTAACACGTACTTCCTGGCGGCCCTGGATTACCAGGTTGCCGTTGGGTAAAACCTGGCTGACGATAGCCGCGATGGTCATGCTGATGGTCTCCGAGCGGTCCACCTTGCCGGTGCCGGCGGTCGATGAGTTACTGCCAAAATCAATGGCGTTGGCTGCGCTAAATCCTCCCGGCAGAATTTTTGCCAGCTCGCCCTCGATGCCGAGGAAATTGCCGACACTGGCGTCCTCTGACGTGGTGCGTGACCGGCTGGTCGAATTCTCGACTGCAGCCTCATCTGCGATGTCGATGATCACGGTGATGATATCGCCGACGCTGGCGGCCCTGTGATCGCGGAAAAAAGCCTTCGCCCCGGTCCGCCACAAGGAATTAGCCTCGGTTGCCACCGGATCCTGCTGTGGCATGGCCACTGCCAGCGAGCGTCCGCGGGGCGGAAGCACCATCTGCTGCATTGGCGTCAGATCGGGCACCTGGCCGATATTCTTGATCCGGTCCAGCGTGCCACAGGCCGACAGAGCCAGCGATAGCGCCAGGGCGGGGGATATTTTCTTGATTATTTGCCGCATGATTTTCCCTTTTGTCTCAACGGGTCGAAAGCGCGACGCGGTCGGGTATGGTCAACTCCACCCGATCGTGACCGGTTACCACGCCTTCCAGCGCCTGCTTGCTGCGCGTGTTCAAAATTCTGATAACGTCACCCTTGGCGCCGTTTTCCAGGGCGCGGGCCATGGACATTATGATCAGGTTGCCGGTCTTGTAGGAGACCGAAACCCGGGCGCCCTTTTTCACCAGCAGGGGCCTCTGGATATCGCCCAGCCGTATCGCTCGATTCACCGCCAGGGGGCGGCGTGGGGTCATGCCGATCAACGCCTGCTTTGACTGGACCATGTTCCTGCCGAGCTGGCGTTTGGGCAGGCGGACCCAGGCAATATCACTTTCGCCAATGGCCTCGCCCGGCATCACCTGGCGGTTCAGGCCCGGGACATAAACCATTTCCTCGATTTTACCACGATAAACGACGCGCCTGTTCAGCGCTGTTCCTGTTGGCAAGGCCAGGCTGGCGACGAAATTTCCGCTGCGCACATCGTAAGATGAAATCGACACGCCGATGTCGCCTGGTACCGCGTTGACCGGAATCAGAACCGCGCGCGCCTGGCCGATAAGAGTGATGTCGAAGCTTGAAGCATAGCCATCGCGCTTGATCCGCTCACCAATGATGTGGCGCAGTTCGTCGATGGTTACCGGCGACCCCGCGCGCAGAACGCTGACATGGGTGACACCCCGCGGCGCCTGCCATGTGATGCCCGCGCGCTGCGTCGGCAGCACAAGTTCGGTCACCGCGATGCGGCTTTTCATGCCCGGCGCGGGGGCTTCAGCAATCGCCACATTGGCGCTGCTGCCGGCGTCGTCGAATACATCACCCAGCCGCACGACACTGTCGTCAACTGTAACCGACACCAGCAGCTCGGCTGCATGGCTGCCGCTTCCGCCGGCCAGCATCAGCACAACCGCTATGGCGGCGCTGGTCAGGTATGTGACAAAATCATCGATGGTCATAGCTCACACTCCGTTCCCTGGTGCTAGCGAAGGTTGGATACCGCGCTCATCATCTCATCTGCGGTGGCGATGACGCGCGAATTCATTTCATAGGCCCGCTGGGCGGTAATCAGATTGGTAATTTCGGTTACCGCGTTAACGTTCGAAGTTTCCAGGAAACCCTGAACAATCGTACCGAAGCCGGGCGAGTTGGGGGCGCCAATGCTGGCCGCGCCCGACGCCGGCGTTTCAAGCAGCATATTACTGCCTATGGCTTCCAGCCCCGCCTCGTTGGGGAAGATCGCCAACTCGAGTGTGCCCGCGATCGACGGCGTCACCTGGCCGGCCAGTTTCACCTGGACCTCGCCCTGTTGGTTTATGGTCACGTCAACGGCGTCCTGCGGAATGGTTACGCTGGGCTGCACCGGATTGCCCTCGGCGGTGACAATTATGCCCTGCGGGCTGAGCTGAAACGAGCCGGCGCGGGTGTAGGCGTCACTGCCATTGGGCAACTGGACGCGAAAATAACCGCGGCCGTTGACCGCCATATCCAACGAATTTTCTGTCTGGATCATATCGCCCTGCTGGGTGATCCGGTAAACCGCGCCGGTCTTGACGCCAACGCCCAACTGAATGCCGGTTGGCGTTATGGTGCCCGCGTTCGACGACTGGGCGCCGGCCCGGTTCAAATTCTGGTACAACAGATCCTGAAACTCGGCCCGCTGGCGCTTGAACGCCGTGGTATTCAGGTTGGCAATATTATTGGCAATGACTTCCACATTCAGCTGCTGAGCCAGCATTCCGGTGGAGGCGATACTTAGGGATTTCATCGATCTTTCCTTTCAACGGGTATTTAATCTAGGCGACGCGCGCCAAGCGCTGGATGGCGGTCTGGCGGAGCCTTCTGTATTCATCCATCATTTTCGAAACCGTCTGATAGCTGCGCAGGATCTGGATCATGTTGGTGACTTCCTCGACGCCATTGACGTTCGAACCCTCGATCATGCCCTGTGTGACAGTCGAACTCTCCGAGTCGATCGGCACTTCCGCCGTCGAATATTGACTGTTTCCGACTTTCATCAGCGCCTGGCGGTTGGTGAATTCGACCAGTGCCAGGCGGGCGATGCGGCCCGTGTTTCCAGAGATGGTGCCATCCTTGGCGATCGAGATTTCCGTATCGCCGATGGCGAGAGTAATTTCATTGCCCGTGTCATCAAGCACGCGGCTGCCGTTCGAGGTGACGATTACGCCGCCCTCGTCGAGCTTGAAATGGCCATTGCGTGTATAACGGATCTCGCCATCGGGTGTTTCGACGGTCAGGAAGCCGGGCCCCGAGATGGCGATATCAAGGGTATTGCCGGTGGGAATGGATGCGCCTTCCTGGAAGTCACGAACCACGCCGTAATCCTGGACAAAACTCAGGTTTCCGCCAAGGGGGTCCTTGGCGCCCTTCATCTCAATGATGAATTCATCGAACCTGACAGTCTCGCGGCGAAATGCGGTCGTGTTGATGTTGGCAATGTTGTTCGCAACCAGATCAAGCCTGCGTTGCATAGCCATCTGGTGCGATAGTGAAACGTACAGCGTGTTATTCATCCTGCGCTCCTTTTTGGATTGTGAATGAACCACGGCCAGCATTGCATGGAGCGTGCCAAACAGAAAAACTGCATCATCCCAGCACCTTAGGGATTTTCGGTGCGTGCGTTCCCGGCCGCGGCGGCAATTCTCGCCGGGCCGAAAGGGGGCAGGGCGGCAATCCTTTCCCGGTTCAGGTCTGGCCGCGGACTGGTTTGCAGAGGGCAAATATCTGGCGCCGCGCTCGCGCCGGCGCGTTTGGGCGGCAATGGATGCTGCAACAGGCGTCGCAACAGTTGCCGGCTGGCGGAAATTAAAATTTTAAATAAATTCTAATTAGCGGGCTGGTTTCACCTGTTGTTAACGATCCCTGTTTACCTTTTCAGATCAGGCTGAACAGGGCTGCGCATAAGCGTTCGCGGCGGTTCCAGAGACAGTAACGACAACGGTAACAACCACAGCAACAATCGACGAAAGAAACGTCATGGCCAACGAAGAAACCGAGAATGAAGAAGGCGAAGAAGGCGAAGAGGGGTCCGAGGACGATCTGACCGCCGGCCTTAGCAAAAAGAAAACCAGCGGCAAGAAAATCGTAATCATCGCCCTTGCAGCGCTGGTTCTTCTGGGCGGTGGCGCGGGGGCCTATTTCTTCTTCTTTGCGGCGGAGGAACATACCGAGGAAGATTTGCTGGCGGAAAACGAACCTGCCGCCCAGGAGGCTTATTTCTACGACTTGCCGGAGATGCTGGTGAACCTGAACACCGGCGGGCGAAAGGCAAGCTACCTCAAGGTCAGCGTGGCGCTGGAATTGGAAAGCGAGAGTGCAATCCCGGAAATCGAGAGCAAGCTGCCGCGCATAATTGATAATTTCCAGGTCTACCTGCGCGAACTGCGTGTCGAGGACCTCGACGGCTCCGCGGGTATGTTCCGCCTGAAGGAGGAATTGCTGCGGCGTGTCAATGCCTCGGTGTCGCCTGCCGAGGTTAAAGACATCCTGTTTAAGGAAATGCTGATCCAATAAGGCATGAAGTTTGCGAGGCCCCGACCGCAACACGAACAACAGCCGAAAGCGGATACGATAAAATGACGGACGATACAGCCACAGAAGAGGTCGACGACGAAGCGCTTGCCGCCGAATGGGCTGCCGCCGAGGGCGGTGACGACGCCGGGGATGACGCTTCCGATGATGACGCCGCTGCCGCCGAAGGAGAGGGCGAAGACGGCGAAGACAGCGACTTGGATGAGATGTCCACCCAGACGCCGGGCCGGGTTCTCGACCAGGACGAAATAGACAGCCTGCTTGGCTTCGACGGCGAAGAGGAGGTTGGCGAGGTCCATGGCATTCAGGCGCTTATCAACAGCGCGCTGGTCTCATACGAACGTCTACCGATGCTGGATATCATCTTCGACCGGATGGTCCGCATGATGTCCACCAGCCTCAGGAACTTCACCTCGGACAATATCGAGGTCTCGATCGACAACATCAACTCCGTGCGCTTCGGCGATTATCTGAATTCGATTCCGCTACCCGCCATGCTGGCGGTTTTCCGCGCCGAGGAATGGGACAATTACGGCCTGATGACGGTCGATTCCAATCTCATCTATTCGATTGTTGACGTATTGCTGGGCGGGCGGCGTGGCACCGCCGCCATGCGCATTGAAGGCCGCCCCTATACCACCATCGAACAGAATCTCGTGGAACGGATGATATCGGTGGTCCTGAAAGACCTTTGCGGTGCCTTCGAGCCACTGAGCCCGGTAAACTTTACCTTTGACCGGCTGGAGACGAATCCGCGCTTTGCGACGATTGCACGACCGCCAAACGCGGCGGTTCTGATCAAGCTCAGGGTCGATATGGAAGACCGCGGCGGGCGGTTTGAAATCCTCTTTCCCTACGCCACCCTTGAGCCCGTTCGCGAGCTTTTGCTGCAGCGCTTCATGGGCGAGAAATTCGGTCGGGATTCGATCTGGGAGAGCCATCTGGCAAACGAGCTCTGGTCGACACAGGTTCCCATAAGAGCGGTTCTGGACGAGCAGGAGATGACCCTTAGAGAGGTTATGGAGCTGAAGGTCGGGCATACCCTGTTGCTGAACGCGACACCCGACAGCCTGGTCGACCTCAGGTGTGGCGACGTGGTAATGGGCGTCGGCAAGATGGGCCGGGCGGGCAAGCATGTGGCCATCCAGGTGGAAAGCACCGGAATGCGCCGGGCGAAATTGTAAGGCGGAACAAAAACGGCTCTCCTGCCTGCATGGGAGCCACCAACAAAAACGGGACGAACAATGGCTTTGGAGACAATCATCGACCTGGTACTGGCGATCCTGCTTCTGGCGGCGATCGGCAGCTCATTTTTGCTGCATCGGCGCATAGACGTTTTCCGCAAGGGCCAGGCCGAATTGGCGTCGCTGGTGGAACAATTGAACCAGGCGACAAACCAGGCGCAGGCCAGCGTTGCCGAGATGAAAACAAACGGTACCGCCGCCGAGCAGCATCTGAAAAGCGAGATCGGCAGAGCCCGCGCCCTGGCCGACGAATTGTCGTTGATTACCGAAGCCGGTGACAACCTGGCGGATCGCCTTGAAAAACGGCTGACCGGGACTGGCGCGATTCTCGCAGCCCCGGAGGGCGAAGGCGAAGAAGAAGGCGGCGGTGACCCTGCTGTTTTTGCCGCGCTGAAGGAAGCACGCTAAGAGACCGTTAAAGGGATGGAAAAGATGAAAACCCGACTGAGAATATTGCCCCTGGTTATGGTGTTCGCCGCTGCAGGCTTCACTTTCAAAGCTGGCAATGTGTTCACGGATATCAGCGATCTGGTGCAGAGCGCCGAGGCTCAGGAGACAGGTGCCTCCACCGGGCAGGCTGGCGAAGGTGATGCAGCCGGTGGGGAAGCCACCGGAGACCAAGAGCAGTCTGGCGCTTCACCGCCATCTTTTATGGTCAGGGATCCCCTGCTGATGAGCCGTTCGGAACTGGATCTGCTGCAGGATCTGGCGAACAGGCGCGAGCAGCTCGATGCCCGCGAAGAGCAAATCGACATGCGCGAAAAGCTGTTGCAGGCGACCGAACAAAGGATGGACAGCAAGATCGAAAAACTCGAATCCCTGGTCACGCAGATCGGCGATTTGGTACTGGCCCACGAAAAACAGGAAAACGCGCAGCTGCGCAGCATTGTCAAAGTCTACGAGAATATGAAGCCGAAGCGTGCCGCGAAGATTCTTGAAGGCCTCAATATGGATATCCAGGTCGAAGTCGCGACGCGCATGAAGGAAGTGAAAATGGCGCCGATTATGGCCGCCATGACGGAGGAGCGCGCCCGCGATCTGACGTCGGAACTGGCCACGCGCGCGAAACTTCCACCGTTGGAAGGCTGAGCGCAGCGGTTTCAGCATCAAGGGATCAGGGATGAATTTGCAGGGTAGCATGGCGCTGGAGGTAAGCGAGCGCATCGAGGAAGCCAGACAAAAGACTGGCGAGCGCATTCTGCTGGATGACGTGCAGGCTCTGGTCGATAGTCTGATTGACGGAATCGTTGTGCAGGCCGGCGCCGAAAACAGGCAGATGGTGAAAGAGCTTCGTGAGGTGCTTAGCTATGTGATGCGGGCGAAGCAGGAATTTATGTCGATCGGCCCGCGGGCGCTCAGCGCCAGGAAAATTCCCGATGCCAACGATGAGCTGAACGCTATTTTAGGCGCCACGGAAGAGGCCGCAGGCGAGATCATGGATGCCGCCGACCAGATCGGAGAACTGGCCGGCACGGTTGGCGGGCAGACCGGGGAAGAAATGCAGAATATTTCGACCCGCCTCTACGAGGCATCAGCCTTCCAGGACATATGTGGACAACGCATTACGAAGGTGCTGGCGATATTGAAGTTTCTTGAGGGACGCCTTGCAACGCTGGCGGAAACGCTGGGCGACAGCCGAATGGATGAGAAAGACGAGAGCATCGAGTTTGACAAGGATGGACTGGCGGTGGAACCCGACAGACTTACGCATGGTCCCCAGCTGGATGGCGAAGGAATTTCACAGGACGAAGTCGACGCCCTGCTG
Source organism: Pseudomonadota bacterium (assembly GCA_022574255.1). Classification (GTDB taxonomy): domain Bacteria; phylum Pseudomonadota; class Alphaproteobacteria; order Sphingomonadales; family SMXR01; genus JACZSK01. The sequence goes on from JACZSK010000056.1 coordinate 7,886, forward strand.
GCGGATTTTGACTAATGGCTAACGAGAGGCCCTAATGGGTAACGAGAGATGAAGATTCATCCGGTCAGACGAGACCACGAGCCAAAGGACGCCGGCACGGCTACCCTTGAGCTGTTCGTCTCTATTTACCTGCTTCTGCTTGGCTTCTTCGTGGTTTTGAATTCCATTTCCAACCAGAAGGTGGCTAAAGCCGGCGCTGTTATGGACAGTGTGAATTCGGCTTTCGACAAGAAATTCGCGCCGCGCGCCGCCGCCGTTGATTTTCTCAAGGAGCCCGAAGCGATTGCGCCCAATGATGAATTCGTCGAGGAGGCTGTTGGTCTGCTGGCCAGTGCCTTTTCCCTGGATGGGGGTTTTTCGACCGAGGGCGGCGATACCCTGCGCGTTGAATTGCCGCTTGAAGCCCTGTTTGAACGTGGCAGCATGATGCCACGGCAAAATCTTTCTCCTTTTGTGCGCGACATGCGGGCCATGGTTCTTCGTGAGCGGGCCGGTGAACGCCGCGAAGTCGAATTCATTTTTGGAACCGGCCAGAAAACCCTGACGTCCAGGGGGGGCCAGCAACAACTGGTGGCCATGCGACGTGCCGGAAACCTAGTGAATTTTCTGGCCACGAAAGGTTTCCCCAAAGCCTCGATCAGCACCGGTATTGCCGCCGCGCCGATCGACACGGTTATCGTCAAATTCCGCCAGCGCCAGGATTCCGAGGCGGCGGTGACGTTTGACCAATTCGTTTTGGGAGGGCGCCGATGAAAAAGCTGCCCCTGGAAGAAGTCCTGTATCGCCGTACGCTGGAACAAGGTTGGATCATTGTTTTTGCTGACCTGCTGGCGCTCCTGTTGACCTTTTTCGTGCTGATATTTTCCATGAATGCGATTCAGTACGAGGATTGGCAGTCGGTGGTCACCTCGCTGTCCGACCATTTGAACCCGTCGCGCGCCGAAATTTCGAAGAAATCATGGGCGGGGCGCGAAACGACGAAGGTGTATGACCCCTTCGCCATCAGCCTGGATTATTTGCACGCCGTGCTGGAGCAGAAGGTGGAAAGCGAGGAAATGCTGAACGGCATTGTACTTTACCGGCTGGAAGACAGCCTGGTCATAACCTTGCCAGTGGAGCAGCTGTACGAATCGCGCGAAATCCGCCTCAGCAGGCAGGGCAAGATGATGCTCGGCGAGTTGTCGCTGCTGATGCGCCAGCTTTCGAACAGGATCAGCGTGATCGGTCATACCGACTTGACGGTACCCAACAGCAGATTTTTTTCCAGCAGTTGGGATCTTTCACTGAACCGCGCCGTGGTCGTGGCCGGTGGAATGGCCGAGGCGGGTTACACCGGACCGATTTCGGCGCTGGGTTTTGGAGATTCGCGTTTTCAGGATATTGATAATCGCATCGAGCTGTCCCAGCGCTATCGGCTGGCCCGGCGTATCGACGTGATTGTCCACGAACGCAGGCGCAAGGATGCTGATGATGTGGGGCTGTAAGCTGGTTACATCTTTCTTGCTGGGGCTGGCTGTTTTGCTGGCGCCGGCGCCCACGCCATGGAGCGCTTCGGCCTCGGCGCAGTCGGTGTCGCCGACTGTCGCGGTGCGCAGCGCCGAGCATTCCGGCTACAGCCGCATCGTGTTTGATATTCGCGGTCGCTACAGGCACCAGACCACAATTGAAAACAACAGGCTGATCATGCGTTTCGACCGGCCGGTGCTTTTCAATTTCGATCGCCTGGGCCGCGTGCCCCTGGCCAACGTGGGCGTTCCCGTGCAACGGGTAGACAACGGCAAACAGATCATTGAATTCGCGGTTCCCGAGGGCGCCACGCTGCGCCAGTTCAATTCCGGCACCAGCCTGGTGATTGACGTGCTGGCGCCGGGAGAAGAGGCGCGGGCGGTGGCGGCGGTCACCGGCCAGCCGATAGGGGGAACGGCGCCGGACACAGCGACCGGTATCGCGCCTGAGCCCGGCGGTAATGCCGCGGCGTCCGGGGCGGAAATTCAGCCGGCACCGGGCAGAGCGGCGAATGGCGCCGCGAGTGGCGCGCAGCAGGCCATCGTGATTCCCGAGCCCGATCCGCTGGCGACGGTGCCCGATTTTCCCGGTGGGGATGGCGGTGAGGGTGCCGATTTCACCGTCACCTATGAAGTGATCCAGGGGCTGCCGCAATTGTCCTTCGATTGGGCTTATCCGGTTGCGGCGGCGGCGTTCTTACGGGCCGGTTACCTGTGGGTCGTTTTTGATGAGCCCGCCCGGGCCGATCTTAGCGCGGTCACTCCTTATTTGAACGACCGGTTGTTGTCCGCCGAGCAGATTCCCAATCTTGAAGCAACTTTGCTGCGCTTCAGAATTGCCGAAGCGGCGGGTTTGCAGGCCATGAAGCAGGGTAGCCGCTGGACTGTTTCGGTGCGCAACGCGCCCATGGATCCGAACAAGTCGATCATGCTGGCGCGCCAGGAGACCAATGATGATGGTACGCGCATCTTCATTCCCCTCGATCGGCCGGGCTCCAAGCTCAGGCTGTATGACCCCGAAGTTGGTGACGAAATTTTGGTCGTGCCGCTGATCGGCTCAGGTGTCGGGATTCCGCGGAGCCGGCGTTTCGCCCAGTTCGAGGTGCTGGCCAGCGCCCAGGGGCTGGTTATGCAGAGCTATTCGGACCAGATAGTCATTACCAGGTTTTCCAACGGTGTTGCCATAGGCAGCGTTGCCAATCTGGCTCTTTCCGCACCGCAATTGTCGGGCCGGATTGGCGAGGTTGCCGGCAACGGAACCGTGGTCGACGCCCGGCGGATTATCGAACTGGACAAGTGGCGGCTCGGTGATCTCAGCAGTTTCACCGCCCGCAAGCAGCAATTGTTTCGCGCCCTGGCCAACGACGAGCGATCCAACATCAATAACCGGCGCTGGGATCTGGCGCGCTTTTATCTTGGCCACAGAATGGCCAGCGAAGCGCTCGCATTTCTCAACCTGATGATAGAGGAAGATCCCACCTTGTCCGAGAGCCCGCCATTCCTGGCGGTGCGCGGTGTCTCTCTCTTTCGTCTGGGGCGCCTTGAGGGCGCTCGCCAGGACCTGTTCGAAAGCCGGCTTGACGCAGAGACAGATATCTATTTGTGGCGCGCCATGGTCGCCGAGGCCTCGGGTAATCCGCAGGAGGCACTGCAGCTTTATGAGCGCGGGCGAGAGATCCTGGATTTGTATGATGATCTGGCCAAGGCCGACTTCCAATTGGTGGCGACACGCGCGGCGCTGGATATCGGCAGAATTGACTTTGCCAACTGGGAGCTGGCCTGGCTGCGCCGCCAGCCGCTGACTGAATACCAGCGCGCGGAAGATGATTACCTTGAGGGCCGCTTCCTGCTGCTGATGGGTGAAATACCCGAAGCGATGGCCTATTTCGATGGTGTCGATGAGCGCGCCAACCGGCGTGCGGCCGCCCTGGCGAAATTTGCCCTTGCCAATTCCAGTTTTGAGCGCGGCGAAATTTCGGCGGAGGACGCGACCGAAGAGATGGAGCAATTGCGCTATTCCTGGCGCGGAGATCTGTTTGAACTCACGCTTCTTGAGACATTGGGAAATATCTATCTTGAAAACGGCGAGTATCGCCACGGGCTGGAAACCCTGCGTGATGCAGTGACCAACTTTCCCGCCGGCGAACGTGGCCGCGCTATTGCGGGCCGCATGTCCAGGGAGTTCCGTGACCTTTTCCTGGGTGCGGACGCCGATAATTTGCCCCCTATATCGGCGCTGGCGCTTTATTACGACTTTCGCGAATTAACGCCGCTCGGCGCCGATGGCGACCAGATGATCCGGCGGCTGACCGACCGGCTGGTCTCGGTCGATCTGCTGGATCGCGCCGCCGACCTGCTGGATCATCAGGTGCGATTCCGTCTGGAGGGCGCGGCGCAGGCACTGATCGCCACTCGTCTGGCGAAGATTCACCTGCTGAACAACGCCCCCGACAAGGCCATGGAGATTATTCGCCTGACCCGGCAGTCCAAGCTGCCGCTGGACATCGTCAATCAGCGCGTCCTGGTGGAGGCCCGCGTGCTGACCCAGTTGAACCGCTTCGAGGAGGCCGACGTGCTGTTGGCCGACGCGGTGGGCGCGGAAGTGGTGCCGCTGCGCGCCGACATCTATTGGGGCGCGCAGGACTGGGTCAAGACAGCGGCGATCACCGGCAGTATTCTGGGCACCCGCTGGAACAATTTGGCGGCGCCCTTGAGCGAGCAGGAACGCACCTATCTGATCCGCAGTGCCATCGCCTATTCCATGCTCGGCGACAGGCAGGCGCTGGCGGTGCTGCGGGCGCGCTATCTGGACGCCATGCAAAGCGGGCGGTTCGCCAATGCCTTTGACATTATGACCAGCCCCGAGCAGAGGTCTTCGGCCCGGATTCGCAAGGTTGCGCGCGAGACCGCGGCGGTCGACAGCCTGCAATCCTTCATGGTGGCCTACAGGAATGAGTTCCTGCAGGGCGCCCCGACGACCGTCAGCATGGCCAATTGAGCGGCGCGAGTTCTCTACACGCTGGTCACAGGTCAGGCTTGACTGCCCGCTGCACAGGACTGTTGTATTACCCCTCACCTTCCCACTGCGTGGGCCTCTTGTATTATCCCTCACCTTCCCACTGCGTGGGTCCCTTCCTCTCCCACAAGGGGAGGGGAGAGGTGTGTAAGTCGGCGCGTTCCTCTATTCCCTCTCCCTTGATGGGAGAGTGCCAAGGCAGGAAAGGGTGAGGGTGACGAACTGAGCGGCGCGAAATAGCCGAATCCCGTTTGTCTCTTTCGTCACTCGCCTACTTGATCGGCGAGTCCAGCTTTCTGCCGGCTCCATACTGAAAAGCAAGACTGGATTCGCCGCCAAGGCGCTTCACGCAAAGAGGGTCGGCGAATGACGGGGGAGCAGGACGACAGACGGGGATCGAGCCGGCGCGGCGCTAACCCCCGCCGGTCTGGACGAAGCTTTTCACCAGGCTGCCGGCGACCAGGTTCCAGCCGTCCACCAGGACAAAGAAAATCAGCTTGAACGGCAGCGAGATCATCACCGGCGGCAGCATCATCATGCCCATGGACATGAGGATGGAGGCGACCACCAGGTCGATCACCACAAAGGGCACATACAAGAGAAAGCCAATCTCGAAGGCGCGCCGCAATTCGGAAATCATAAAGGCCGGAACCAGTATGGAGAGCGGCGTTTCGGCGGCGGTCGCGGGCAGGGGGCCACCGCGCAGGTCGAGAAACAGCGCCAGGTCCTTTTCCCGCACATTGGCCAGCATGAAGGTGCGGAACGGGCCCACGGATGCGTCAAACGCCTCGCGCTCGCTGATCTGTTCATTGATCAGGGGTTCTATGCCGGCGTCATAAGAGGCCTGGAAGGTGGGCGCCATGACAAAGGCGGTGAGAAACAGGGCCAGCGAGATCAGCACAATATTGGGCGGCGTCTGCTGGGTGCCCAGCGCGTTTCGCAGCAGCGACAGCACCACGATGATGCGGGTGAAAGAGGTCACCACAATCAATATGGAGGGCGCCAGGCTGAGGATTGTGAGCAGCAGGATGAGCTGCACCACACGTCCGGTCAACGACCCCTCCTGGCCCAGATCGAGGCTGAATTCCTGTGCCAATACAGCGCCGTTGGCAATCATCGCGGCGATAAAAATGATCCCGGTAAAGAGCAATACCTGGCGCGTCCGGGTCGGGAACATGCGCAGCAGTTTTTCGTTCCACTTTTCCATTTGGCGCCGGATCATGCGTTGTCTCCTTCGCTGCTTCGGGCATTGGCGCTTCCAGTGGAATCGATATCCGTTCCGGGGGCGGAACGAATTGCGCCGGGCATGGGAATTCCGCGCTCAACAACGCTTTCGCTCTCTGAACCCAACAGCAGGAGATGCTCCACATCGTCGCGCTGTACAAGCACCAGACGCCGTTTGGCGTCCAGCGGCAGGACTTCCCTGACCACCAGGCGCGGCGCCTTGCTGGTCTTTCGTTTCATCACCCCGGTTGGCAGCAGCCCGGCGCGCCGCACCAGCCAGGCGAAGCCGCCGATCAGGGCGATGACAAACGCCAGCGCGGCAATAAATTTTGCATATTCAGCAATATCCATAACGGTCAGTTCTCCTCATCCGGTTCGTCCGGCGGTTCGTCCGGGTCATTATTTGCCTGGTCGGCATTCTCGTCACTGTCTTCCGCATTCTTCGTGGCCGGGGCCAGCTTGTGGTTGGCGGCATAGACATAGCGGAGGATTTCGCTGACCGCGCCCAGCGCTTCCAGCGGTACCGGGCTGTCGACCTCATAGGCGTCGAGAATATCGACCAGCTCCTTGTCCTGGCGCACCTTGACGTCATTGGCGAAGGCGATGTCGAGGATTTGTTCGGCCAGCTTGCCGCGACCGGTAGCGGTGATGCGGGGCAGGGCGGTTTCGTCCCGCCGCTTTACCGCCACCGCCTTGGTGCGATCGGCTGCCTGATCCGGCGGAGAGCCGCTGTCACTTTCGACCATAGTCAACATTCGTCCCGATTTCTCGCATATACCACCGCTTCCGCCGGGCGTTTTTTTCCGGCTGGGCGGCTTTCGACCTTGTTCGCCGAAATTCGTTAAAATTTGATACGAATTCTCGCCATTTTATGGTTAAGAAAGGCTTAATTAATCTGACGAAAGCAGGCTTAAAGCACTGAAAAAGAACTATTTTTCCTGCCCGGCGGAACCCTGCCGGCAGGCCCCGGGTTCACGAATTCTTAAGGGTTGGCGCAGAAACTGGCCTAATGGATTTAAACAAGATTCCGGTGATGGACGCCATCGTCAAGAAGATGAACTGGCTGAACCGCAGGCAGCGGGTCATCGCCGACAATGTCGCCAATGCCGATACCCCCGGTTACGTGGCCAGGGATTTGAAGCCGCAGGATTTCAGCGGCCTGTTGCAGCAGGCGCCGCGAAGCGGTGCGGCCCGGGGAAAGCCGCGCATGACAATAACCAACGCCAGGCATATGACGGCGGGTGGCGGCGGCGGTGTCAAAGGCGGCAAGGGTACAGTGGTCTCGGAATCTCACGAAGCTTCGCCCACCGGCAATACGGTTATCCTTGAAGAGCAGATGATCAAGATGGCCAGCACGCAAATGGAATATGGCAAGATGGTCAGCCTTTACCGGCGCCATGTGGGGCTGCTGAAGGCCTCGCTGGGGCGCGGCCAGCGCTGACAATAAGCTGAGGAATAACGCATGGACCTTCAAGACAGCATGATGATATCGGCGGCGGGGCTTCGCGCCCAGTCCATCCGCATGCGGGTGATCGCCGAGAATATCGCCAACCAGGATTCGATTTCGAGCGGAACAGGCGACATGCCTTATCGCCGCAAAATCGTCAATTTCAAAACCATGATGGACCGCGCGCTGGGTGTCGAGACCATCCAGGTCGACAAGGTCACCTTTGACCGGAGCGATTTCGGCCAGCGCTATGACCCGGGTCATCCGGCGGCTGACGCCAGCGGTTATATCACCACCTCGAACGTCAACGGCATGATTGAGGCGATGGATATGCGTCAGGCCCAACGCACCTACGAGGCGAACCTGAACGCCATCGAGACGAGCAAGAATATGTTGCTCAGGACCATCGAGATTCTCAAGTAGCGCAGCAGTAGAGGAACCGGCAAATGGCGGATCTGAATGCAATAGATGCAGCGGCGGCCTATGGCCGCGCCCTGAACCAGGCGGTCAAGGGCGACGGGCCGGGCGGTGTCGCGGCGGGTGACGGCGCCAGTTTCAAGGCGGCGTTGAGTGACATAATCGGCGGCGTTGCCGACGCTGCGGCGGCTTCGGAAACCGTGAGCATGGAGGCGGTAGCCGGCAAGGCCGATCTGGTCGATGTGGTCACCGCCGTTACCAACGCAGAGATGGTGGTGGAAACCGTTGTGGCGGTGCGCGACCGCGTAATCCAGGCTTATAACGATATTATTCGCATGCCAATCTAGCGGGAAGCGAATTTCAGGCAACGAGACGATCGGGCAATAACGGCAATGACTGGCGCAGATTTAATTGATGTTGCGCGTGATGCGATTTTCACGCTTTTGATTGTGGCCAGCCCGGTTATGGCTGTTGCCCTGTTCGTCGGGCTGATCATCGCCCTGTTTCAGGCCCTGACCCAAATTCAGGAAATGACGCTGACCTTCGTTCCCAAGATAATCGCCATTTTTCTGTCGCTGCTGGTGTTCATGCCCTTCATGGGTGCGACCCTGGGGAGTTTCATGGAGCGAATTGCTGCCCGCATCGTGGGGGGGTAGGTCAGGTCACGATCTCACAAGCAGAAAGAGGTGTGGTATGGGCCAAAATCGCCCAAATCAAGAAGCGGAGCCGCAGACAGGGCACAACCCTTTCAAGGCTTCGCGACGCAGAGTTGGGCGATTTTGGCCATATCGCCCTTCATGTAATCCGGGCGACGCGGCTCTTTTCCCCGGAAAGTTCGTCTTCCTCGCGCGCAATGGCCCCGCATTCACTTGCTCGTCATCCTGCTTGCCGGGGAAAATGGCTCGCGCCACAGCCTTTCCTGTTTATGAGATTGTGGCCTAATGTATCCGGAATTCCTCGCTGCTGAAGCTTTTGCCTATCTGCTGGTTTTCACCCGTATCGGCTCCATGATTATGGTCATGCCCGGCCTCGGCGAGCGCATGATTCCGGCGCGGATGCGCCTGGTGCTGGCACTGGCCATAAGCCTGCTGATCTATTTTCTGGTCGCCGACATTCTGCCGCCAATGCCGGCCAGCCCTTTCGCCCTGGCCGGGTTGATCATCGGCGAAGTAGTCGTGGGGCTAATGATTGGCGGTATCGCGCGCATACTGCTTAGCGCCCTGCATGTGGCGGGCAGCGTGCTGGCGGTGCAGACCGGTCTGGCGGCGGCGCAACAGTTTGACCCCACGCAGGGATCACAAGGGGCGCTGATGGCCGGCTTCCTCACCCTCATGGGTGTCACGCTGATTATGGTCCTGGACCTGCATCACCTGCTCATAGGGGCGATGGATTCCAGCTATCGGCTGTTTCCGCCAGGCGGCAGCCTGCCGGTGCAGGATATGGCTGAAATGGCGATGAACGTAGTCGGAAGATCCTTTGCCATAGGATTGCAATTGGCCGCGCCATTCATGGTCTATGGCCTGATTTTTTACATCGGCGTGGGCATTATTTCGCGCCTTATGCCGACGCTGCAAATTTTCTTTATTGCCATGCCCCTGAACATCATGGCCGGTTTTGCCATCATGATGCTGGTGCTGTCGGGAATCATGACCTGGTTCGCAGATTATTTTGAGAGCCAGATGATCGTTTTCCTGGGTTGAGGCGTTCTCGAACCAGGTGGTGAATTCGTAACCTGCAATAAAAGGGACCAGGGATGGCCGACCAGCCGGAAGAATCCCAAAAAACGGAAGAGCCCTCTCCCAAGAAGCTGCAAGATGCTTTGGAGAAGGGCGATGTCGCACGCAGCCAGGAAGTGCGTCACTGGTTCATGCTGACTTCCATCGTCATTTTGATGGTCACCGTGGGGCCTTGGAGCATGGGCCGCATTCGGTTGGTTCTGGGCGGCTTTATCGCCCATTCCCACGAACTGCCGGCCGAGGGCGGCGCTTTGCTGCAGGCGGTGGCGGGCCTGGTGCGCGAGGTTGGCTCGGCGCTGCTCTTTCCCATGCTGATCCTGGTCGTCGGGGCGCTGGCCGGTAGCCTGATCCAGCACAAGCTGCTGTTCACCACCGAAAAGATAAAGCCCAAGCTCAGCAATATCTCGCTGTCCGCCGGCGCGAAACGCATGTTTTCCTCGCGGGCGATAATGGAATTCGCCAAGACCCTGCTCAAATTCGTCATTGTTGCCAGCATTGGCGTCCTGATCATCTGGCCCGAGCGCGGTTTGCTGACACAGCTTATGACCATTCCCGCGGGCGAGATGCTGAACGTGGTGTCCAACATGGCGCTGCGCCTGCTGATCGGCGTGGTGGCATTCATGACCGTGGTGGCTCTGATCGATTTCATTTATCAGCGCGCGCAGCAGACCAAGAAGCTGCGCATGACCAAGCAGGAGGTCAAGGACGAGTACAAGCAGTTGGAAGGCGACCCCCACATCAAGGCGCGCATTCGCCAGTTACGCCAGGAGCGCGCGCGCCAGCGCATGATGGCAGCGATACCCGAATCCGACGTGGTTATTACCAACCCGACCCATTATGCTGTGGCGCTGAAATATGATTATGACACAATGGCAGTGCCGGTCGTCACCGCCAAGGGCATGGATTTCATGGCCCGGAAAATAAGGGAGCTGGCGGAGGAACATGACGTGCCGCTGGTCGAAAATCCGGCACTGGCGCGGGTGCTGCATGCCACGGTGGAGATTGACGACGAAATCCCGCCGGACCAATACAAGGCGGTGGCCGAAGTTATTTCCTATATCCTGCGGCTTCAGGGAAAGATGCCAAAACCGGCCAACGACTAAGCTTGGCGCGGGACGCCGCGAGCAAGAAGGGTAACGTCTATAAATGGCTGACAAGGGCGGAATAGGGAAGGTGGACCAGACCACGCCGGCGGAGCGCATGAGCCGCATCACGCGCAACCTGCCGCCGGTGGTGGCGCGGCGCGGCCCCCCGGGGCTCGACAACCGCGTGCTGTTCGGCACCGGCATGGCCGGCATCCTGGCATCGCTGGCGGCGCTGTCTTTGGCGGCGGCGGTCGATCAATGGGGGCTGGGCCTGCTGCTGGCCGGTGTGGCGCTGCTTATCAGTTCAGTCGCCATCGGTGTGCAGTTGGCCAACCGCAGCGCCACGCCCTCGGTGGTCGACAAATCGCTGCTCATCGCGGCGATGGATTCCGACAGCCTTGGCCGCGCCATTACCGACCGCGACGGGCATATGGTCTCGGCCAATCACACATACCGGCATTTGTGTTTCGGCCGTGTGCCGGCGCCCCGCGACCTGGGGCTGGATATTGCCGAATCGCGCCAGGTGATGAAGGAAATAAGCGCCAGCCTGGCCGACACCGGCAAGGGTTGGGGCATCCTGGAAATTCGCTCGCGCGGGCGCAGCCGCAAGCTCGAAGTCAGCTGCCGCACCTATGGCCTGTATATCCTGTGGGCGTTCAAACAGGCCGACCCCGAAGTGCTGCTGCAACAGGCGATAAGCGAGGCGCAGAAAAATTTATGCCCGCTGATGGACGCCCTGTCGCTTGGCCTTGTGCTGCGCAACCAT
>JACZSK010000156.1 GCA_022574255.1 Pseudomonadota bacterium
GAGCACGATGCCGGTGATGCCGATGCGCTCGTTGAAGGCAACTGCCAGATTGACCGCGTCCTGGCCGGTCAGGGCGTCGGCCACGAGCAGCACCTCGGCGGGATTGGCGATGTCGCGCACGGCCGCCGCTTCGTTCATCAGCTCGTCGTCGATATGCAGCCGCCCGGCGGTATCGAGCAGCACCACGTCATAGCCTTCGCGCCGCGCCGTGGTCATGGCCCGCGCCGCAATCGCCAGGGGCTGCTCGATGATCACCACGGGCAGGGTCGCGACATTGGCCTCGCGGCCGAGCACGGCAAGCTGTTCCTGGGCCGCCGGGCGATGGACGTCGAGCGACGCCATCAGCACCTTCTTCTTGTGGGTCGTGGTGAGGTGGAGGGCCAGCTTGGCGGTGGTGGTGGTCTTGCCCGAACCCTGCAGGCCGACCATCATGATGGCGCTCGGCGGCGAGGTGGCGAAGGTCAGGGCTTCCGCCTCGGTGCCGAGCATCTCGGTCAGGTGATCATGGACGATCTTGACCACCATCTGGCCCGGCGTGATGCTCTTGAGAACCTCGCCGCCGAGGGCGCGCTCCTTGACCTGCTCGATGAAATCCTTGACCACGGGCAGGGCGACATCGGCCTCGAGCAGCGCCACGCGCACATCGCGCAGGGCAGTCGTCACATCGTCTTCGCTCAGCGCCCCACGCCGGCGCAGCTTGTCGAAGACGTCGCCGAGGCGACTGGATAGAGAGTCAAACATATAATTTCGGGCCGTTCAGGTTGCACCGGGCACAAAACAAAAATTCGCCAGCCCGAAGCTGCCGGGGGCTGACGTCAATCCGCGAGAGAAACCAAGTCTCCCGAAGAGGCGCGGACTGTATGGCGGCGGGGGTGGGGAGTCAAGCGGGGGGAGAGGTGGTTTTGAAACCCTGCCGTCCCCCCTAGGGACTACCGGGCAACCTTCGCCAAGGGGGGGCCATTACGCGCCGATAGAGGTCACGATTCAATGGCGCTCGACTGCGGGCGAAGCGGCGGCATGGTCGACTCTTCGCTTCCTCGCAAAGAAGCGATATTGAATACCGGCGAAACATCACTCGGGATTGTGACTTTGTTGAAAACTTCTTCCGTTTTGACGGGTCTTGCCTGACATGTCCGGCACACCGGTGGAAGCGGGCGCTGTCCCAGCATGCTTGCGCGCACATTCCGCGCCGCCTCGCCCTGCATCACCGATTCAATCGAATCGTCCCGGATGTTTCCGACTTTCAACTGGCCGTCGTAGTCCAAACAGCACAGGCTCACATCGCCGTTCCACAGGACGGCGAACTGCTTGAAGGGGTTTGGGCAGTAAACCGCTTCCTCCACTTCCTGCAACGCGTACTCATCGCTTACTCTGCTGTTGGCAAAAGTGAATGCTTTCCATAGCGTTAGATCGATTCCGCGTTGCAGCCGATAGGTCATTGGCATGTGCTCGGCGTCCAGCGACAAGTCATTGGCGTTTAAATCTCGACGCTTGAACGGGGCCATATCCAGTTCCCGTTCGGTCTCGGCGGTGAAATCCCGCCACTCGGTAACTATGGCGCGGGCCATTTCCGAGGACCCGATGATGTCCACATTCGACGCCGTGCCCATGGTGACCATGACACGTATATCGATCCGGTTGCGTATGCGGCCTCCGTTTGCCAGGCGCTTCATATATTCACGGACCAGCAAGCGGATGTTGCCGATATAGCGCTTCCATGAAAGACCAACGTCGCCCCGGAAATGATAGGTCTCCTCGGTTGGCGTCATATGGCTTGCTTCTATGGTGCCCTGCAGGCTGTCTAAAATCCGCGGGACAACTTTTGGGACCAGCGTACTGCCGTTGGTGACAAGATCGATTTCTATATTTTTTGACGCGGCGAATTTCAAAATTTCAATCAGATTGGGATGCAAGGTGGGCTCTCCCATGAGATGAAGAGCGATCCTGCGGGCGAGCTTCTTTTCGGCAACCTCTTCAATAGCTTTCTTGGCAAACTCCAGATCCATGAAACCGATGGCGCGCGTTTGAGAATCCGAAGGGCAGAAATCGCAATGAAAATTGCATTTGTTGGTCAGTTCCAAAAACAGCGAGGTGGTCGCCGGAGAAAGCTCCTCATCTCCGACGGGTTGGATGCCGGTCTGGCCGACAAACGACCGGCGTAGGTGGAAAACCGCTTCCCGGTGTTCCGCCATGTCGCCAAGCGCTATGCCAAGATTGTAATGGGCATCGGCGTAATCAGGCCTGATGGCGAGGGCTTTGCGATAGCTGGCAATGACCTCATCCGGGCGCCCCAGCTCTTTGAGTCCTGCGCCGAGGTTGTAATGCGCCTCGGCATAGCCGGGCGAGATCGCGAGGGCGTTTTGGTGGCTGGCGACGGCCTCGTCCGGCTTCCCCAGATCCTGGAGCGCGGCGCCGAGGTTGTTATGCGCCTCGGCGTAATCGGGTTTGAGGGCGATCGCTTTATGGTAGCTGGCAACGGCCTCTTCCAGCCTGCCCAGGTGCTGGAGCGCGGCGCCGAGGTTGTTATGGGTCTCCGCGTAATCGGGTTTGATGGCGAGGGCCTTGTCATAGCTCGCCACCGCCTCTTCCACCCTGCCCAGGGCCTGGAGCGCCGCGCCCAGGTTGTTATGCGCCTCGGCTAAATTGGGCGCAATGACGAGGGCCTCGTTGTGGCTGGCCACGGCCTCGTCCAGCTTACCCAGTTTTTTAAACGCCGCGCCCAGGTTGTTATGGACATCGGCGTTGGCGGGCGAGATGGCGAGGGCCCTTTGATAGTTGACGATCGATTCGTCCGGCTTTTCCAGCTCTTGGAGCAGGTCGCCAAGATTGATAAGGGCGGCGGCGTAGTCGGGCTGAATAGCGATGGCCTTGTCATAGCTGGCGATGGCCTCATCCAGACGCCCCAGGTCCTGGAACACGGCTCCGAGGTTGTTATGCGTCTCGGCGATGCCGGGCGCAATGGCGAGGGCCTTGAGATAGCTGGCGACCGCCGCATCCGGCTTGCCCAACTCTTTGAGCGCGACACCGAGGTTGTTATGCGCCTCGGCGTAGTCGGGCTTGATGGCGAGCGCCTTGCGGTAGCTGGCGACGACCTCGTCCAGCCTCCCCAGGTCTTTTAACAGCACGCCTAGATTGTAGTGTGCCTCGGCGCAATCGGGCTCGATGGCGAGGGCCTTCGTGATGAGGTCAATGGCAACGTCGCTTTTTCCCAATTGATGGCTGAGTACGCCAAGCATCTGCAAAGCAACCGGCTGAAGGGGGTCGGCTTGCAAGACCTGCCGATAGATGCCCTCGGCCTCGGCCAGGCGACCCGTGGAATGGTGTTGCACAGCGAGTTCCATGGCTCGCTGGATGGTTAGCGTCTGTTGCCCGGGCGATGAGTCCGCCGCCAGGACAGGCTTCGAATTCCTGGCAGCTTTCTGGGACGATTTCCGCTGACGACGCTTTTCAGCCCGGTTCATGGTTGTGCTTACTCCCAACTAGAGCATCATCCGATCGGATATTGCTCTAGCGCCCGATCATAGAAATCCTGTTCAAATCACCCCCTGCAGCTCTATTCCAAAAATCTTAAGTAACCATGAACCAAGAAACCTCGACAACGCTGTCTTTTGGCCCCCTAGCGGATTTTATCCACGGGGATCACACTCTATCGCTGCCCTTCAACGCCACGCGCACATCGCGCAAGGCGGGCGCGACGACGTCCGCCAGGATTATTGTTGGCGAAAGCCACGGGAAGCCGTCTGCGGTCGCGTCCGCTCACCCGGGAATAAGCAGACGCGATCTCCATGGGTCTTTATCACTGCAGGTTGGTATCAGTGGAACGCGCAAGCAGTATGACCGATCCTCGATATTGCTGTAGTAGTGCGGCCATGAGGCAGTTTCATTATCCGGTGTGGCTGGGCGCGGTGACGACCACGGGCAATCCGTCCTTCGTCGTGCTGTTCGTGCTCGAGACCTTCACCCGGGCGATCCTGGTCACCGTGGTGCCCTTGCAGGCGCTGACCCTGCTCGGCGACGCCCAGGGGGTCAGCGTGTTCTATTTCTCGGTCAGCATCGTCGGCCTGCTCGGCGCCCTTGCCGTGCCCTGGCTGGTGCGGCGTCTGCGGCGGCGCTGGGTGACCAGCCTCGGTGTATTCCTGCTCTGCGCCTCGGCGCCCCTGCTGGCGAGCCATAGCCTGGACGGCCTGGTGGCCGGCCT
>JACZSK010000057.1 GCA_022574255.1 Pseudomonadota bacterium
ATGCTTTGATTTGCGGCGCTGCTCCCGGGTCGTTCTCATCGATGACGATCGCCGCTCCGCGAGCCGCCAGCCGCTCGGCATTGGAGCGTTGATGATCGCCGGCCGAACGCGGGAGGGGGATCAGGATCGATGGTTTTCCCAGAGCCGTCAGCTCGGCCAGCGTCAGTGTTTTCCAATGATTGAAGTAATCAGGACGAATTATCATTTTTTAAAACATCCTCTAATAAACCAGCCGGTTTTCTGTCGGAAACCGCCCGGTTTTGTTTTGGTTTTGCAAAGAATCGGTGCTTGGTATTGGCCTGCGGAATCTTCCCCCGGTATATCCAAAGGTTCCCGTTGAGCCGGCGACATCGAATAATCATCCCCGGACACCACTCCTTGCTCAGCCCCACCTTTATTCTCTGAATAATCTGAGGAGCGGGTAATTTTTTTCTATTACTGATTTCATCATCCACCCCCACGGCCAACAAAAGCTTGGGGTTCTTCGTCGTCCGATACACCTTTAAAAATGCGTATTCTTTATCCGACTCAATCTCGACGTTGCCTGCACCGGCGCCCGCAAATTTTACAAACCATTTTTTAATCTTTTTAAATCCCGCAGCCGAATATACCACCGCCCCTTTATAACTGGTCCAGTCATCCCCATCCTTCAGTTTGGCCTCGCGGAACGCCGCCAGGTCCCTTTGAGGCAGCCCCAGCGCCTTTGCGACCCGGCTCTCATATAGAAAGTCCCCTTTGTCTGAAAATTTTACATCACCCAAACCAGTTGAGATGGAAGAGGCTGGTTTTTCGGCGGCACCCCCCCCCCGCCCTTTTCTCCTCGAATCCGTCTCCGATGGGCATCTCCGCCTGGACGTACTCTCCGACTTCCACCGGCTCCCGAACCTCGGCATCCGCACCCGATTCGGTATCAAAAATGGTATCACTCTCCGCCATCGCTCATTCCTCCGTTAAAATCTGTTGATTGCCAATCCGTTGTTGCCCCCAAATTCGCCCCAGGAGGCCCGTTCGGCTCCGGCAGGTGCAAGACCATGCGCCCACTTATAATCTCCCTAATTCGTGCCAATTCCGCCAGCCAGGGACGCTCTCCCCCACCAGCACCTTGACCATTTTCGCCCTCGACTCCCTTTTGTTTCGCCTTCCCTCCACTATGACCGGTTTTCTTGGCCTGTTTCAGCCCCTCGAAATATTTCCAGCCGGCATCCGCTGCCAAATCCATGGCTCCACGCATTCGCCCTAAGAGCCCTTTTTTATCTATGGCTATAGAATCTAGCTCCCGAAACTGCACCACCTCGACCTGATAATGCCCGTATAACACCAGCTTAATCAGATTCTCCTCCGACATCTGATCTGGAGTGAGCAAATATTGCTTAAGTGACTGTTCCATAAAAAATTAGCTCCCGCCCTTACCAACTTAGATCTCGCTCGTTTCGCTTCAGCCACGCCCGGACCGCTGACTCACTCACCAACACCAAGTTCGAGGACGGCTTCACCGCTGGAAAAATTCCATCGGGCTTACCCTTCGCAATCATATCGAGAATAAAATCCTTGCTGACACCCAACCGCTCGGCCACCTGCCTCGGCTTCAAATAGCAATCAAACCCAGGCCGCCGGCGCCTTAATATTTTATCGTCCTTCATCCTCGTCACTGGTCTCCTCATCTTGAAATGAATCTAAGTCTTCTGGCGTTAAATCGCGCACCTCCGGAATCTCGACAACTGCTTCCCCGGAACCCGGGGCATCGGTCCCGCCATTCCTCCGGTATCTCGGCGAACAGATCATCGTCAACGGATTCAAGACCCTTAAACACGTGGCCGAAGACGCGGTCGAACTTGTCCAGGTTGCGCTCATCCTTAACCAGGGCCGCGCGGCTGAGGTAATAGAAGTCGTCGACCTTATAGCTGGCGCAGCCCCGCTGCATCGCCTCCATCAGCGTCAGATACTCCTTCAGCGATGCGGGAATCCCGCCATCGCGCAGGGTGAAGAAGAATTCAGTGAACATGGGCCGGCTAAGCTTTCAGGAAGTTTTGGCATACTAGGAGAGCTTTCTCTAACCGCTTTCTCTGGCTGTCCTTGAAATGTATGCAGTGTGAAGGATGTGTGGTGAGCAAATTCGCGCAGATTGTGGCGGCTGTATCGATCATTTCCGGCAACCCATGCGTGATGAATAAATGGACGCTTACGTCAGGGTGGAGCATATCTCCGCGAAAACTATTCAGGTCTTTGATGCGCCTATCTTCAGTATCTGTAACAGTGATTGGGGCTCTATGCATCATGTCCGAGTCCTTAGTTCGGTCCCAGAGTTCGGCAAATCCAGCTACGTGTGAAATTTCTTTAACTTGTTCTTTAGAAAATTCAGTTTCTGTATGATTTCCATCATTGTTCCAAGACTTCAACATTATTTGCCGACCTTTTTTAGATAAATGATTGAGAGTATTATGTCCGGCCAAAGCCCCAGTGATGGCTTGGAACAGTGCGTCATGTGTGCTCAAGATCACCCATTTCCAAATTGCTACGTCTGACCTCGTCCTAGGCAGCAGTTCAGCAGTCAATTCGAGGGAGCTAAGAGCGCTTTCCCGGTGATCCAAAGTAAAATAATCCCCATCCTCTAAACGCTTTTCGTGCTCCTCCCTAAGAATTCTAAATATTTCTTCAGCGCTATTTTCGGACATCCTGAGATTTCTACCCTCCCTCTCTACGGTGCATGAAGGCCAGCTTCTCGAACAGATGCACATCCTGCTCGTTCTTCAGGAGGGCGCCATGCAGCGGCGGGATGAGCTTGCGCGGGTCGCGCGACGTCAACACTTCGAGGGGCAGCTCCTCGGCCATCAACAGTTTCAGCCAGTCCAGCAGCTCGGCGGTGGAGGGTTTCTTCTTCATGCCCGGCACTTCGCGGATCTCGTAAAAGACCTTCAGGGCCTCGGCGACCAGCTTTTTCTGGATATCGGGGTAATGCACATCAATGATTTCGCGCATCACGTCGGCGTCGGGGAACTTGATGTAGTGGAAAAAGCAGCGCCGCAGGAAGGCGTCGGGCAGTTCCTTCTCGTTGTTCGAGGTAATGATGACGATGGGGCGCTGCACGGCGCGAATGGTCTCGCCGGTCTCATAGACATGAAATTCCATGCGGTCGAGCTCAAGCAGAAGATCGTTGGGGAACTCGATGTCGGCCTTGTCGATCTCGTCGATCAGCAGCACCGGCGCCTTGTCGGCCCCCTCGACGCCGGTGAAAGCCTCCCACAGCTTGCCGCGCTTGATGTAGTTGCTGATGTCATTGACCCGCTCGTCACCCAGTTGGCTGTCGCGCAGCCGCGTCACGGCGTCATACTCGTACAAGCCCTGATGCGCCTTGGTGGTCGATTTGATATGCCACTCGATCAGCGGCCGGCCCAGCGCCGCCGCCACTTCCGCCGCCAGCACGGTCTTTCCCGTGCCCGGCTCGCCCTTGATCAGCAGCGGACGCTCCACGGTGACCGCGGCATTGACCGCGATTTTGAGGTCCTGGGTGGCCACATAGGCCTTGGTGCCTTCGAATTTCATGCTCTTCCTCTTGGGTTCCCGTTAGGGCGCGAGATTAGGCGGGCGGGAAGCAGGCAGCAAGAGATTAGCGAGCGATGCGCGAGGGATGCGCGAGGGCAGGGGAAGTGGTCAGGCCAGTTGCCGGCGAATAAGGGTTACGAATCGCGCCACCGCCTTGCCGTCGCTCCAGCTTGCCAGCTCGGGCGCTATGGCTGGTGATGCCGCCAGCAGGCCGGGCAGGGCCTCTTGCAGCTCCTCCGTGGAGCCGAGGCGCGGGATAAAGCCCCGGCGGCTGAGCATCAGCGCGTCCTCTCTCTGATTTCCGGGGCCAACCATGCCGGGCTGGATGCTGACCACCGGCAATCTCATAAAGTAAGCATCCAGCAGCATGGAGCCGGTCATGCCCGCGACCAGTTCAGCCCGCGCCAGGGCGGCGGAGGCCTCGCCATCGCTCCAGTCTTCTACTCCCGCAGGCAGGGGAAAGGGTTTCTCCCTGGGGTGGAAACGTACCGCCAGCGGCATGTCCGGAATATGTGCGGCCTGGAGGCAGCGGAAGGCGTCCTCCGGGCAATAGCCAAGGCGTTGGCGGCAGGCCTCGCGGCCGCCATAGGCTTCTTCCAGGCACTGCGAGATGAACAATATACCCTTGCGGTCGGGATTTGGTTTGGGCAGTCCTTCAAGGCGCAATGGCCCGATTGGCAGGAGTTTTTCTTCCGGGAATCCCAGCGCTGCCATTTCGCCGCAGGCGGCGTCATCGACCGCGGCGATAAAATCGGGGAAATGCAGTTTGCCCGCCGCATCGGCGAAGCGCTCCCGGTAATTCGACCAGAAATCAACAAAGGCGATGCTGGGGATGCCGGCCTCATTAGCCAGCCGGACGGCGCGCTTGTCGTCGCTGTCCGGGGCCATGCTGGTGCCGGTGATGACCAGATCGGGGGCAAAGGCGCGGAGCGCGTTGATATCAAGTGACGTCAGTTGCGGATGGCGGGGGGAATAGGCGGCCAGACTGTCCGCATGAAGCCACAGGGTAATGTCGGCAAAGCTCTCACAAGTCTCGATCACCGGGGCCAGCGACGAGATGCCGCCGGGGTCGCCGCTTACGAACAGAAGAGTTTTCCGCTGCCCGCCCACGGCCTCAACTCCCCGGCAGGTCGGTGGCGGTGACGCCATGAAGCTGATCGGCCCCCGCGCCGACCTTCTCCAGGATTGCCAGAGTGTCGGCCATTTCGGTGTCGCTCAGCGCGCCATGCACATTGCCCAACAGGCAAAGCTCCTGCGTTTCCAAGCGCTCGACCACCGGGCAGGCGCATGCGGCATAGTCCACATGGGGGGCCAGCGAAAAAGGCCAGCCCTGATCGCCTTTACCGCTCCCCATGCCAATGCGCTGCTGGTAAAGGGGCAGCTCATAGAGCGGCGTCACATAGCCCGCCGTCGCGGGCAGGCCCTCGGCGCTCAGCGCCCGTGCCAGAACGTCGCGGGAAACTTGTGGATTCTCACGCCGACGAAGGCGCGTGGCATAGACGTAGTAAGCATGCGTGACGCCATCCCGCACCACCGGTGGCGTCAACAGCGGGTGGCCGTCCAACGCCCGGCTGATCTCGTCCGCTTGCGTCTGGCGTCGTGCCACCAGCCCGGGAAGTTTTTTCATCTGCTCGATGGCGATGGCGGCGTGAACCTCGGTCATGCGGTAATTCTGGCCGATCATGCTGGCGAGATTCTCGCCCGGCTCGACCACCACTTCGCCGTGGTTGCGGATCAATTGCAGGCGGCGCGCCAGCTCCGGGTCATCGGTCAGCGCGATGCCGCCTTCGCCGCAATGAATATGCTTGTGGCGGTTGAGGCTGAGAATGCCGATATCGCCAAGCGTTGCCGCCTGCTTGCCGTCCAGCGAGGCCATTGGCGCCTGCGCCGCGTCTTCGATGAGGATCAGGTCATGCTGCGCGGCAATGCGCTTCAAAGCCGCGAAATCCGCCGGATGGCCAAAGAGGTCAACCGCCATGATTGCCCGTGTGCGTTCGCTGACCAGGGCCTCCACCGCTGCCGGGTCAAGGCAAAAGGTCTCCGGGTCGATATCGGCGAAGACGGGAATCGCGCCCCAGGCCAGCGCCGCGGTCGCCGAGGCCGACATGGTGTAGGGGGTGACGATCATCTCGTCGCCGGGGCCCAGGCCGGCGGCGCCGACGGCGGCGTAGAGGGCGGAAGTCGCCGAATTCATGGTCACCGCGAACCTGGCGCCCATCATTTCGCAGGTGAGTTCCTCCAGTTCGCGCACCTCGGGTCCGCCGAGGAAATGTTCGCCCGGCTCGGCGATGAAGCCCGACAGCAGGCCGCTGTCCAGAACCCCCGCGACGCGCGCTTTTTCCTCTTCCCCGATGGGGTTGTAGGAGGTGAAAGGGGTGGTGCGCAGCGGTGTGCCGCCAAAGAGTGCCAGTTTGCTCATGGTACGGCTTTCGCCGGGCGGGTCAGGTCGATGGCTTGGGAGGCCAGCCTGTCGGCCAGTTCAAGGGCAATGCAGGCGTTTTTGGCGTTGCTTGCCGGGGCGTCGCGCTGGCCCGCCAGAACCGCGACCAGGTCTTCCACGGCATTCAGCGCACTGTCCTTCATCACTGTCTGAATTATCTCGACCGGTCCCAGCGCCCGATAGCCCGGATTGTGGCGATCGTCGCCGACCAGTTGGCGCTCTATCCTGTGCCCGCCCTCGCTCAGCCGCATGCGGCCTGCCTCACCAAGGATGAACAACTCAAAAATATTATGGGCCGCGGCGTCACAGCCGAAGATGCGCGCCCTGGCGCCAGTTTCATCTCCCTGGCTGGAATATTCGATATCCGCGTCAATGCCGGGGTCATCGCTTTGGTCATTCCAGTGGTGAACGGCGGTGACCTCCGCCGACGCAACGCCGCCAAAAAACCAGCTCAGCAGGTCCAGCATATGGCTGCCGTTATGGCGGATGCCTTTGGTATACCAGCCGCTGACATGCTGTATGCGGCCCAGCTTGCCGTCGCGGATTTCGCGGGCGACCTGCTGGTGACCGGGGTCGAACCGGCGCGAATAATTGACCGCCAGTGGCTTGGCAAGGCTGCGCGCCAGCGCCGCCAGACTTTTTGCCTCGGTGATCGAGACAGCCAGTGGTTTTTCCGCCAGAACCGCCACAACCGCCTCGTCCTTGAGACAAGCCTCAGCCTGGGCGGCATGGAATTCGGTCGGTGAGCAGATGCTGACAATCTGTGGCTTTGCCTCGCCCAGCAAGGCTTCCAGCGAAGGGAAGGCGGTGGTGCCCCAATGCGCAGCAGCGGCCTGGGCGCGTTCGGCGTCAGCGTCGAAAACGCCGACCAGTTCGGTGCCCGTGGCCGCCTTGTAGGCCCCGGCGTGGCTGGCGACGTTGCCCGGTGCAAGTTCCTCGACGCGGCTGCCGATATAGCCGCAGCCGATCACCGCGGCGCGATATGGGGGGGTAGCGGTCATCGCTAGTCGCCGGATTTTCCGGCCAGCCAGTCGGCGCGCAGCAGGCTCATCCTCAGGGCGTCGTAATAGCGGCCATTGCGATAGACCTCTTCACGCAACCTGCCTTCATGGACAAAACCAGCCTTTTCGTAAGACTTTATGGCGCCCTTGTTCTCTTCGTTGACGCCCAGCCAGACCTTGTTCAGATTCAGGCGGTCAAAGGCATATTGCACCATCAGGGCTGCCGCCTCGGTTCCCAGCCCGCCGTTCCAGGCCGATCTGTCGCCGAGGAAGATGCGAAACTCGGCATTGCGGGCCTGCCAGGCAATACCGTAAAGCCCGGCGGTGCCGACAAAGGCCTCGTCTTCTTTTCTGATGACGGCGAGCACGATATCCGCCTTGTTCTCGCCGATGCGGTCATATTCGCGTTGCAAGGCCTCATGGGTCATGGGAAAGACCCCGGTCAGCATGTAATGGGTGGCCTCGTCATCATGCACCCAGGCGGCCATATTGCGGCAGTAGGATTCTTTCTCGAGGGGGACGAGGGCGATTCTGTCGCCGTCCAGAAACAGGCTGCTCATGATGCTTCCTTTTCCCGCAGGCTCTCATCCAGCGCCCGCGCTACGCCGTCCGCCGCAGTTTCGCTGCCGTGCATGGCATTGATTTGAGCAATTTCCGGGCGGGCGTCAATCAATTCAAGAATGTCATGCAGGCCGAAGATGGTATCGGGGCTGTCGAGTTCGGCAAAAATGCGCCGCGCCATCTCCATGTCCTCGGCGTAATCGACGGTCAGCCGCAAACGGGGCAGGGGCTTGGAGGCCGGCAGGTTGCGGCAGCGATAGGCGTTCTGGGCATGACCCTCCAGATCGCAGAAATTGAGGGTGAACCACTCGCGCTTGAAGGGGTCGGTCTCCTCACGCCACAGGCGCTCCAGCGCCGTCATGGCGATGATCTCCATGTCCAGGCCATGGGGATAGCTGCCCGGCCGGTTGTTGGCCAGAAAGTCGATTTCGCCCGCTTGCTGCTTGTAGGCGGCGACCATCTGATCGACCAGCGCCGGATCGACGAAGGGACAGTCGGCGGTGACGCGGAGCAAGGCGTCGGCGCCATATGCCCTGCCGGCTTTCAGGAAGCGGTCGGTCAGGTCTTCTTCCTCGCCGGCAAAGACCGGCAGGCCCGCCTCTTTGGCAAAATCGACCAGCGGGCGGTTGGCTTCGTTGTCGGCGGTGGCGATAATCACTTCGTCCAGCTCGCTGGCGGCCTTCAGACGGCGAAAAATCTGGGCGATCATCGGTCGATCCCCCAGTGGCATCAACACCTTGCCGGGAAGGCGGGTGGAGCCCAACCGGCCCTGTATGACGGCAACGACGCGGGTCATAATGCAGGTCCAAACGACATAAAGAAAACCCGAAATTTCAATATATTATACCTGTTAGCTCATGTGATCAGTTAAGTGGATGAAATCCAGGCAACGTTTATTCAATAGTAAAATCGCCCGCCTTGGCGGCCCGGGCCAGCCTTTCCGCGACGCCGGGTGTGGTGTCCAGCCACGGCGTTTCCACCTGGGCGACGGTCACCGATCCTTTGGCATGAAAGGGCGTGCCACCGGTACCGAAGGTCCACCAGGGCGTATGGCGGGCCAGCCACCACACCGGTATGCCGACGCCCATGCCCATAATGGCCGGCGTCGAGGTCGGCCCGATGATCAGGTCGAGGTTTTTCATCATCGCCAGCGTGCCTTCAAAATCGTCCTTCAGGTCCAGATCATCCCATTCATGGATGGTGATTCCGTATTCGTCCCGGGCTTTCTTTATATCCTCGGTGCAGTCGCCGTACTGGACATTGACAAATTCCACGCCGGGGGTCTGCAGAATGGGCAGCAGATCTTCCACAGTCAGGTAAATGCGCTTGCGATCCGCCGTCATCTTGCTGCTGCGCCAAGCCAGGCCAATCTTGGGCTTGTCGCCAAGCGCGGCGAGGCGCTTTTTCCATTCGGCGACGCGTTCGTCATCGGTCTTCAGGAAACCCTCCTCGAACTGCGGAATGTCTTCCACACTGCTCCAGTGGAAGCGGGGAATGCTGCCGAACTCGGTGGCGCAATCGATTTTGGTTTCTCCGGATTTCAGCCGCTCTTCCAGTTCCGGATAACCGCGATAATAGTAGCCATGGCTCTCCGCGCCCATGGCGCCGACGATTTCGGCCTCCGGGAAGCTGCGTTGGAATACCGAGATCAGCCGGCTGTCACAGCCAATATAGACTTTCTTTGCCTCGCTCAAAATCCTTGGCAGCGCCAGCCCGAACAGGATTTCGTCACCAACGCCCTGCTCGGAGGCGACCAGGATGGATCTGTTCTTCAGGCTGCGCCCGTCCCAGGCGGGGAGGGTGTGGGTATAATGGACGACCATACTTTTGCGCCGTTTGTCCAGGCGATACTGGTAATAGCGCCAGCCCTTTTTCAGATTGCCCAGGGCCAGATAGGTGGTGCCCAGGCCGAGCAACGGTTCCGGGTCGCCGGGCTTCAGCTTGGCCGCGCGTTCGCCCCATTTCCGCGCTTCCTCAAATTCATTCAGTTGCTCATGAATCCGGGCCAGATTATTGGGCACCCGGTAATCCTTGGGGTTCAGGCGATACGCCTCTTCATAGAATACGATTGAATCGCGTAGACCGTCGCGCATGCTCACATGCGACGCCAGCGTGTTCCACAGACTGCCGTCCTCGGGAAACAAGGGGAGGATTTCCTGCAACATGGCGATGGACTCGTCATAGCGTTCCTGGCCACCCAAGGCATTGGCCAGCGAATTATACCCGTAAGCGACGCTGGGAAACAGTTGGACATGCAGGTCAAAGAGTTTTTCCGCGATATCCATCATGCGCATTTCCAGCGCCATCTGGCCGATAATGCCGAGAATTTCCTGGGTCGGGCCGTTGACCTCCAGCGCCTTTTCCAGCACCGCGATGGCCTGCTCGCGAACCCCAAGCTGAACCAGCAGATGACTGACAACGATCAACAGCTTTTTGTCTTCGGGCGCCAGGTTCCATGCCGCCACATAATATTTGGCGGCCTTTTCCCATTCCTTCTTATTGAAATGTTTCCGGCCCTTGTTTACGAGCCGGCTGACTTCGGGCGACTGTTGGTCCGTGGGGGCATTTGTGCCGCTAACGGCAATTTTTTCCATTGTCTGCTCGCGATTCTGCCTGAAAAGGACCGGGTTACGCCATGACAACACAAATATGCTTAATAAAGTCTAACGCCACAGAAGCCTGCACCGGCGTGGCATTGCAGGCTGGGCGGCGGCCTTTGGATAAACCGGCATTCTTCCCGGCGATCAGGTTGCGTAACTGGCATGGCGCTTGCTTGGTAAGCGGTGCCGACATGGTTAATGATGTTGGCGTTGAACCCGAAGCCCGCGCGCCAATCGAATGAGCGGAATTGTAGTGCCTGGGGTTCAATGGTTGTTAACGAAAGTCTGTGATTAATTGGAACCAGGAAGGCTGTCCCGCGCGGAAGCGCATGAGGGGACAGGAAAGGGTGAAGAAAATGGCCTTGAAACTATCCCTGAAACCAGGTGAGAAAATCGTAATCAACGGTGCGGTTATCGCCAATGGCGACCGGCGCACCAGCCTGATTATCCACAACAAAGCGGCGATCCTGCGCGAGCGTGACATCATGCAGGAAGAAGAAGCCAACACACCGGCGCGGCGGGTCTATTTCCCGATCATGCTGATGTATCTGGATGAAGACGGGTACGACAAATATTACGAAACTTTCGTCGCGCGCATTACCGAGTTGATGAATGCAATCCAGACACCCGCGATCCTGGAGCTTTGCGTTCAGATCAGCAAGGACGTGATGGCCAAAAATTATTACCGGGCGGTGATGAACTGTAAGAAGGTCATTGCCTTTGAAGAGGAATTGCTGGCGGATGTCGCTTAACGCCTATGAAACCACAAAAATTGCGACCGAGACGTCGCGCGAAACTGAGCTCAGGCTCTTTAGCGCGGTGACCCGCGCGCTTGCCGAAGCACGCGATTCCGGCGAACGCGACCAGAAGTTCTTTGCGGCGCTGGATTGGAACCGGCGCCTGTGGTCGGCACTGAGCACCGATTGCGGTGTCGAAGGCAATTTGCTTACGGACGAACTTCGCGCCGGGATCATCTCGCTCTCTATCTGGGTCTCCAAGCATACTTCCCAGGTGGCGCGGGGATACGACGACGACATCGATGCCTTGATCAAGGTAAACCGCACGATCATGGAAGGTCTGGCGATGACACCCGGTCAGGCGCAAGAGGGGGCCGCCGAAACGGCCACCAATGCAGATCCCGAAGCGGACGAAAAATCGACCGCACCCGACCTGCCAGAAGGCAGCGTCAGAGAAGAAGTCTAGGTTCAGATTCAGATCAGGACCGGAAACCAGACCCAGAACGGGTTATTCAAATTTCCATATTCCGCAACGGCGAAGCCCATGGCCTCGCCGGACCGGCAAAAATTGCCCAGTGGGGCAAGATTTGCCTGCTTTGCCGTGCCTGCCCGGCAAAACTTGCCGCGTTGGCCGCAAAATTCTTCCTATAGTTAACCCGATTTCCGCAAAAAACCCCGGAATACCAACGGGCTAAGCAGCAAACCTTAACGCGCCCCCGCATGGCACGGGGCTTGCTTCATATAGTGGGCACGCAAAATGCGCGCAGAGCAAAATGCTCGTGTAATTCTCAAAAGGAGAAGAGAAAAATGGCTTTTTCAGTCAACACCAACGCCGGCGCCCTTATCGCCCTGCAAGCCCTGACCAAGACCAGCAAGCAGCTGGCCGTTGTTCAGAACCGGATCAACACCGGTTTGAGGATTTCCAGTGCCAAGGACGACGCGGCGTTCTTCAACATTGCCCAGAATCTGCGTGCGGACGTGGCCGGCCTCAGCGCCGCCAAGCAGTCCATTGATCGCGCCCTGGGTGCCGTGGACGTGGCGCTTGCCGCGGCCGAATCGGTTTCCGACATTCTCATTTCGCTGAAAGAGAAGGCGGTGGCCGCCAACGACCCCAGCATCGATACCGCGACGCGGACGGCGCTGAACGATGACTTTGTGTCAATTCGCGATTCGATCACCAACATTGTCAGCAACGCCGAGTTCAACGGCACCAATGCTGTTGTGGCCGACGACATTGTCGCCATCCTGAATGGCGATGCTTCTGCAACGCTGACCATCGCCGCGCAGGGTCTGTCGCTCGGTGGCACAATCATCACCGTGACCGCGACGGAGTCGGTCGATACTGCAACCAATGCGGCGACGGCGCTGACCAACATTGAAGCGTCGATCACCAATCTGGGTGCGGCGCTCTCGGCCTTTGGCGCCGGTAGCAAGGCCCTGGAGAGGCAGAAGGAGTTCCTGACCAAATTGTCGGATACGATTCAAATTGGTATTTCCAACATCGTTGACGCCGATCTGGCCAAGGAAAGTGCCAACTTGCAGTCCCTGCAGGTCAAGCAGCAGCTTGGTATTCAGGCACTTGCGATTGCCAACCAGCAGCCGACAATTCTTCTGTCTCTGTTCGGATAAGTAGAGGTTTCCGGGTGAGATTCGCAAGAATCTCACCCACCCTGCTCGCAGGTTTGGGGTCAAGATTTTCGTATTCGCTATTCGTCCTCTTGTTCGGAGAAGGTTGAATAGGCCGAAGATAAAGGACCAGGACCGGAGTAAAGCAAGCAGGGCAACATGTTCCTAAAGGAAAGGCATTATGAGCGAATTTGATACCAGAGTTGGTACGCTCGCCGGACCCTCGCCGGGGCAGGTTCGAAATCCTGGTGCTGCTCGGAGCACTGACAGCAAGTCAGCCGAGGAGCCCAAGGCTTCGAAGGGGGTCGACAGGAAAACGGCGGTCGTTGGGTCACGCACCACGGTGGGCGGCGCGGCACAACAGGTCGTATCGCATGACAGCGGATTGAGCGAGACCCTGGACAGGGTCGCATCGCTTCTGGACGATTTTGTGCCAGGCGTTGCCGTTGGTGGCGAGAAAGTTACCACAAGCCTGGAGATTTCCCGGGACAGCGAAACCGGACGTTTTGTCTACAAGCGGATTGATGATGAAACCGGTGAAGTTGTTCGCCAGTTCCCGCCGGAAGAGGTTTTGAACTTTATCACCAGGTTCCGCGAGGCCGCGGGTCTGTTGATCGACGGCGAAGTCTAGCAACGCAAACCTGCTTTTGAAGTGGACCGGCGGTTGCCGGGCCTTTTGGCATGTACGGAGAAGGTTGTGGGCAGACTATATTTGATTGCGTCCGAGGATATTTAATCAAAACGACCGTTTTTTTGCCACTATGTGAATTTCACTGCAGAAATGTTCGTGGTCGATAACTGACTGCAATTTGTCACAGATACCCCGGAATTTTTGCTCCCACAGATCTTTGACGTAATCGCTGGCCGAAGCGCGACCGAGTTCAATCTGGCCAAAACGGATCAGATCTGGAATGTCGGCACCGAACCACCATTCTGAAATGCTGTCAAAACCGAATTCATCAAGGATATGTGCGAGTGATTTACGGCTATAGAGGTGTGTGTGGCCCCCGCCCAGCACTCTGTTAAAGGAATCCTGGAAGAACATCTCCAGGAAAATAGCCAACGAGACAACGGGCAATACAAGGTACAGATATCTGATGTCTCGGTTGTCTTTTATGACCGCAAGAACCTCGCGCGGCTCGGCCAGATGTTCCAGCACGCCGATCATGGTTACGACGGAGGCCTTTGAGGCTGATATTCCGTCCAGCAGTTCTTTATACTCGACCTGGCACAAAATATCTTCGCCCATCATCCTGTTGCCGTAATTTACGGCATTGCCGGAAATCTCCAGCCCGCGCACGGGGATGTTGCGGCTCCTCAGAGCCTCGACAAAATGCCCCGCTCCGCTGCCAATATCCAGAACTTCCATATTCGCTGTTTTGCCTTCTGAGCCGACGACCTCGAGAAGAAAATCAACCTTTGGCACGTAGATGTCGGAAACCCTGCTCTGGTAGGCGTCGGTCTCATCGGCTGTATAGGCCTCGTGATAATTGATCTCGTCGCTGTCGGCATAGAGGGCGTTCGCGAATTCTGCAGTATCCTGGTGCATTCCGTTCAGATGTTCGCAGTTTCGGCAAAAGTAATAATCGATGCTATGCGAAGTGAAATCGGGCGCAGACTGGGGAGGGAAAGGCGCTTCACAGTTTTTGCAATGGGTTCGAAGGGGCTGCTTTCTGTAAAGTGCAGCAATGACGCCATTCTTTTCCAGATTCTGCTTGTTTCCATCCAGCAGGGACGTCTTGTGCAGAAGGTAGCCAGCGGATGATTTCGAGTATCTGAAGTTCGTCATTAATTGATACGCCTGTTCCCGCTGCCACCACTGCTAAATTTGGTACACGCTTCGGTCAGGAGTTTCAACAAGAGCGGCGCTTCGTCTTTAATCTCTGAGGTTTCTGAGTTCGATTATCATGATAACCACGCGGCATAACCATCTACAGGAGCTGTTAAATCTCATCCGTTGGTAGCGCGAGTAATATGGTTAACGATTCATGCACGTCTTTCCGCATATATTTTGACAATCGAGAGACGCGTCGAAGGAAGAAAATGGACCAGACTTACAAAACCGGGCAGGAGGAATTCTGGGCGGGCGATTTCGGCGACGACTATATTGGGCGCAATTGCGAGGCCGCGTTGCTGCCGGCGCGGGTGGCGCGCTTTTCCCGCATGTTTGCCGGCGCCGCGCCGATCAGCTCAGCCATGGAACTGGGCGCAAATATCGGTCTGAACCTGCATGCGCTGAAGGTATTGTTTCCCGACCTGCGGGCGGCGGCGGTTGAAATCAACGCGAAGGCGGCCGGGGAGCTGGCGCGCAGCGACTGGGTTGACGTTCACGAAGCCTCGATCCTCGAGTTTCAATCGGACGAGACCTACGATTTCACCTACACCTCCACGGTCATGATCCATATCGAGCCCAAGTCCCTGCCACTTGTTTACCAGAGCCTTTATGACCTGAGCCACCGCTATATCGGCATCATGGAATATTACAGCCCGACACCGGTCGAGATTGCCTATCGGGGCCACAGCGACCGCCTTTTCAAGCGCGATTTCGCCGGTGAAATGCTCGACCGCTTTGCTGACCTGAAGCTGGTCGATTACGGCTTTGATTATCACCGCGACCCGGTGTTTTCCCTGGGCGACATAAACTGGTTCCTGCTGGAGAAGCAAAACTGATGGCTGACCTGTTCACCGACGACATGCCCGATCTTGAGGGAAAATCGATCCTGATTACCGGCGGGACGGGGTCATTCGGCAAGGCCTTTCTTCGCCGGGTCATGGCCGATTTCGCGCCCCGCCGTGTGGCGGTATATTCGCGCGGCGAGCATGAGCATTTCAAGATGCTCAACGCGCTCACCGGTGAGGATGCCAAGGTATTTCGCTCTTTCATTGGTGACGTACGAGATCGCGACCGGCTGGAAATGGCCATGCGCGGGGTCGACCTGGTGATTCATGCGGCGGCGCTGAAACAGGTTCCCATCGCCGAATATAATCCCTTTGAATGTATCAACACCAATGTGATTGGTGCAGAGAATGTGGTGCAGGCCGCAATTCGGGCGGAAGTCAAAACCGTGATCGCCCTGTCCACCGACAAGGCGGTGAACCCGATCAACCTGTATGGCGCCAGCAAGCTGGCAGCCGACAAGATCTTCGTGGCGGCCAACAACCTGGGCATTGGAAGCGGCACCAAATTCTCTGTTGTGCGCTATGGAAACGTTATTGGCTCGCAGGGCAGCGTCGTGCCCTTTTTCCGCAAGTTAATCGAGGACGGTGCCAGCGAATTGCCCATTACCGATGACCGTATGACACGGTTTTGGATCACGCTGGACCAGGCGGTGAACTTTGTCTTGTCGGCCATATCAATGATGCGTGGCGGCGAGATTTTCGTGCCAAAGATACCCAGCCTGAAGGTTACCGACCTGGCCACCGCCATGGCGCCGGACCTTGGGCAAAAAATCATCGGCGTTCGCCCCGGCGAAAAGCTGCACGAGATGATGGTGGATCAATACTCGTCGCGGGTGACCGTCGACCTGGGCGATCGCTACGCCATCGAGCCGGAGTGGCAGTTCTGGAAACGAACGTCTTTCCGCGAAGACGGCAAGCCGGGCGTGGCCGAAGATTTCGAGTATCGCAGCGACAATAACGAATGGTGGTTGTCGTCGTCCGAGCTGGAGGCGATGCTGGCGGAAACGGAACAGAAATAAAGGCCGCCCGATGCCCGACAATCCGATGCCAGGCAAATTATTGCTCATTGGCGCCACTGGAATGCTTGGCCGGGCTCTTGGTGCAGAGGCCGGGCGCCGGGGTTATGGCGTTACTTCACTGGCCCGCTCGGCAGCCGGCATCACTCTGGATATCACCGACGCCGCAGCGCTGGAAAGCGCTATTGCCCGCGAAAAACCGGATCTGATCATAAATTCCGCAGCCCTTGTCGACTTGGCCCTGTGCGAGGCCGACCCCGAGGGCGCCAATGCGGTGAACGCCCAAGCAGTGGGCGTTATGGCCCGGCAGGCGGCGGCGATCGGCGCCGGATTTGTGCAAATATCCAGCGATCATTATTTCACCGGCGACGGAGACGCGCTTCACGATGAGGAGGCAAAGGTGACGCTGGTGAACGCCTATGGGCGCAGCAAATTTGCCGGGGAGGGGGCGGCTCTGGGCAACCCGGACGCCCTGGTATTGCGCACCAATGTTACCGGTTTTCGCGGCCGGGCAGGCCAGCCCACATTTATCGAATGGGCCATCGCCGC
Source organism: Pseudomonadota bacterium (assembly GCA_022574255.1). GTDB lineage: Bacteria > Pseudomonadota > Alphaproteobacteria > Sphingomonadales > SMXR01 > JACZSK01. Next base: position 16,750 of record JACZSK010000057.1, read on the forward strand.
TTTAGGCGCGAAGGAGAGCATTACCGCCTTCTCCGACTATTACACATCAACAATCGATGCCGCGACCTTCGCCGGCATAATGTTTGATCTGGTTGGCGCGGGGGCAAGCGGGCTGCTGAATGTGGCTTCGCGCCAGACGTGCAGCAAGGAGGCCTTTATCCGGGCGCTGGCCAGGCGAATGGGCATTGCCGAGCCGCAAATTTCGCCGGGCAGCGTTGAGGGGCTGCAGCCGCCGCGCGCCGAGAGCCTGGGGCTTGACGTATCCCGGGCCGAAACTATCGTGACCTATGAGTTTCCAACGCTGGATGAAGTTGTCGATTCTCTGGTCAGTGAACACGAGCGCCGCCAATGAAATACGATCATCACCTGACGATCAACGGCCGCCGTGTGGGGCCCGGCGAGCCGGCCTATTTTGTCGCCGACATTGCCGCCAATCACGATGGCGATCTGGAGCGCGCCAAGGCACTGATCTGGGCCTGCAAGGAAGCTGGCGCCGATGCCGCCAAATTCCAGCATTTTCTGGCCAGAAATATTGTCTCTGACCGGGGGTTTCGCGATCTCGGCGCGCGGATGTCGCATCAGGCCAAATGGTCGAAGCCGGTTTTCGAGATCTATGAGGATTATGAATGTTCGCGCGACTGGAACCAGGCGCTGGTTGATACCTGCAGCAAAGCCGGCATCGATTTCATGACCACACCCTATGACACTGCTGCCATCGAGATGTTTGCCGGCGATGTTGCCGCCTTCAAGATCGGCTCCGGTGACATTACATGGATCGAAAGCGTCGAGCGCATTGCTGCCGCCGGAAAACCGGTTTTAATGGCCACCGGTGCCTCCAGCGTTGAGGACGTGGAGCGCGCCGTGGCGGCGGTGCTGGCCCACAATCCTCAGCTTTGCCTGATGCAGTGCAACACCAACTACACCGGTGAGCTGGAGAATTTCAAATATATCAATCTGAATGTCATCAAATCCTTCGCTGCGAAATATCCGGATATGGTTCTGGGCCTGTCCGACCACACGCCGGGCCACGCCACCGTTCTGGGGGCGGTGGCGCTGGGCGCCAGCGTGATCGAAAAGCATTTCACCGACGACACCGGCCGCGAGGGACCGGACCATCCGTTTTCGATGTCGCCAGAGGCATGGCGCGAGATGGTGGAGCGCACGCGCGAGCTGGAATTCGCCATGGGCGACGGCGTCAAGCGCGTCGAGGACAACGAGGCCGAAACCGCACTGGTGCAGCGACGCTGTATCCGGGCGAAGTCCGATATTGCCGCCGGAACGGTTCTGACCGAAGATCATCTGGAATGTCTGCGCCCGGCGCCTGAGGGAGCGTTCGCCCCATACCGGCTGGCCGAACTGGTGGGCAGCAAGTTGCAGACCGCGAAAGCACAAGGCGATGCGTTTTATGATGATGATCTGGCCGGGTAGGGAAGCGCTATGCTGACAGGCGAACATACGGGCCTCAGGGGCATCGAGTCCGGCGATCTGGCGCAGTTGCTGGAGTGGCGCAACCGGCCCGACTTCAGGCGTTATTTTCGTGAGTACCGCGAGCTGACCAGTGAGCAACAGACCGCGTGGTATGAGAATGTGGTTCTGAAAGACCCGTCGGTGCGCATGTTCGCAATTGTCTCGCTGGAGGATGACCGGCTGCTCGGGGCTTGCGGGCTCTGTTACATCGACTGGGTCAACAGGAACGCTGATTTCTCGATCTATATCGGCGACGGCGGCGCCTATATTGACGAGACCTTCGCGCCCGACGCCGCGGCCACCCTGCTGCGCTACGGTTTCGAGGAGATGAACCTGCATCGGGTATGGACGGAAATATATTCCATCGACAAGGCCAAGCAGGCATTTTTCCCGGCTCTCGGATTTACCCTCGACGGCACCCATCGCCAGACCTATTGGTGCGATGGCGCATGGCAGGATTCACTCTTTTACGGGCTGCTGCGGGACGAATTTGGCGTTTCCCCGGGCTCTTAACATTTGCGGAAGACAACGATGAAGGTTGTTTGCATCATTCAAGCCCGGATGGGGTCCAGCCGGCTGCCCGGCAAGGTGCTGATGGACATCGTCGGGGCGCCAATGCTGGCGCGGGTGGTGGCGCGCGTTCGGCGCGCCCGGG
>JACZSK010000058.1 GCA_022574255.1 Pseudomonadota bacterium
GACGGGAAGTTGGATCGACTCTTTGACAGAGTTGAGGTTTCCGTTGAACAATCGAGGGACGCTAAAGAAGCAGCAACGGCGATTAAATGGAACATCATGTTTACCGCTATCGCGGTTGTTGGGGTTTTATTGGCGGCATGGGCAATATGGGCGCAGGGCATCGAAATGATTAGCACAATACTAAGCGCCCAATCTGAGATTTTAGGGAATCAATAGCTGTGTCATGCGGCAAATATCTCAGTCTTGAAGGTGTCCTAAAGCGAATCCTTAACTCGTTGTAACCACTGGATCAGGAGCAATTCGGCGCGCCATTCCTTGCGGGTAAAACGCTCTTGGGCGTTATGCCCCTGAATGAGTCCGCCGATATGTCAGGCGCTTGCCTGAGATACCCTTGAGGGCTGTATCGCGGCGCTCGTTATCAGTGACCCTGCGGTGCGAATAGCGGAAATCAAACTCACCCCTCAACCGGCAGGAACTCCGCGAGGAAGGCGTCGAGGGCCTCGAGCATCTTCCGGCGGCCGTCCTCATGCTCGAGGCTGTGCCCGCCGGTCTTTATTTCCACATAGGTCGCCGGCACCTGTTCCCTGATCTTGCGGTAAAAGCTTTTCGATTGCCTGTAGGGCACGCGGATATCGTCTTTGGCGGTGGCCAGGAAAATGGGGATTTTTATCTCGTCGGCGCGGTGGTGAGGGGAGGCGGCGCGTCGCCCCTCTTCATCCAGCGTAATGCTTTTGATCCAGGAGGAGCCGCCAATGAAGCCCCTGTCGAACTGGACAAGGGCGGGCAGGTTGGCGACGCCGTTGATGCTGGCGGCGCATTGGAACAGATCCGGCGTCTTCACCGCCCCCATCAGCGCCGCATAGCCGCCGTAAGACCAGCCGACAATGCAAATGCGCGCCGGGTCGGCCAGGCCCTCTGAAACAAGCCAGTTGGTGCCGTCGGTCAGGTCGTCCTGCATCACGCCGCCCCATTGCCTGCGCCCGGCTTTTTCGAAGGCGGCGCCATAGCCGGTGGAGCCGCGGAAATTGGGCTGGAAGACCAGATAACCGCGGTTGGCGAGGAACTGTGCCAGATAGTCGAAATCCATGGTGTCGCGGGAATGGGGCCCGCCGTGGGGCAATATAATGGCCGGCAGGTTCTTCCGCGCCCGGCCTTTGGGCCAGGTGATGTAGCTGGGAATTTCCAGCCCGTCGCGGGCTTCATAGGTCACCGGTTCCACATGGGCCATCTGGTCGGAATGGAGTTGTGGCCGGGTTGAAACCAGGAAATAGAGCTGCTTTCCGGCGATATCCAGCACGTGATATTCGGCGGGGATGTGGCCGTTCCGCGCGCGTATCAAAAAGAGCTTCCCGCCCGGAAGAGCCTGGGCGATGTCGTTGGCGGTGTCGGGCAGCAGCCGGTCGATGGCGGTTTGAATTTTCTTCAGATAAGCGTCGAAATAATGGACCCGGGAGAAATGCTCGGTATAGCGGACGCCAACGACCTTGCGCAGGCCGGGGCCGAATTCCAGCCCACGGACGTCAACCTTTTCGTGGGCGAACAACTTCTCTTCGATTTTGCCTTCGGGAACATTTAACCGGACCAGCGCGTCGCGTCCATCAACCGGCCCGATGGCGTAGGCGAAGCGCGGGTCTTCCATGAAGGCCCGGGGCCAAAAATGGGCTTCAAACCAGTTCGTGTTCTGCAGGCCAATCCATTTGCGCGTTTCCGGATCGCGGTAATGAAGATTGATCTTGCTGCTTTTCCCCCAATAGCCGTAACCAAGCCGCGGCACGCCCTGCTGGTCAGTCATCCAGTCCTGCACGTCCCGCTTGGCGCTCTGAACCCTCGTCTGCCGCTGGGTGTAAATGTTAATTTTCATCACCGCATAACTGCCGTCTCTGGTGGGGTCCAGCGCCATCAGAATATGCTCGGGGTCGTCGGGCAGCATATCGATAACATCGGTTTCGATTTGCCCGTAAAATTTACCTCCGCCCAACTTCTGGCGTTTCGGCTTGACCATATTTATGATTTCGGTGACCTCGGCGTCGACGACCACGAGCCGTGTCTCGGCCCGTGTTCCGCCAAAGCCGGTGGCGATGGCCGAGTAGGCGATGAGCAGCCGTTCGTTGTTCGCCCACCTGATCCAGTCGATGTCGAATTTCTTGATCGGGGGAATCCGCGCCGGCTTTCCGTCTTTCATCCGCGCCCGCTGAACCACCACGTTATTGCGCCCTTCTATGGGCATGATGTAGGCGAAGTATTTGCCGTCGGGTGAGAGTTGGGCGTCCTGATACATCGGCAGTCTGGCGAAATCGGCGGCGGGCAGGCGCGGCGGGATGTCTTCGGCCCGCAACGGCGCAGCCGAAGCGAGTAGCGTCGTGGCCAAAGCCAGCAAGATCAGCAAATTTCCGATGAATTCCCGAACAACGCGCACAGCCCTGTCCCCCAACCTCCAGTTGCCCGGGCAGGCTAACGCATTGGTTGAACACGCGCAACAATGTACCGCTCAGTACCGCTCAGCACCGCTCAGCGCGCATCCAGCAGCAGCACCGGCACCTGTTGGCCGGCTTCCACCGCCGCCGCGCCCGCCGGGCGGATGATAAAGGCTTGGGCGGTGGCCAGGCTGGAGAGGGCGGCGCTGTCCTGGTTGGGCAGGATTGCAGTATGCAATGCGCCGTCATCACCCGCCCCGTCATCGCCCAGGGAAAGGCTGGCGCGCAGATAGGCCTGGCGCGGCCCGTTTGCGGGCAAATCACCGTCCAGCGTTGCCCGGGATTGTCTGGGGCCGATCTGGCTGGCGCCCTGGAAGGCGTCAATGGCGGGCAGGACAAAGAGGGTGGCGCAGACGAATGCCGATACCGGATTGCCGGGCAGGCCGATCATCGGTTTACCGCCAATCTGGCCGAAGATAAGCGGCTTGCCGGGGCGCACCGCTATCTTCCAGAAATCCACCTCCAGCCCGGCCACGCCCAGCGCCGATTGCACCAGGTCATAGTCGCCCACCGATGCCCCGCCAATGGTCACCAGCATATCGAAGTCGGTGCGGCTCTGGGCCAGCGCGCGCAGTGATTCAGCGCTGTCCCCGGCGATGCCCAGATCGATAACCTCGGCGCCCCAGCCCGCGAACAATGCTTCCAGCATAAGGCTGTTCGCCCCCACCAGTTGTCCCGGCTCGGGCTCAATGCCCGGCGGCACCAGCTCGTCGCCGGTGGCCAGCAACGCGACGCGCGGGCGTCTGGCCAGCGGAAAGGTGCCGCCAGCGGCGGATACCGCAAACCCCAGCGCCCGGGCGGTCAGCCGTTCACCGGCTCTCAGGATTACCTCTCCTGCACGGAAATCATTGCCCGCAAGCCGCACATGCTTGCCCTTTGGCGGGGCGGAATTAATGGTGACATTTCCGTCGCCCGCCTCTGTGTCCTCCTGCATCACCACGGTGTCGGCGCCGCCGGGCATGGCGCCACCGGTAAAAATGCGCACCGCTTGCCCTTGGTCAAGTTCACCGGGAAAAAGACTTCCGGCCGGCGCCTCGCCGATGATTTCCAGCGTCGCCGGCAGGCTGTCCAGATCGCCCCGGCGGACGGCATAGCCGTCCATCGCCGACTGGTTTTCGGCGGGATGGCTGCGCAGTGCCACAATATCTTGCGCCAAAATCCGCCCGGCGGCATCGGTACAGGAGACCTCCTCGGCCTCCAGCCGGGGGATGGCGGAAAGGATTTTCTCCAGGGCTTCATCGACTGTAATCATCGGGTTATTCTAGTCCGCTTGGTAGGTGCCGGACTTGCCGCCGGTCTTTCGCGTCAGGCGCAGGTCGGTGATGCGCATGCTCCGGTCCGAGGCCTTGCACATATCATAGAGGGCCAGCGCCGCGATGCTCACGGCGGTCAGCGCTTCCATCTCCACGCCGGTCTGGCCGGTGGTCTTGACCCGCGCGGTGATATCGACGGCGCTGGTCTCGGCGTTGATTTCCAGATCCACCGTCACTTGGGTCAGGGGCAGGGGATGGCACAGGGGAATAAGGTCAGCGGTGCGCTTGGCGGCCTGGATACCGGCGATGCGCGCCACCGCCAGGGCGTCGCCCTTGCCCAGGGTGCCGCCGCGAATCATGCCCAGCGTCTCCAGGTTCATACTGATACTGCCCTTGGCAATGGCCTCGCGGGCGGTGACGTCCTTGCCCGACACATCAACCATGCGGGCGTGGCCTTTTTCGTCCAGATGGGTCAGCTTGCTCATGGCGCCAGTTCTCCGTGCCGTAGTTTCATAGTCGCGTTCTCCACGTCCTTTTCGCGCATCAGCGCTTCACCGACCAAAAAGCATGTCACGCCACAGGCTGCCATGCGGTCCAGGTCTGCCCGTGAGGATAAGCCGGATTCGGCAACAATCAAGCGGTCAGGTGGCACCAGGGGGGCAAGGGCCTCGGTGACCGCCAGATCAACAGCCAGGGTCTTGAGATTGCGGTTGTTTATGCCGATCAGGCGCGCCTCCAGTTTCAGCGCCCGGTCAAGCTCGGCCGCGTCATGCACTTCAACCAGTATATCCAGCGAATATTCCTGCGCCGTGGCCTGCAGCTCGGCGGCCTGTGCGTCATCCAGCGCCGCCATGATAAGCAATATACAGTCCGCGCCAATGGCCCGCGATTCAACAACTTGATACGGGTCCAGAATGAAATCCTTACGCAACACCGGCAACGTCGTGACGTCACGCGCTGCGCCGAGAAAATCATCATGGCCCTGAAAATAAGGCGCATCGGTCAGGACGCTCAGGCAGTCGGCGCCGCCTTCTTGATAGGCCTCAGCCAGGGATGCCGGATTGAAATCCTCGCGGATCAGGCCTCTCGACGGGCTCGCCTTCTTGATCTCGGTGATCAGGCCGAAGGCGTTATTCTCTCTGGCGCTGGCGAGAGCCGCTGTAAAGCCTCGGGTCGGCCCCACGGCAGCAGCACGGGTTTCCAGATCGCCCAGCGGCAGGGATTTTTTCCGCGCCGCCACATGGGCGCGCTTGGCTTGACAAATCTCGCTCAGGATATCCGCCAAGGTTCAGGCTCCGGCTTCGGGGTGTGACCCCGATTGGGAAATCTTCGCCCAGCGGCTGAGGGTCCCCGCCGCCTTGCCACTGTCGATGGCCTCCGCGGCCAATTCAACGCCTGCCTTGAGGCTGTCGGCCTTTTCGGCGACAAGGAGCGCCGCAGCGGCATTCAGCAGCACGATATCCCGGTAAGGGCCGCTTGCCCCGCCCAGCAAGTCGGTCAGCGCCCTGGCATTGTAGGCGGCGCTCTGGCCGCGCAAGTCCTCCATGTTGGCGCGCGGCAGGCCCGCGTCCTCCGGGGTGATCTCAAAGCAGGTGACCGCGCCATCCGCCAGTTCCGCCACATGGGTGACGCCGGTGCTGCTCAGCTCGTCCAGCCCGTCGGCGCCATGCACCACCCAGGCGCGTTCGCTGCCCAGCGCTCCCAGTACTTCCGCCAGGGGTTTGATCCAGTGCTTTGCGAAGACCCCTATGACCTGCCGCCGGACCAGCGCCGGGTTGGTCAGGGGCCCGAGAATGTTGAATATGGTGCGGGTTGCCAGCTCGCCGCGCACCGCCGAGACATGGCGCATGGCGCTGTGGTGCCGTGGCGCCATCAGGAAGGCGATGCCGGCCTCCGCCAGTGATTTTTCCGCCAGCTCGAGCGGTGCGTCCAGATTGACGCCCAATGCCGCCAGCACGTCCGCCGAGCCGGATTTGGAAGAGACCGCCTTGTTGCCATGCTTGGCCACGGGCACACCGGCGGCGGCCACCACAATAGCGGCGGCGGTCGAGATATTCAGGGTATGCAGGCCGTCGCCCCCGGTGCCGCATGTGTCGATGGCGCCTTCGGGGGCGGCGATGGTCAGCGCCCTGGCGCGCATGACGCTGGCGGCGCCCCAGATTTCATCCACCGTCTCGCCGCGCAGGCTGAGGGCCATCAGAAAAGCGCCTACCTGTGCCGGGGTCGCGGCCTCCGACATGATGATCTCGAAGGCTTCAACGGCCTCGTCGCGGCTAAGGGTAGCGCCCGCCGCCAGGGGGCCCATGTACTTCTTCAGGTCAGGCACGATAACCGGCCACTTCCGTGGTGAAGTTCCTGGCCAATGCCGCGCCCTCTTCCGAGGCGATGGATTCGGGATGGAATTGCAGCCCCCAGACCGGGTGGGTCTTGTGCCGCAGGGCCATGATCACGCTTTCTCCCTTGGCACCGGCCTTGGCCGTGATTTCCAGCTCATCCGGCAAGCTCTCCGGCTCGACGACCAGCGAATGATAGCGCGTGGCGGTGAAGGGGGAGGGGAGCTCGGCGAAAATACCGGCGCCGTCATGATCTATTTCGCTGGTCTTGCCGTGCATCAGTTTCTCGGCGCGAACGATTCTGCCGCCAAAGGCTTCGGCAATAGCCTGATGGCCCAGGCATATGCCCAGGATGGGGGTTTTGCCCGACAGGCGCTGGACCAGCTCGACGCAAATGCCCGCATCCTCGGGCCGTCCCGGACCCGGCGACAGGATCAGCGCGTCAAAATCGCCGGCGATAACTTCATCCACGGTTATGGCGTCGTTGCGGCGCACCTCGACTTCCGCGCCCGCGCCTGCGAACAGGTGAAACAGGTTGTAGGTAAAACTGTCGTAATTATCGATGAGAAGAAACATAACGGATGGCTCGAATTCAGGAAGTTTGCCGGATCGCCCGGTCGAGGCGCAGAACACCATGCCCCGGGCCTTGAGACAAATATATTCTGGCCTATTCCGGCATATTTCGTCGATGCCGCCAATTTTGGTGTTTCGCAGTCGCCAAAACACTATATCTGGTGTTTCGAGCAGTATCTGGCTATCCTGCAGGGAGGCCACAGGGGAGACAGGGGAGTAGGGGCAAGGCCATCACCGCTTACGGTAAACGATCTATCAACCTCCGATGGGCTACACTGCCTTCCATCATGGCACTTCAGGTTAAGCGGACAAAGTCGAAACGAGTTTTTCCGCCGCCCAAGGCGGCTGCGCCGACGCGTGGGCGACGCAAGCAGATTCTTGAAAAGGCCGCCGCCGCAGAAAAAGCCGACAGGAAGAAACGCCTCGCCGCCGAGCGCCGCCGCCTGAAAGCGATTGAGAAGAAACACGCCGCGCGCCTGGCCGCAAGGCAGGCTGCACGACAAGCGGCGCTGAAGGCGGTACTTCTTCCATTGGTCATCGCCCGGGACGGGGTCAGGGAATTCGCCAAGGCGCTTCACCGCGCCATCCTGCGTCTCGGCAAAAAGGCCATGGGGGCGGCAAAGTGGATGGCCGCTACGGCGGTGGCAATGCTGCGCCTGCTCAATCCGCGCCCGGCATTTGAATATTTCGGCAACAAGGCGCTGGTCTTCCTCGCACTGGCAGCCAGCATCGTAATTCTGGGCCTGGTGGCGGTCAAAGCCGCCGTCGCCTGGCTGCCGCGCCTCAATCCCCTGCCGTATTTATGGCTTGGGTCCAGGCGCGCCCTGGCAAACCTGAAAAAGGGCGGCGCAATCCTGAAAAAGGGCGGCGCGCGGCTTACCGGGTTCACCGGTGGGCTGGTCACCGGGTTCGCTGAAAAACTGCGGAATATTTCCTGCCATTTCCGGCCCCGCCGGCTGCTGACCTATTCCTACGCGGCGGCCATTGGCGCGTCGCTGGTGGTTGTTGGCGGGCAGATCGCACTGCAGATGTCGGGCGACAGGGAGGACCGGAGAGCAACCGAGAAAATGGCATCGTATCAGGCCGTCAATAACGTGCCGGCGGAGACCGCGGCGGCCATCGCCATTTTACGGGACGAGAGCGAAATCTTCGTCAGACCGCCCCTGGTTTATGACTTGGCGGAAGAAAAGGCGCTGGCCATGAACAGGGCGCCGGAGCCGGAGGCGGAGCCGTTGATCCAGGCCCCTGCGCAGGGCAGGGAACCGACCGGGCAGCGGAACACCGAGCCCGATGCGCAGAGCCCCACGACATCCCGGATCCCGACCGCCAGACCCGCGCCGGACTATTCCACGGCCTATGCCTATTCCCCCGCGCAACCGGTTATCGCCGTGGTGATCGATGATATGGGCATGGTGCAGGGTGAACTGAAACGTTTTGCCACATTGCCCGCGGAGGTGACTTTTGCGTTTCTGCCCTATTCGCCGAACCTGGAGTATCAGACCCGCGTGATTCGCGACAACGGGCATGAGATGATTGTTCATTTGCCCATGGAGCCCAAGCGGGCAACCGCAAATCCTGGCCCGCACGCCCTGTTGACCCGGTTGAGCGACGGCGAATTGCGGCAACGTATTGCCTGGAACCTGGGACGCTTCGAGGGTTTTGCCGGTATCAACAACCACATGGGCAGCCGGTTTACCGAGGATCCCAGGGTGATGCGGGCGGTGATGAGCGCCTTGAAAACCCGTAACCTGTATTTTCTCGATTCGATGACCACGTCGCGCTCGGTGGGTGTTCCGATGGCTATGGAATACGGCGTCCCGCAGGCCCAGCGCGATATCTTTCTCGACAACAAGCGCGATTACGACTCTATCCTGAAACAGCTGCGCAAGGCCGAACGGATTGCCGAGCGTCGCGGCCATGCCATTGCCATTGGCCATCCGCACCGCATCACCTATCAGGTCTTGCGGGACTGGGTGCCCACCCTGCGGCGAAAGGGCATCCGGCTGGTTGCCCTCTCCAGCCTGATCCAGCGACCGGCGCCAAATACGCAGATCGCTGAAAACAGCATAGCCACCGAGTTATCCAGAGACATGCCAATGCCATCAGGTATGGAATCGAGTGCTGGATCGGGCAGGGCAATCGCCTCATCCGGCGCCGCGGGGCTGCGCTAGGTTTTATCCCCAAGCTCGGCGGCTTCCGCAGCGGCAAACAACGCCATCGCCTTGTGCCGACATTCCTCATGCTCGGCCGCCGGGTCACTGTCCCAGACTATGCCGGCGCCCGCCTGCACATGCATGACGCCGTCTTTCACCACCGCCGTGCGCAGGATAATGCAGGTGTCCATGGTGCCGCCCGAGGCAAAATAGCCGACCGCACCGGCATAAATACCGCGTTTTTCTTTCTCCAGTGCGTCGATGATTTCCATGGCGCGGATTTTTGGCGCGCCGGACACCGTGCCGGCGGGAAAGCCGGCCTTCAGCGCCTCAAGTGCGCCGAGGCCTTGCCTGAGACGCCCCGTGACATTGGAGACGATATGCATGACATGGGAATAGCGCTCAACGAAATCGCGCTCCGTGACCCGCACGCTGCCCGGTTCGGCCACGCGGCCCACATCGTTGCGGCCAAGGTCCAGCAGCATCAAATGCTCGGCTCTTTCTTTGGGGTCGGCCAGCAGCTCTTTTTCCAATGCCGCGTCTTCGGCCTCATCGGCGCCGCGCCGCCGGGTTCCCGCGATCGGGCGCACCGTGACCTCGCCATCGCGCAGGCGAACCAGAATTTCAGGGCTGGCGCCGACGATCTGAAAGCCGGGAAAGTCGAGGAAATACATGAAGGGCGAGGGGTTTGAGCGCCTCAGCGCCCGGTAGAGCGAGAAAGCGGGCAGGGCGAAGGGCCGCGAAAAGCGCTGAGACAGAACCACCTGGAATATATCACCGGCGGCGATATGCTCCCGTGCCCTCCCGACCATGGCGATATAATCATCCCGCCCGGTATTGGAGGTAACCTCCGGCTCCGCCAGGGCCTCACTGGGCGGGGCTGCGGGTAATGGCGCCCGCAGGCGCCGGCTGACATCTTCCAGCCGCTGGCGTGCCTCCGCATAAGCCGCTTCGGCGTCTTGCCCCTCTCCCTGTCCGTCTGCCGGGCGCACCGGGGTGACCAGCGTCAGCTCCTCTTTGACGATGTCGAACACCACCATGATGGTCGGGCGCATGAAAAGCGCGTCGGGGGTGCCCAGGGGATCAGGCTTGGCGGCGGGAAGCTTTTCCATCAGCCGCACCATGTCGTAGCCCAGGTAGCCGATCAGGCCGGCGGCCATGGGCGGCAGATGGGGCGGCAGTTCTATGCGGGATTCATCGACAATGGCGCTCAGGGTCTCCAGCGGGTCGCCGGTGGCTGGCTGAAAGGCGCTCTCGTTGCCGACGCCTCTGGCGATTTCAGCCCGGCCGTCGTTGGTGCGCCAGATCAGGTCAGGCGCCAGCCCGATGAAAGAATAGCGGTTGCGCACATTGCCGCCGGTGATGGATTCCAGCAGGCAGGCTGTCTCGCCGGGCCGGACGAGCTTCAGATAGGCCGAGACCGGCGTTTCCAGATCGGCGGTCAGGCTGGTCCAGACCACCTGTGGCTGGCCGGATTCATATATTTCCCGGAAGGGCTCGAAGGCGGGAATCATTTTTTTATTGCAGCGGAATTGCGCCCGGGCTTGCCGGCAAAATCAAACCGTCGGGTGTCATCATGGCGTCGATCAGCGGTTGGTTGATCGACAGGGAAATGTCCCTCTGCACCGCGGCCTGATACTGGGCCATCAGGTCATCCGTGAGCTCTTCCTTCATGGCCTGTGTCAGTTGCGCCAGTTCTTCACGGCTCTGGTTATGATCGCCGGCAATTATTTCGGTGACCTGAACAACCACATAGCCGTCGCCGGTCGCCGCCCGCTCCAGATCAACGCCGCCTTTTTCCAGGGAAAATATGAGCCTGCCCACCGAGGACGAAACCCCCGACTGGCCGCGAATATTGTCGCGCTGCAACAAGGGCGTCTGGAAAACAGTTCCGCCGTAGGTGGCTGCGATGCTGGCGAAGTCTTGCCCGTTCCCCGCCGCTCGCAACGCGGCATTGGCATTTTCACCGGCGATGCGCTGGCGGGTATCGGCGTAGAAAAGTGTCAGCGCCTGATCGCGGATTTCCTCGAAAGGCTTCAGTCGCGGCGGAAAAACGTCGTTCACCTGAACCAGAAAGAAGCCGCCGTCGGCGGTCTCGAACAGTTCCAGCTCGGTAAAGCCATCCACTTCAAACGCCTTGGAGAAGATCGGCTGGTGCGCGAGGCTGCCTACCAGATTACCTTCGGCGTCGGTGCCGCTGCGTGTGACGCGGGACTCACGTAACAATTCGACGCTGGTAGCTTCAGCGACATCCTCAATCGGCGCACCGCCGGCAATTTCGTCATCGACCCGACCAGAGACGTCATACATGGCGTCCAGCCCCCTTTCCTGGGCGACCTCACGGACCAGCGCGTCGCGTACTTCTTCAAAGCTCTCGGCGCTGCCCGGCAGAATTTTTGTCACCCGGAAGATATTCCAGCCGAACAGGGTCTGGATGGGGGCGGTAACGCCGTTCAGCGGCGTCTCGAACAGGCGTTCGGCCGCCAGCTCGCTGAAGTCTTCTTCAATGTCGAAATATGACTGCTCGCCGAGCACCAGTTCCTCGGCGGTGAAGCCGGTCAGGTCTTCGGCCAGCAAGGCAAAATCCTCGCCAGCGGCATAGCGGGTCGCGAAGGCGCGCGCCTTGCTCTCCTCCTGGAAGGTGACCAGTTCCACACCCCTGAGGTCGGGGGTCACATACTGGTCCAGCCGAATCTCGTATTCCTCGCGCAATTCGTCGTCGGAAAGGTCCATTTCGCCGGCGAAGTCCGCAGGGCTCAGCACCATATAGGAAATGTCGCGATATTCCGGTGTCATGAAATAGCGGGAATTGGTCTGGTGGTACTCCATCAGCGCCGCTTCGTCGGGAACCTCCAGGCCGCTGACCGACGAGGCGGGGATGGTGAGGACCTTGGCGCGGCGCTGCTCCTTGCGAAACGCATAAATGGTCCGGGCATACAGGCCCGGCTGTGGAACGGCGGCATCAACGGCCCTGAGCAACTGCAGGCGCGCGATATCCAGCCGCACATCATTTTCAAATTGTTGTGGGGTCAGCCCAACCCGGAAGAGGGCGGATTCATAGGCGCCCTTGTCGAAACCGCCGAATATGCCCTCGAAGGCATCCATTTCGCGGATCATCGTCGCCACCTGCATGTCGGTGCCGCGTATCCCCAGAACGCGCGCCTCCTCGTCAAGGGTGGCTTTCTGGATCAACTCCGCCAGAACCGCCTGGTGCAGGCCCATGGCTATGGCCTGCTGGGTATCGAAATCGCCCCCCAGCTGGGTGGACAGCGCGCGCACGCGGTTCTGGAAACGGCGCAGAAAATCAGTTGCCAGTATCTGGCTTTGCCCGACTTCAGCGACCGCCAGCCCGCGGGCGGTGAAAATATCGCCGATGCCCCAAATGGCGAAGCTGGCGATCAACAGCCCCATCAAGGCCAGCACCACGAAAGAATTCAGCCCCTTGCGAATGCTCTTGAGCATGCATCACATCCTTACTAATTTATTCACTTCATTAACGCTTGTGCGTCAGAATATTGCCTGACCAATACGCCTTTTGCGTCTTTGGTCCGAAGGCGGCGCATCATAGCCCCGGTGCAGCTTTGGGGCAAACGCAATCCTTCGTGATGGGGCCGTTTTACAGACCTGATCGACCGGAAGGCGGTTGCGCGCGCAACGAAAGGGCGTACATTCGAGTAACCGGCCAAATAACCGGCGGGCCGTACCAACACCCCAAGTTCAAGAGGTCACGCAATGGCCCGAAGCTCAGGAACCCTGATCGGAGAAAAGGCAACATGACCACACCACGTCCGCTGGTCGCGGGTAACTGGAAAATGCACGGGCGTTACTCAAGCTCGGAAGAGGTCAACGCGCTGGTTCAAATGCTGCGCGAGCGGCCCGCCCAGTGCGACGTTCTGATTTGCCCGCCCTTTACCTTGCTCATGCCTTTCTCGAATCTGATCGAGGGCTACGGCCTTTCCCTGGGTGGACAGGACTGCCATCACCAGTCCGAGGGCGCGCATACCGGCGATATCAGCGCCGACATGCTGAAAGACGCCGCCTGCTCCTATGTGATTGTGGGCCATTCCGAGCGCCGGAAGTGGCACCGCGAAAGCGACAAGCGGGTCAGCGAAAAAGCCGCCATGGCCCACAAGGAGGGACTCTGCGCCATAATCTGTGTCGGTGAGTCCGGGAAACAGAGAGATTCCGGCGAGACGCTGGATGTGATCGCCGGTCAATTGAAGAAATCGATGCCCGATGATTCCGTGGCCCATAACACGGTGGTGGCCTACGAGCCGATCTGGGCCATCGGCACCGGGCGCACGCCGTCGGTCGAGGAGATCGGCGAAGTCCACGGCCTGATCCGCAAACATCTGACCGGGCGCTTCGGTCTTGACGGGCAAAGTTTCCGTATTCTTTACGGTGGCTCGGTAAAGCCGGAAAACGCCGCCGAGCTGATGAGCATCAACAATGTGGATGGAGCGCTGGTCGGCGGCGCCAGCCTCAAGGCCGCCGATTTTAACGGCATTATCGAAGCTTACCGTTAAGCAGCGCCATCGCGGTCCAAACCAGCAGAATTTTCCTAGGCAACCCCATCGCTTTGGTATAAAAGGCGCAGGTCTTTTCGAGGCTCAGGCTCGCAGGGTCTGGCTTTTTGTTGCCCGGTATCAGGCGCCAGCGCGAAGCGGCGCGGAATATCAGGGACGAGCGAGGAAAAATGCAGGAAATTCTGCTCATCATCCATCTGATCGTGGCCGTTGTGCTGGTCGGGCTTATTCTGATTCAGAAATCCGAAGGCGGGGCGCTGGGCATCGGCGGTGGCGGCTTTATGTCGGCGCGCGGCTCGGCCAACCTGTTGACCCGGGCCACCGCGATTTTCGCGGTCGCTTTCGTCGGCCTGTCACTGACCCTGTCGATAATAGCCAGCCAGGCCAGCCGGAATACCTCGGTTTTCGACGACCCGGCGGTGGCGGTGCAAGAGGAATCACTGGACGAACCGGTTCTTCCAGAGGGTAATTAGGATAATGGCAACCAAGTTTTCACCGGCGCGGGAGATGGCGCCGGAGGAGCCTCTATTTGGTTTGATGAAATTTTGGGCTTTAAGCCGCCGTCAATTGATTTATAGTGACCGTCCATGACGCGGTTTATTTTTATCACTGGCGGCGTGGTTTCTTCCCTCGGAAAAGGCATTCTCTCGGCAGCGCTGGGCGCTTTGCTGCAGTCGCGCGGCTATACGGTGCGCCTGCGCAAGCTTGACCCCTACCTGAACATCGATCCCGGCACCATGTCGCCCTATCAGCATGGCGAGGTATATGTTACCGACGACGGCGCCGAGACCGACCTGGACCTCGGCCATTACGAGCGTTTCACCGGCGTGCCCGGGGCGCAGAGCGACAATGTCACCTCCGGGCGCATCTATTCCGACATTCTGGCGCGCGAGCGCCGGGGAGACTATCTGGGCGGCACGGTTCAGGTGATCCCCCATGTCACCGACGCCATCAAGGCATTCACCATCAACAAGACCGACGGTGTGGATTTTTTGCTCGCCGAAGTGGGCGGCACCGTGGGCGATATCGAGAGCCTGCCTTTCATGGAGGCGCTCAGGCAACTGGGCAACGACCTGGGGCGGCGCAATGTGTGTTATATCCACCTCACCCTGGTGCCTTACCTGCGGGCCGCGGGCGAGCTGAAAACCAAGCCCACCCAGCATTCGGTCAAGGAACTGCGCGGCATCGGCATCCAGCCCGACGTGCTGGTCTGCCGCACCGAGCATCTTATCCCCGAGGGCGAGCGCAAGAAGATTGCGCTGTTCTGCAATGTGGCGGAAAGCGCGGTGATCCAGGCCATGGATGTGGCTTCAATCTATGACGTGCCCATGGCCTATCATCGCGAAGGGCTGGATAACGAGGTGCTTAAGGTTTTCGGGCTGGACTACCAGGAAGAGCCGGACCTCAGCCGCTGGGAGACCATATCCAAGCGTATTCACAACCCGGAAGGGGAGGTGAATATCGCCGTCGTGGGTAAATATACCGGTTTGAAGGACGCCTATAAATCGCTCAGCGAAGCCCTGGTTCACGGCGGCATCTCCGCCAATGTGAAGGTCAATGTCGAGTGGATTGAATCAGAAGTCTTCGAGGATGAGGACTGCGCCGCCCGTCTCAGCCATGTCAACGGCATCCTGGTGCCGGGGGGCTTTGGCCAGCGGGGCGCCGAGGGCAAAATTGCCTCGGCCAAATTCGCCCGCGAACGCGCCGTGCCCTATTTCGGCATCTGTTTCGGCATGCAAATGGCGGTCATTGAAGCGGCCCGCAACCTGGCCGGCATTGAGGGCGCCAATTCCACTGAATTCGGCCCCTGCGACGAGTCAATCATCGGCCTGCTGACCGAGTGGGAGACCACCAAGGGCAAGGAAACCCGCGACGCGGCAAGCAACAAGGGCGGCACCATGCGTCTTGGCGCCTATCCGGCCGAGTTGACCGCCGGCAGTCAGGTTGCAGGGATCTATGACAGCCGCGAGATTTCCGAGCGTCACCGTCATCGCTACGAGGTCAACGTCGCCTACAAGGACCGGCTGGAAAAGGCGGGCATGATCTTCTCGGGCATGTCGCCGGACGGCAAGCTGCCTGAAATCATCGAAATTCCCGACCATCCCTGGTTCATCGGCGTGCAGTTTCACCCCGAGCTCAAATCCAGGCCCTTCGAGCCGCACCCGCTGTTCTCTTCGTTCATCGAGGCGGCGGTGAACCAGTCGAGGCTGGTTTAGGGGCAGGGTTCATTCGTCATTCGCCGACACCTTCCACTCGTGATTCGCCGATACAACACAATCGTCATTCGCCGACTTGATCGGCGAATCCAGAAGCGTCAATGCAACAGGAACCACCTGCGGTGCAGGATTCATTCGACGGCGCGGCTAGACTCGCCGCCAAGGCGCATCACGCGAAGAGGGTCGGCGAGTGACGAGAGAAGGAAGCGCTCTCCCTCGGGGGAGCGGGTGGGGTGAGGGTGCCTAATCTCCCTTCCGCTTCCAGAGGTAAAGAAACCTTATCTCGAAAGGCGAGTGTTCATCCGCTGGACAGATTTTCGGAACTGCTCGATCCCTTCGTCTACTTCTGCAAGACCCTTTAAGAGGCCATCTTTCTTAAGGGTGATGTGTTCATGGCAAGAAGAGCAGGTCAGTTTGCTATTGCTCTTGATCCAAGAGATCGTCTTTTCCGTCGAGACGCCACATGCAGGGCAGGGGATTCGAATTTCCGCATTTTCAAACATATCATTTTCCGTTTTAGGTTCTTTAAGTCGGCACATGTTTCCTTTTCGTACCACCCATGTTTTTGACAGTCCCTGGAACGCCAACTGCCTTCATGGCTTCAACGGCCTCGGGCATGTCGTTTTGAGGAACCTGCAAAACTTTCTGATTGGCTCCACTGTCTCTAAGCCGTCGTGCTGCTTTACGTAAGAGAACGGGCGCACCGCTTCTCTCAACTTCCGTGGCCCGTCTGCCGCCGCCGGTTAGCGCGTCTAGCCTACGGTTTCCTGATAAGGGAACCTCTGTTTTTCCGCCTTTTCCAGCGGCAGAATTCTTCGCTGACTTGTGACTCTTAGTTTCTGACATTTCAAAATCTCCAAGATGTCAATTTTGACTACCTAGCCGCAATATCCGGAAGGATAGTCGTCTAAATCTATGTATACACTGTTCCCGGTTTGTTCGCAAGTCGATTAAGACACCGCAAACTCAATTCGAACTGCTTCCGAAACGATTTATTTGGCGATCATTCCGTACCCGTAATCATAGCCCTGCGTGGCGTCGTGACGTCAGACGGGCGGTCTTCTGCCGGCCCAGGGTTTGGCGCGCTCGAGCTGCCCGGCCAATTGGAAAAGAGTCGCCTCGTCGCCGAAGCGCGCGGCGAACATTACCCCCACCGGCAGGCCCGCGGGCGTATCGCCCAGGCCGTCGCCGAGGCCGCTGGTCCAATGCAGCGGCACCGACATGGCGGGCTGGCCGGTCATGTTGAACAGCGCCGTGAAGGGACTGACACGGGAGATGGTGGCCACGTAATCCTCGAACGGGCGGTCCAGCGACAGGGTGCCCAGCGGGAAGGGCGGCACCGCCAGCGTTGGTGAGACCAGCAAATCGAAATTCTCCATGAACCTGGCGAGGTCGGCCGCGATGTCGTCGAAAATATAGATGGCGCGGGCATAGGCGCGGGGGTCGATGGCCTTGCCCATCTGGTAATAGGCCCAGGTGACCGGCTCCATGTCGGCGGCGGTGACGCTGCGTTTGGTGAAGGCCGCCCAGCGATCAAAGGCCAGCGACGTCTCGACCGCGATGATCGCCGGCAGGCTTTGGCGGATCAGTTCCTCATCGACCGGGGGATAAGCCAGCTCGACCCGGTGACCCAGATCTTCGCAGAGCTTCGCGGCATCATGCAAAGCCCTGGCACATTCCGGATGCACGGGGTTTTCCAGTGCGCCCACATCCATCACCGCCAGACGCAGCGGTCTCGGGTCGCGCCCGGCTTCGCTTAAATAGCTGCGCGTCGGCCGCGGTGCGCTGTAACGCCCGCCCGGCTCGGGGCCCTCGGTGGCATCAAGCATGGCAGCGCTGTCGCGCACCGAGCGGGTGACAACATGGCTGACCGAGGCGCCGGCCCATCCACCGCCGCCGGGCAGGCGCCCGCGTGAGGGTTTCAGCCCGAACAGGCCACAGCAGGACGCCGGTATGCGGATAGAGCCGCCGCCATCCGAGGCGTGGGCAATGGGCAGAACCCCCGCCGCGACCGCCGCCGCCGCACCCCCCGATGAGCCGCCGGTGGTGCGCTCGGTGTTCCAGGGGTTGCGGGTGATGCCGGTCAGCGCCGATTCGGTGGTGATGGTGACGCCGAATTCGGGGGTCGTGGTCTTGCCGAAGATCACCAGCCCGGCTTTCTTGTAGCGCCGCACCAGGGGGCCGTCTTCGGGGGCCACCAGGTTCTCGAAGAATTTTGCGCCCTGCCGGGTCGGCGTGCCGGCGAGCATCAGCCGCAGGTCTTTCAGCAGGAAAGGCAGGCCCGCGAAGGGGCCTTCAGGCAGCGCGCGGCCAGCAGTCGCCCGGCCCAGGTCATAGAGCTTCTGGCTCATGAAATTGAGCGCCGGATTGACCTGTTCGGCGCGGGCTATGGCGCTTTCCAGCAGCTCCAGCGGCGTAACTTCGCCACCGCGAACCAGCGCCGCCAGGCCGAGCCCGTCGTAGGCCGCGAATTCGCCTGTGGAGACCTTCTCCGCCATGGCCGAGGCGCCCCCGGACAGCCGCGCAAGCGCCACCGCGCTGGCCGTGGTCGCCAGAAAACGCCGGCGATTAATGAACTGATGAGTCATTTGACAATTTTTCCCCTGCTATACCCACGCGAATTCTAGGCGAGTATGAGTGGAAGTCCAACCACTCACTTCGTCATTCGCCGACTTGATCAGCGAATCCAGTTTCTCGGTTCAACCAAGCCGCTAGACTCGCCGATCAAGTCGGCGAGTGACGACATAAGGTATGGCGGGCTTGCTCCGCAGGGGGGAAAGGGCTACAAATTCGGCGAAATTCAGGCTCTCCCGGCTCACAACTCCCGGAGCTATATCCATGACCGCCATTCTGGACATCATCGCCCGCGAAATTCTTGACAGCCGGGGCAACCCCACCATTGAAGTCGATGTGTGGCTGGAAAGCGGCGCAATGGGCCGCGCGGCGGTGCCGTCGGGTGCCTCCACCGGCGCCCATGAGGCCCACGAGCTGCGCGACGGCGACAAGGCGCGCTATGGGGGAAAGGGTGTGAAAAAGGCCGTGGCCGCGGTCGAGGGCGAGATTTACGACGCCCTCTCGGGGTTGGATGCCACCGACCAGGCGGCGATTGACCAGATCATGTGCGACCTGGACGGCACCGAGAACAAATCGCGGCTGGGCGCCAACGCAATTCTTGGCGTCTCCCTGGCCCTCGCCAAGGCCGCCGCCAATGCGCTGGACCAGCCGCTG
>JACZSK010000157.1 GCA_022574255.1 Pseudomonadota bacterium
GGAGACCATATCAACGGCTATTTTCAGCGCCGCCGAGGCGGTGCGCTTGCCGGAACGGGTCTGCAGCATCCACAGCTTGCCCCGCTGCACGGTGAACTCCACGTCCTGCATGTCGCGGTAATGGGTCTCCAGCCTGGTGAACACCTCCGCGAGCTGCGCATAGACTTCAGGGAACTCTTCCTCCATGGCGTTATGCCGCGAACCGCTGGCGGCCTTGCCGGCGATGGTCAGGGGGTGGGGCGTGCGGATGCCCGCCACCACGTCCTCGCCCTGGGCGTTGACCAGATATTCGCCGTAGGTGATATTTTCGCCGGTTGAGGGATCGCGGGTGAATGCAACGCCGGTCGCCGAATCCTGGCCCATGTTGCCGAACACCATGGCCTGCACATTCACCGCCGTGCCCCAGCTCTCGGGAATGCCATGCAGGCGGCGGTAAGTTTTGGCGCGGGCGATGTTCCACGAACCAAAAACCGCGCCGATGGCGCCCCATAACTGGTCTTTCACATCCTCGGGAAAGGGCCTGCCCAGGACTTGGGCGGTCTTGGCCTTGAACTCCAGCGCCACCTCGCGCCAGTCACCGGCGTCCAGCTCGACATCCAGCGTCACGCCTTTTTCTTCCTTATGGATTTCGATAATTTCCTCGAACAGGTAATGCTCGACCCCCAGCACCACGTCCGAATACATCTGCACAAAGCGGCGATAACTGTCCCAGGCAAAGCGCTCGTCACCGGACTGCGCGGCCATCCCGGCCACGGTCTCTTCGTTCAGGCCAAGGTTCAGCACCGTGTCCATCATCCCCGGCATGGAGACCTGTGCGCCCGAGCGCACCGAGACCAGCAGGGGGTTGGAAGGATCGCCGAATTTCGCCCCGGCGGTCTCTTCAATTTGCTCCAACGCCTTACCCACCGCCGCTTCCAGCGCATCGGGATAGGCCCCGTCATGCTGCTGGAAATAACCGCAGACCTCGGTGGTGATGGTGAAACCGGGGGGTACCGGCAGGCCCATTGCCGCCATTTCGGCGAGGTTCGCCCCCTTGCCGCCCAGCAAATTACGCATTTCGGCGCTGCCTTCGGCACCGTCGCCGAAGCTGTATACAAATTTGGCGGTCACGACTATTTGTCGCCCCCTTGGATTTTCGAGAAGTCGGCGACCGCATCCAGCGAGGCGCGTATCTGGGCCAGCAGCCTCAACCGATTGGCGCGGAGTTTCTTGTCGTCGGCGTTGACGGTAACATCATCGAAGAATTTATCGATGGGCGCACGCAGCGCCGCGATGGCGGTCATCGCTGCGGCAAAATCCTCCTTGGCGATTGCCGCGTCGGCCCTTTTTCGGGCGGCGGTGAGTTTCTTGTAGAGAGCCTTTTCCGCCTTCTCCTCGAGGATTTTTTCGTCCACATCGCCGGCAAAGCTGGTCTTGTCCTTCTTCTCTTCGATGCGCACGATATTCACCGCGCGCTTGTAGCCCGCCAGCAGGTTTTCGCCATCGTCGGTGGCGAGGAATTCCTGCAGTGCCACGACCCGGGCCAGCAGGCGCACCAGATCGTCCTCGCCGCCCAGAGAAAAGACCGCATCAATCAGATCATGGCGGACACCCGCTTCGCGCTGCTGCACCTTCAGCCGGTCGGCGAAGAAGGCGAGGAGATCGTCGGAAAACTTGGCGTCTTTCTGCAATCCGATGCGCAGCCCGTTCTCGGTAATCAGGCGGATGACGCCCAGCGCCGCACGGCGCAAGGCGAACGGGTCTTTCGAGCCGGTCGGTTTTTCGTCTATGGCGAAGAAACCCACCAGCGTGTCAATCTTGTCGGCCAGCGCCACGGCGATGGAGACCGGCGCTGCCGGGCAGGCATCCGCAGGCCCCTGGGGCGCGTAATGTTCGCGGATGGCCAGTGCAATATCCACCGGCGCGCCCTCGGCACTCGCGTAATAACCGCCCATGACGCCCTGCAAATCGGGAAATTCGCCGACCATGCCGGTGACCAGATCACATTTGGCCAGCTTCGCGGCGCGCATGGCATGTTTTTTATCGCAGCCGGGAATATAGGCCGCCAGTTCGCCCGCCAATTTCTCGATGCGCCGCGCCTTGTCGCCAACGCTGCCAAGTTTCTCGTGGAAAATAATTCCGTCCAGGGCGGTGAGATTATCTTCCAGACTGGTTTTCCGGTCCTTGTCCCAGAAAAACCGCGCGTCAGACAGCCTTGCGGCCAGCACCCGCCCGTTACCGGCGGCGATGGCCTTGCCTTTATCCTTGGCCTCAATATTGGCGACAACAATGAATTTGTTCGCCAGCTTGCCTTTGCTGTCGGCCAGAGCGAAATACTTCTGGTGCTGGCGCATTTCAGAGATCAGCACCTCCGGCGGCAAATCGAGGTAAGCCTTGTCAAATTCGCCCAGCAGCGGAACCGGCCATTCCACAAGGCCCGCGACTTCTTCAAGGAGTTTCGCATCATCCAGCAGCTTGAGCTTGCTGGATTTGGCCAGCTTCTCGGCGCCGATGCGGATGCGCAATTGCCGCTCGCTGGCGCTGAGGATCACCCTGGCGGTCTGCAGCTTCGCCACATAATCCACGTAATCGCGCACCGGAATCGCCTCCGGCGCCATGAAACGGTGACCGTATGTGACATTGCCAAATTCTATCGGTTTCGGGGACTGTCGTGCATCTTCCTCCCAAGCCTCAATATTCTCCAAGACGTCACCCCGCAACAACCGTACCGGGCGCAGTTTTCCATCTACAATCTTTCGATCAAAAATACATAAGATTGATCGCAGCGGTCGAACCCAGCGCAAACCGTCATCCCGCCAGAGCATTGATTTCGGCCAAGGAAACTCTCTAATCAGTTTTTCCAGCAGCCCCGCCAAGACCTCCGCCGTCGCCCGGCCCTTTTTCTCGATCACCGCATAAAGGAAAAGCCCCTTCTTTTCCTCGCGCAGCTCGCAGTCCGCGCGCGCCACACCCGCCGACTTGAGAAAACCCTCGATTGCCTGCGCCGGCGCATCGGCACGGGGGCCGCGTCGTTCCTCGCGAACATCGGGCTGCGCCTTGGGCAGGCCGGTCACCCGCGCGACAAGCCGCCTGGGCGTCGAGAATGTCTCGATTGCCTCATGCTCCAGCCCCGCGCCCTCCAGCGCTTTCGCCAGCAGCCGCGCCAGAGCCTCCTCGGCGCCGCGCTGCATGCGCGCCGGAATTTCCTCGGACAATAATTCGAGCAGCAACTCAGCCATTGCCGGTTTCCCCGGTTTTCCCGGTTTCCCTAGCCAACCAGGATTCGCAGCAGCCCTTGGCCAGTGTGCGCACGCGGCCGATATAGGCCTGACGTTCCGTCACCGAAATGACCCCGCGCGCGTCCAGCAGATTAAAAACATGACTGGCCTTTATGCAATGGTCATAGGCGGGCAGCGGCAAATCGACCTTGAGCAGCGCCGCGCATTCCGCCTCGGCATCGGTAAAATGCCGGAGCAGGATATCGGTATCCGCATGCTCGAAGTTATAGGCCGAGAATTGCTTCTCGCTCTCCAGGAACACGTCGCCGTAGGTCACGCGCGCGTCGCCCTCGCCGCCATTGAAATCCAGGTCGTAAACGTTATCGACGCCCTGCACATACATGGCCAGGCGCTCAAGGCCGTAGGTCAGCTCGCCCGAGACCGGCGAACATTCGATGCCACCGACCTGCTGAAAATAGGTGAACTGGGTCACCTCCATGCCGTCGCACCAGACCTCCCAGCCGAGGCCCGAGGCGCCCAGCGTCGGGCTCTCCCAATCGTCCTCGACAAAGCGAATGTCATGGGCGCGGGCGTCGATGCCGATGGCGGCGAGACTTTTGAGATAGATTTCCTGGATGTCGTCGGGCGAGGGCTTCAGGATCACCTGAAACTGGTAATAATGCTGTAGCCGGTTGGGGTTTTCCCCGTAGCGCCCGTCGGTGGGCCGCCGGCAGGGCTGCACATAGGCGGCCTTCCAGGGCTTTGGCCCGAGCGCGCGCAGCAGCGTCGCCGGATGGAAGGTTCCGGCGCCAACCTCTGTGTCATAGGGCTGCAGGATGACGCAGCCCTCCGCCGCCCAATAGGCCTGCAGGGTCAGAATCAGGTCCTGGAAGGACCGGCTTGGCTCTGTTTTCTTGGCGGGCATGGGAATGGCGGGCGCCTAACGGGATTACAAGGTGGACTTACC
>JACZSK010000158.1 GCA_022574255.1 Pseudomonadota bacterium
AAGAGGCCAAGCCGAAAGGGCACTACCATGAAATTCCGTTCAAGTTTTACAAACTCCATGAAACTCTGGCCGAATTTCCGGAATTAGCCGTTGACACGGTTCGCTCGTGGTTTGACGGAAATGGGGCAATTTTTCAGTATCGCGGCGCAAATCTCCTCCATATAATTTTTCCGGATTGGGCGGAGGCATTTGGGGCAAAACTTCTTGAGCTGGTGAGAACCGGTGAAAGTCAAAACATCAAATTTGTCCTGCACGTTTTGCAAAATTATGAGGGTGAAACATTCCTGCATAGGATTTGCAGAGAAATTGTTTCAGTACTTCCCGAAAACCATGATCTCCTTACCCATGTGTCCATGGTCCTGCAAAGCCCGGGCGTAGTTATGGGGGAGTTTGGTTTGGCAGAGGCCTATGAAGTGAAAATTGTAGAAATCAGGCCCTGGCTGGACGACGAGAACGAAAAGGTTCGGAATTTTACAGCCAATTATGTGGCGGGACTTGAAAATGAAGCGAAGTCCGAGCGCCGCCGGGCTGAGGAAGAGCTTGAGCTACGCAAACATGCCTATGGCGTTCGTGAGGAAGACGCAGACGGAGAAGGAGAAGCCAGCGAACAACTAGAATCAGAAAAGCAAGACGGTGGCGAAGATCAATAAGATATGTGATTCAGTGCCCGATATGCAAAGTTCGTTTGCAAAATGTTTGCAAAATAGGCGTGTTCCGAGAATGTTCCGGTTTTTCCGCTGGGCACGAATGAGACACAAAACCCCGGAAACGCCCGTGGCTGAACGGGTTGCTGGCGGAGGGGGCGGGATTCGAACCCGCGGTGGGCGCAAACCCACGCCGGTTTTCAAGACCGGTGCATTCGACCACTCTGCCACCCCTCCAGACGCAGCAATTGATATCCACTGGCATCAAACCGGTGAAATGGTCTTGTGGGGCCTTCTCTAGGCATTTTCTCACCAGCCGTCCAGTGCGGGCTTTGTGCCGGGGTCCGTGCTGGCCCGGCGCTGGCCCGGCGCAGACAGGGTTAACATCCGGTTAACACCCGCGCGCTATAACCACAAACAGAAGCAGGCGCCGCCATGCTCGCCGCGCGCCGCCACATGTGCGCCCTAAAGGCGTTGTAAGGCCCCAAAGGCGTTGTAACGAATGTCCCGTAACTGCTAGAAAACCACCAGGGCCCTCCCGCGTTATGAAGCGTTATCCGGAACCGCGACAATGAATGTGAAATTCCCCGAGTTGCCATGCAGGTTCTGGAGCAAGCTGCCGCGACGGGTTCTCGGCCTGTTGCTCCCGCTTGCCCTTTTGGCCGGCGCCAGCGTATCGGCAAATGACCAGGCGCTGGCTGCAACGCGTCCCGGATTTGACCAATGGCTGGCGGGCCTGCGCCAGGAAGCTCTTGCCAAAGGCATCAGCCCGGCGACCGTCGAGACGGCCTTAAGCAATGTGAAGTATATCGAGCGTGTGGTAACGCGGGACAAGAATCAACCTGAATTTAAACAGACTTACGACGCATACTTAAAGCAACGCATTAGCCCGTGGCGGGTGGAAACGGGCCGGCGCATGATGACCGAGCATGCCGCCACCCTTGGCGCTGTCGGCCAAACCTATGGCATTCAGCCACGCTTTGTCGCGGCAATCTGGGGCATTGAAACCAACTACGGCACCATCACTCTGACTTATTCTGTTTTCGATACATTGGCGACTTTGGCCCACGAAGGCCGGCGTGAGCGTTTTTTCAAGGCGCATCTGTTTGCGGCGCTGACCATTCTGGACAAGGGCCACGCCACGATGGACCTGATGAAAAGCAGTTGGGCGGGGGCCATGGGCCAGCCGCAATTCATGCCGGAAATCTATTTGCGCTACGCCCAGGATTTCGACGGCGACGGGCGCCGCAATATCTGGACCAGCACCCCCGACGTACTGGCCTCGATCGCCAAACACCTGACAGATGTCGGCTGGCTGGCCGACGAGACCTGGGGCCGGCCAGTGCTGATGCCGGGGGGAGGGCTCTCCGCTGCCCCCGATGACATGACGGCGTTGAAACCCAGCCGCAACTGCGCACGCTTCGCAAAAAGTCTTGGCGCATGGCGGCGCCTGGCCGATTGGCAGGCGTTGGGCATAAGGCGGCTCAGCGGCATGGACCTTCCCAGCCGCGATATTCCCGCCGCCTTCATCCCGCCCGAGGACGGTGGCAGCAAGGGCTATATCGTCTACCGGAATTTTTGCACCATACTGTGGTACAACCCGTCGTTCAAATACGCCATCGGCGTTGGCATGCTGGGCGACAGGATCAGGAGCCGCGGCCAATGATGCGCCGCCCGAATAATCCGGCCACTCTATTGTTGCTGGCCTGCCTGGCGCTGGCCTTGTCGGCCTGTGGCACGACCCGCCATTACGATGACCGGGCGCCCACCACCGGGAGCGGCGACTACAAGGTTGGCAAGCCCTACAAGGTTGGCGGCGTCTGGTATAAGCCGCGGGAAGACCCTTTCTACGACCGGGTCGGCAATGCCTCCTGGTACGGACGCGATTTCCACGGCCGCAGCACCGCCAACGGCGAGCGGTTCGACATGAACAAGCTGACCGCGGCGCACACAACCCTGCCCATGCCCAGCTTTGTGCGGGTCACCAACCTGTCGAACGGGCGCAGCCTGGTGCTCAGGGTGAACGATCGCGGGCCTTTCGCCAAGGGCCGTATTATCGATGTGTCGCGCCGCGCCGCGCAATTGCTGGGCTTCGAAAAAAAGGGTGTTGAGCGGGTGCGCGTGCAGGCGGTCTCCGCCGACGGGCGCGTTCTCGGCAAACCGGCCAGGCGACCACGCCGTACCGCCAGCGCCGCGCCGCCGCAACCGAATTTGGTGCCAGTCAATACCAGCCCGGCGGCGGCTGGCCCGGTGTTTGTGCAGGTCGGGTCTTTCCAGTCGTCGGATAACGCCATGCAGCTGGTGCCCCGGCTGCAGGGCCTCGGGCCGGTGTTGATACAGTCGGCGGTGGTAGATGGCCAATCAGTGTTCCGCCTGCGCATCGGGCCCTTCACCTCGTCGGAGAGAGCCCTTGAGACCCTGCGAATGGTGCGCAAGCGCGGCTTTTATGAAGCCCGTATCTTTACCGCACCCGTCAGCTAAGATAAAAGAAACCAGATTCGACGGCGGTGTGACCGGCGGGTCATGCCCGCGCCATAATTGCTGCACACTTTGCCTCCAACCCCGTCCGCTCAAGGATCCAGATTGATATGATTTTCAGGCACCTGACAAACCGTCTGGCGGCGCTTTTTCTGATCGCTTCGTTATGGTCGCCGGCTTTCGCCCAGACCATGGACACGCCGGCCCGCCACGCCATCCTTATCGAGGCGGAGACCGGCGAGGTTCTCTATGAAAAAGAGGCCGACGTTCTTTTCCCGCCGGCGTCGATGAGCAAGATGATGACCGTCTATATCGCTTTCGAGAGGATCAGGGAGGGCAGCCTGGCTCTGGAGGATACCTTTACGGTGAGCAACCAAGCCTGGCGGCGCTGGGCGGGGTCCGAGGCCTCGCTGATGTTCGTCAGCGCCCGCGAGGAGGTCACGGTCAGCGACCTGCTGCACGGCATCATCGTGTCCAGCGGCAATGACGCCTGTACCGTGCTGGCCGAAGGTCTGGCGGGCACCGAGGGCAGCTTCGCCGAATGGATGAACGAAAAAGCCGGCGAGATTGGCATGCGCGACAGCTATTTTGCCAACGCGTCCGGTTGGCCCGACCCCTCACAGCATACCACGGCGCGCGACTTGGCGGTTCTGGCGGGCCGGCTGATAGAGGATTTTCCCGATCTTTACAGGTTCTTCGGCGAGCGCAGCTTCACCTACGGCCTGTCGCCCGAGGGCCAGCCGATTACCCAGCCCAACCGCAATCCTATTCTTTATACGGTGGACGGGGCTGACGGCCTGAAAACCGGGCATACCAGGGAATCCGGCTATGCCCTGACCGGCTCGGCCCAACGCGCCGGACGGCGGATTATCCTGGTCGTCTCGGGGCTGAATTCCAACCGTGCCCGGGCCCGCGAATCCCAGCGCCTGATCGAGTATGCGTTCCGCAATTTCAAGACCTATGCGACGTTCG
>JACZSK010000009.1 GCA_022574255.1 Pseudomonadota bacterium
GGGCTGAAATTGGATACTGTTTTTGGTTCCGCCCACCAGCCCAATGGGCGCTGCTCATCCTGGATCGGGTTTTTCCGCGACCGGAGACTGCTTTACATGGCCGGGCTGGCCTTTCGCGCCGGGCGCATGGATGATGCGATGCTGGGGCGCGTCAAAGAGCTTGCCGGTAAACTGGAAGATTTAATCGAGGAGCCCGCCGCGCCCTCGCTGCTGCATGGCGACCTGTGGCAGGGAAATATGCTGGTCAGGGGCGGGCGCATCGAAGCCTTCATTGACCCGGCCATCTATTACGGCCACGCTGAAATGGATCTGGCGTTTTCCACCCTGTTCGGCACCCTGTCAGATAGCTTCTTTGGCGCCTACCAGGAACAACGCCCCATCGCCGCCGGGTTTTTCGAGCAGCGCCGCGATCTCTACAATCTTTGGCCGCTGCTGGGTCATGTCCTGTTCTTTGGCGGCGCGTATCTGGGTCAGGTCGACGCTATTTTACGCCGGCATAATATCTAGGGTCTTGACCGGGCCGGAAAGGTCTCTTCGACGCGGTACCTGGCCCCAGCCTGGCTCAGATGACTGGAAATGAGCGCGAAGGAACGCACGTCAAAAGCGGGCAGCGCCAGCCCCGCGTAATGATCTAGGAAATCTTCCAGCCGCCGGGCGCGGCCACCGCTGAAACGGGCCAGCGTAACATGGGGCATGAATTTGCGCTCCTCTGGCGCCACGCCCGCGCCCAACAGGCTGTGGATGATTTTTTCATGCAAATGCCTCAACGGCTTTGCGTCCTCGACGCCCACCCATAACGCGCGCGGCTTTCTTGCCTTGCCGAACAGGCCGATGCCGGCCAGCGTCACCTGAAAGGGTGTAAAACGCAGGCTGGCCAGCGCGGCGTGGATATCCGCTTGCCGCAGCGGGTCGACCTCGCCAATAAAACGCAGGGTCAGATGCATCTGTTCGGTGTTTTGCCAGCGGGCGCCCTCGATACCGCCGCGGCAGGCGGCGAGACGCTCCTTGATGTCTTCAGGCAATTCCACGGCGACGAACAAGCGGGTCATCGGTTGTCCATGTAATCAGTGGTTGTCCATGTAATCAGTTGGCCAGCAGTTTTGCCACCATTGGCGCCATGCCATCAACCATGATAGCAACGCCTTCGCGGTTGGGGTGAATGCCGTCTTTCAATTTCAGCTCCGGCTGCAGCACCACGCCCTTCAGGAAAAAGGGATAGAGGGCAACGCCATAATTTGCCGCCAGATCAGGAAAGATGGCGTCGAATTCCTCGGCGAATTCCCGGCCCATGTTTGGCGGCGCCCGCATGCCGACCAACAGCACATTGATGTTCCTGCCCCGGAGGATCGAGAGCATTTCATCAAGATTGCCGCGGGTGACGGCAGGATCGATGCCGCGCAGGGCGCCGTTGCCGCCAAATTCAAGGATTACCAGATCGGGATTGCCGCCATTGGCGCTGGCCAGTGCCCAGTCGAGCCGTGCCAGCCCGCCGGCGCTGGTATCTCCCGAAACACCGGCATTGATAACGGTGGCTCCAATGCCGTCTGCACGAAGCCGGGCCTCGAGTTGCGCCGGGAAGGCGGCGTCAGCCGGAAGATTATACCCGGCCATCAGGCTGTCGCCCATGGCCACGATCACGGGTTCGCCGGTTTGCGCTGCCGCCACGGGGGGTGCCAAACCGAAGACGACGCTGGCGAAGGCCATGAAAATGGCCACGAAAAGGAAAGACTTGAACCACATATGGCGCTACTCATATCCCATTAAGGGTCCAGACTCATTAATCCGGTTCAATTCTGTTTGGCAAGGAAGATATGAATGCAAGGAGACAGCGTGCAGCCAGGGCTACACCCTTTCAAGGGCTGTATCCGCGGCAGTCGCTCTTCCTGGCCAAAACCCAAGAGGGCGGTGTTCCTTTACGGCTGGGAATGCGTTGGAACGCCTTGAAAGCCATAAAGGCTATCTGCGGCGCCCCTCCTGTTCCAGCCGAAAATAAACGCCGCAGAATGGATCGCATTAATGAGTCTGGACCCTGAACAGTGAGGAAATAACACGAAATCAGAGATGGCTATAGAAGACGCGATAATCAATCTCGAAAATGTTCATTTGAAATTGAACAGTGCCGCCGGCGAGGTTCACATTCTCCGCGGTATTGATCTGGCGGTCTCGCCCGGCGAGGCGGTGGGGATCATCGGGCCGTCGGGCTCCGGCAAGTCAACGCTGATGGCCATCATGACCGGCCTGGAATGGGCGACCAGCGGCAGGGTGCTGGTCGACGGCATGGATTATGGCGGCAAGGACGAAGACACTCTGGCGCTGCACCGGCGCGAGCGGATCGGCATATTGCTGCAATCCTTTCACTTGATTCCCACCATGACGGCGCTGGAGAATGTGGCGGTGCCGTTGGAGCTGGCGGGGCGCGACGATGCCTTCGAGAAGGCCGCCGCCGAACTGGATGCGGTTGGCCTGTCCCACCGCCTGGAGCATTACCCGGTGCAATTGTCGGGCGGCGAGCAGCAGCGGGTGGCGTTGGCCCGCGCCGTGGCCCCGGGACCGCGTCTGCTTTTCGCCGATGAGCCGACCGGAAATCTGGACAGCGCCACGGGCGCGCAGATCATCGATTTGATGTTCCAGCTGCATGATGATCGCAGCACCACGCTGGTGCTCATCACCCATGATCCGTCGCTGGCGTCGCGCTGCGACCGGGTCATCCATATGGCCGACGGCTTGATCGAGCACCGGGAAGCTGGAGGGGACCGCGACGCGCCGGCTGTCCGGGAAATCGCCAGGGAAGTGGCTGGGGAATAGGGGATGCCGGTTTCATTGCGCATTGCACTCAGGGAACTGCGCGGCGGGTTCAAGGGCTTTCGCGTTTTCATCGGCTGTCTTTTTCTTGGCGTGGTGGCTATCGCCGGGGTCGGCTCGCTGGCCAAGGCTGTGCTTGCGGGCCTGCAGGAGCAGGGCCAGGAACTGCTGGCCGGCGACGTGGAGGTGCGGCTGTTCCAGCGCCAGGCCAGCGCCGAGGAATTTGAATATCTCGCCGCTGGCGGCATTCTCTCGCGCAACACGCGGCTGCGCGGCATGGCCCGGGCAATTGCCTCGAATGAGCGAACCCTGACCGAAATAAAGGCGGCGGACGGGCTGTACCCGCTGTACGGCGACCTGTTGTTCGACCCGCCCATTGCCCGCGACCGGGTGCTGGCGCGAATCGACGGGCGCTGGGGCGCGGCGATTCCCGCGGAGTTGGCCGACCGTCTTGAAGCCGGGCCCGGCGACGAACTTCTGCTCGGCGACGAGATTTTCGAGATTCGCGCGATCCTGGTCAACGAACCCGATCGCTCGAATGACGGGATCCAGTGGGGACCAACGGTTTTGATCGACTGGGATGCGCTGGCCGACACCGGCATGGTGCAACTGGGCAGCCTGATCCATTATCATTACCGGCTGAAATTGCCGGCGGGTACCGACATCGACGCCTGGAAAGAGGATTTGACCACGCGCTTTCCCGAAGCCGGCTGGCGCATTCGTGACCGATCGGGGAGCGCGCCGGGGGTGCGCAAATTCGTCGAACGCATGGGCATGTTCCTCACCCTCGTAGGGCTGACCGCGCTGGTCGTGGGCGGCGTCGGGGTTGGTAACGCGGTGCGCAGCTATATGGAAGGCAAGACCGGGACCATCGCCACCCTGAAGATCCTGGGCGCCACCAGCGCCATTGTCTTTCGCGTTTACCTGATACAGATCATGCTTATTGCGCTGCTGGCCATCGCCGCCGGGCTGCTGGTGGGCGGGCTGGTGCCGCCGTTGCTTGCCGGTCTTTTGTCGGAGCAAATTCCGGTTCCGCCGTCGGTTGGTCTTTATGCCGAGCCACTGGTGACAGCGGCCATTTACGGCTTCCTGATTACCCTGGCCTTCGCGGTGTGGCCGTTGGCCAAGGCCCGGGATTTGCCGGCGGCCCGGCTCTTCCGCTCGCTGGTCACCGCCGACCATAGCCGTCCGCGCGCGCGCTATATCGCGGTCATCGCGGCTTCGGCGATCACCATCGTGGCGATGGCAATATTTCTCTCGGAAATGAGAGGCATGGCGGCGGGCTTTGCCGCCGGTGCGATCATCGTGTTGCTGCTGCTGCGTTTCGTCGGCTATCTGGTGCAGCGCGGCGCTGCCATGCTGCCGCGTCCCCGGAATCCCGGTCTCAGGCTGGCGCTGGCCAATATTCACCGGCCCGGTGCGGCAACCGCGGCTGTCGTGCTGTCGCTGGGGTTGGGATTGACGCTGATCGCGGCGGTGACGCTGGTGCAGAAAAATCTCACCGACCGCGTTGAGGAACAGATTCCCGACCAGGCGCCGGCATTTTTCATGATCGATATCCAGCAGCATCAGATCGAGGATTTTATCGCGCTGGCGAAAGGAATAGAAGGCGTAAGCGACTTGCGCACGGTGCCTACCCTGCGTGGCAGGATTATCAGCATTGCCGGTGTGCCGGTTGGCGAGCTGCAGCCCGACCCGCAGGCGCGCTGGGTCATCGATGGTGACCGCGGGCTGACCTACGCGGCGGCAATTCCCGAAGGCAATTCCATCGTTGAAGGCGAATGGTGGGACGCCGACTACAGCGGGCCGCCGTTGATCTCCTTCGCCGCCCGGGAAGCCCGGGGGCTGGGCATTCAAGTTGGCGACAGCATTACCCTGAATATTCTGGGCCGGGAAATCACCGCCACCATCGCCAATCTGCGCGATTTGAACTGGGGCACCTTTGGCTTCAATTTCGTGATTATCTTCGCGCCGGGGGCGCTGGAAAACGCCCCACATGTGCATATGGCGACGCTCAGGGTCGAAGGCGACGCCGAACGGCTGGCCCACCGCACCCTGACCGACGCCTTCCCCAACGTCACAGCGATCCGCATGAAGGACGTGCTGAATACCATCAACAACCTATTGTCGGAAATTAATATGGCGGTACGGGCGACCGCTTTGGTGACCATACTGGCGGGTATCCTTGTGCTTGCCGGGGCCATTGCCGCCGGCCAGCGGGCGCGGGTGTATGATGCGGTCATATTAAAGGTGCTGGGTGCCGTGCGTCTCGACGTGCTGCGCGCCTATATTCTGGAATATATCGCCCTCGGCCTGCTGACCGGCCTGGTGGCCCTGGGCCTGGGCACAATCGCCGGCTATGCGGTGGTGGTCTATGCCATGGATATGGAATTCGCTTTTTATCCACTGACAATGGGCGCCACCATCCTGGCCAGTGTGGTTATCACCTTGTTTCTCGGCCTGATCGGCACCTGGTCGGCGCTGGGGGCGCGGCCCATGCAGGTGTTGCGGGAACAATAAATTGATGGTTAATGGGCCGGTTTGCCTTGAAATGCGGGCCTCGGCGCGCGATATTTAGCGGGATTTAATATTGCACCGCCACGCCACCGGGAGAAAATTTGATGGCCGAGAGATACGATTCCAGATTTGAGACCGCCCGGGCCCCCGCACATGCGCGGGCCGACATCGACGCGGGCCTGCGCTCATACATGCTGCGGGTTTATAACTACATGGCGTCGGGGGTGCTGCTCACCGGCATCATTGCGCTATTGACCTCCACATCGCCAATGGTTGCCTCGTTGCTTTACAACATAACGCCAGACGGCATTCTGGTGGGCTATACCACCCTTGGCATGGTCGCGGCCTTCTCGCCGCTGGCTTTTGTGATGATCATCTCGTTCGGCATCAACCGGCTCAGCGTCACCACGACCCAGGCCTTGTTCTGGACTTTCGCTGCGGTGATGGGCCTGTCCCTGTCGTCGATCATGTTTATTTACACCGGCGGCAGCGTCGCCAAGATATTCTTCATCACGGCGGCGATGTTCACCTCGCTCAGCCTGTGGGGCTATACCACCAAGAAAGACCTCACCGGCTGGGGCTCGTTCCTGTTCATGGGGCTGGTCGGCATTATTATTGCCTCGGTGGTCAATATGTTCGTGGCTTCGTCGGTGATGGAATTCGCCATCTCGATTATCGGCGTGCTGATTTTTGCCGGGCTGACCGCCTATGACACGCAGAAGATCAAGGAAATGTATTACGAAGGCGACAGCAGCGACACCACCACCAAGAAGGCGGTGATGGGCGCTTTAAGGCTGTATCTGGACTTTATCAATATGTTCCTGATGATGCTGCGGCTGTTTGGCAACCGAAATTAGGGCAGGGGTTGGGGACGGCAACCAACGGCCATAGCCCTGAAAAATTAAAGAGACCCGGTGCCAGAAGCGCCGGGTTTTTTTATTCCGGCAAATGCGTTCTATTTCACCAGATGCAGCATCTTGCGGTCAAAAACGCTGAGAATATTCTCGATCGTTTTGCCGCGTTTCAATATCTGGCCCTGCCGGCCAACCACCGCATAGGCGCCCTGGCGCTTGGCCAGCCCGGGTTCCTTGATAATCCGGTAGTCGGGCGTTTCGCTGGCGCGGCGGAAAACCGAAAAGGCAACGG
This sequence comes from Pseudomonadota bacterium, assembly GCA_022574255.1. GTDB lineage: Bacteria > Pseudomonadota > Alphaproteobacteria > Sphingomonadales > SMXR01 > JACZSK01. The sequence goes on from JACZSK010000009.1 coordinate 6,466, forward strand.
CGGCACCACCAGCTTTCCCGCCGTTATCCCCGGTATTGTCCCCGGTATTATCAATGGCATAATCCCGCCAGATACCGGCGGTGACCATGCGGCCATAAACCACCAGAATGCGGGACAGCTCTTGTTTTGAGAAATGGACGCGGCGCTGCGCCTGCTGCTTTCGCGCCGGGAAGAATATTATCGGTTCGGGCTCCATCATCTTCGGGCTATTCTGTTCCCCCGAAACAATATTATCAAGCGCGAAGGGTATTGCCCCGCCGGGCCGTAACAGGGAAAAGTGGCCGAGCAACCGGTCTGAGCACGACCAACAGGCGAGAGCAACAGGAATGAGGAGTAATAAATAATGAAAGCGATACGCAGCCAGTTGAATGTGACGGCGATCGCGGTTCTGGCCGGCGCGCTTGCCATGGTCATGCCCGCCACCGCCGCAGACGAAGTCAGCGAAAGCCGCGACCTGAAGAGTTTTTCGAGAATTCTGGTGGAAGGCGCCATAGACCTGAGCGTTGAGGCCGGAAAAAAACAAAGCGTTCAAGTCACCACCGATTCCCGCCATATTGGCCACGTGACCACCACCGTTGAAGGCGACGTTCTGGTGATTTCGATGAAGGGCCGCAGTTGGCGCAATGCCGACGTGTCGGTGACAATTTCGATGAAGACTTTGGACGGCCTGGTTGTTGAAGGTGCGGTCGATGCGGAATTGCTGAACATCGACAGCAGGAATTTTTCCATTGAAATCGACGGCGCCGCAGACATCACCATAACGGGTATATGCGGGTCGGCTGAATTCCAGATCAACGGCGCCGGAGACCTGAATGCGCAGGATTTCAAATGCAAGGATGTAACAATCGAAATCAACGGCGCGGGCGATGCCGAAATTTTTGCCTCGGCCTCCGTCGAGGCCACCATCAACGGCGTTGGCGATATCGACATTTACGGCGACCCGGACAAGGTTCGTCCAAGAATTGCCGGCATTGGGGAAATCGAGGTCAAGTAGCCTTTTTTCACGAGAAAATCCGCATGCGGCCCGCCGCCCCAGATGCGCTGGGGGGAGGGCGCATCTTCTTCTTGAAAGTCTATATATAGAAGTGATATATAGGTACGATATATAAATCGTATTTACAGGAGAGATTTCGCGGCATTCATTCGCCCATTCATTGCTCTGGCGACCGTGGCGGCGCTCTGGGCGGGCGTGGTCCCGGGAGGGTTCACGGCAATCCGGGCAACGTCGCCAAAAAGGTAAACGGCTTGGGGATGTGGAAATTGTCGAATGAAGCCAAAGAGAATGAGCGGGAATAAACAGCGAGGAGACTTGAAATGAAAAACAGTAAATTGATTACATTGGGCGCAGCCGCCGTGATGGCGGCGACGGCCTTCTCCGCATTGGCGAAAGACGACAAGAATCAGGGCGGCCTGGGCGCGGTTCGCGATCTGCCGGCCTTTACGGAGGTTTCACTGCGCGGCTCCATGGACCTGGTTGTGACCTCGGGCACCTCGGGCGAGGATCAGCGCGTGGAAATAATCGCCAAACCCGAGATGCTGGAATATATCCACACCCGGGTGACCAGGGGCGAGCTGCGCATCTGGATGGATCGCAAGTCAGGCTTTTTCAGTCGCCGCGGCAAAATCAAGGTGCATATTTCCATGGCTGACTTACAGGGCATCGAGATAAATGGCTCCGGTGACGCCCGGGCCAGCGGTATCGATACGGATAATTTTGCCATGGAGATCAACGGCTCCGGCGACGCTGTCCTGCAGGGGCGGTGCGAAACGGTTTCCTGCGAGATCAACGGCTCCGGCGATATCGATGCAGTGGCGCTGAAATGCGTGGATGGCAGCGTCGAGATCAACGGTTCCGGGGATGCGCGAATTGCCGTCACCGGTAAGCTGAGCGCGGAGATCAACGGCAGTGGCGATATTCTTGCCTTGGGTGCGCCGCTGATCGAGCGCTTTTCAAGTCACGGCTCGGGATCTATCCGCACCAGGGATTAGGGTCTGGACCCTAAGCAAACTTCAGTCAGGCGGTGACGGTCGGTTGGCCCGCCGTCTTACTGATTCCTGTTCCGGGTTCTGATTTCAGGCGTGCCACAGAATTGCCCCAATTCCGGCCCAATCGCGCCGCAAAGCCGGGCGATAGTCTTGTTGTTGGCCTCGTCAAGCCCAGTCGCCGCTGCGTCGGGATACTTACCCCTACAGCCCCCCTCACTCCCCGTAGCAGCGGCTGGGTCGCCACCCTCCCCGAAAATAAAATGCCCAAAGTCTGGCCCCGGCATCGTCTTGTTGTGGATCGCTTCCGCCTGTTTTTTCCTGACATCGCCTTTCGCCCGGCAAGGGCCTTGTGGGACCAGGTGTTCTCCTTTATTCAGGGTCTGGAATTCAGGGATATTTCATGACAGTGATGCTGGAAGCACGCGGCCTGGTTAAGCATTTTGGCGCCATACGGGCGGTCGACGGCATCTCGTTTAAAGTTGAGAAGGGCGAGGTTCTCGGTTTTCTTGGCCCCAACGGCGCGGGCAAGACAACAACCATGAAAATGCTCACCGGCTATCTCTCCCCGACTTCGGGCGAGGCCTTCATCTGCGGTCAGAATGTCCATGATGAACCGCTTGCCACAAAGCGCAGGCTGGGTTATTTGCCCGAGGGTGCCCCCGGATACAGCGACATGACCCCGCGGAGCTTTCTTGATTTCATCGCCGCGGCACGGGGTCTGAAAGCAGACCGGGAAGCGGCTATAGAAGCAGCCGGGGAAAGCGTACATCTGGCTTCGGTTTGGGACCAGCCCATTGAAACCCTGTCAAAGGGCTTTCGCCGCCGCGTCGGGCTGGCGCAGGCCCTGATTCATGACCCCGACATTCTGATCCTGGATGAGCCCACCGACGGCCTGGACCCCAACCAGAAGCACGAAGTGCGCGCCCTGATCAGGAATATGGCGAGCGAAAAAGCGATCATTATCTCCACCCATATGTTGGAGGAGGTGGATGCCATCTGCTCGCGGGCGATCATTATCGATCGCGGCCGCATTGTTGCCGACGGGCACCCCGACGAGCTGAAAGCCCGCTCCCGCTACCGCAATGCCGTAACGCTTGTGCTGCCGGCTTCCGGCGCCGAGCAGGTTGAAAAGGCGCTGGCGGCGCTGGATGAAGTCACTGATACCAGCCGCTCGAGCGATGGCGACAGATGCCAGGTCACGGCATTCGCCAAAGGGGGAAAACCCATCCTTGCGGCGGTAAACCACCTGGTTGCCCGGATGAGCTGGGCGGTAGAGGAAATCAGCGTTGACCAAGGGCGGCTGGACGATGTGTTCCGCTCTCTCACCCACTCCGACGCCGTCGATGCCGGAGACGCGGCCAGCGGGGAGACCCCATGACCGGCTTCAGCGCCATCTTCCGCCGTGAATTCGCTGCCTATTTCGCCACCCCGCTGGCGCTGGTTTTCATTGTCATATTTCTCGCCATGTCCGGCGTATTCACATTCTATATCGGCGGTTTCTTTGACCGTGGCCAGGCCGACCTGCGGCCCTTCTTCGTTTATCACCCGTGGCTGTACCTGTTTCTCATCCCCGCCATTGCCATGCGGCTGTGGGCGGAAGAGCGGAAGAGCGGCACCATCGAATTGCTTCTCACCCTGCCCTTGCCGGTCCTGGCCATTGTTTTGGGCAAATATATGGCGGCGCTGGCCTTCACCGGACTGGCCCTGGCGCTGACCTTTCCGATCTGGATCACGGTCAATTATCTCGGCGACCCCGATAACGGCGTCATACTGGCCGGCTATCTTGGCAGCCTGCTGATGGCCGGCGGCTTTCTGGCGATTGGCTCCGCGCTTTCCGCTGTGACACAAAACCAGGTCATTGCTTTTGTACTGACCGTGACGGTCTGCTTCCTGTTCATGGTTTCGGGCCTGCCCATCGTCCTCGACTGGGTTCCCGAACTGCTGGGCCTGCGCAGCATTGTGGCGGGGCTTAGCATGCTCAGCCATTTCAACGCCATTGTCGAAGGGGTCATCGACCTGCGCGATCTTCTCTATTTTTTCAGCCTGATCGCCTTCTGGCTTTTTGCCAACAAGGTGATTATCGACTTGAAGCGGGAGGCGGGTTGAGTGATGGCTGAGGGCAAGGGCATCATGGACAGTGCCGCGGCGCGCAATTTTCTCGCCCTGGTCCTGGCGGCAATATTATTCCTGGCACTCAATGTGGCGGGCGACAGGATTCTTGCCGGCGCCCGGATTGACCTGACCGAGGACCAGCTTTTCACCCTCAGCGATGGCACCGCTGATCTGCTCGCCGGTCTGGACGAGCCGGTCAGCCTGCGCTTCTTTTTCTCGGAGAGGGCGGCGCTGCCTTTTCCCTCGATCCTGCAATACGGCAATCGGGTTGGCGATATGCTGCGCGAGTTCGAAGCGCTGGCCGGCGGCAATATTGATCTGCAGATCATGGACCCGGAACCCTTCAGCGAAGACGAGGATACCGCCGTCGCCTCTGGCATGCAGGGGGTGCCGACAGCCACCGGCGATACTCTGTATCTGGGCCTGGTGGCCAGCGACAGCACCGACCAGCAAACGGTTATCCCGTTCTTTTCGCAGGAACGCGAGGCCTTCCTGGAATATGATCTGGCCAAAATCATCCATTCCCTTTCACAGGCTTCAAAGCCGCGCATTGCGCTGCTTACCACCCTGCCCATGGAATATGGGCCGGGCGGGATCATGGCCTTTGTTCAGGGCAAGGCTAAGCCGTATGTGATTTACCAGCAACTTCAGCAGTTTTTCGAAATTGAAAAAATGACCGCCAACTTTGTGGCGATCCCCGAAGACATATCTGTATTGCTGATCGTGCATCCGCCGGCGCTGGCCGACCGGCAGCTTTACCTGATTGATCAATATGTGCTGGCGGGTGGCCACGCGGTTATCTTTCTCGATGCCTTTGCGGAAGCGGCGGCGGCGTCCCTGGCGGCCGCCCCCAACACCGGTGCCGCGCTGGTGGCGGAAACGTCGGACCTGGGGCCGTTGCTCGGCGCCTGGGGGGTCGAAATGGTGCCATCCAGCATTGTCGCCGACCTGGAGCTGGGCCAGAAGGTTGACATGGGCGGCGGCGGTCCGCGTGCGGTGCGCGATTACGTTGTCTGGCTGGGGCTGCGTCCTCCTTATATGTCCCGCGAAGATATTGTGTCGGCTGCCGCGAACAGCCTGAATTTTGCCAGCGCCGGCGCGCTGCGCCAGATTGAAGGCGCGACAACGGGTTTCCAGCCCATCGTCTGGTCGTCCGGCGAGGCGGCGCTGATCCCTGCCGAGAGCGCCAGGAACAATCCCGACCCCGACGATCTGATTCGCGCGACAACGCCGGACGGGCAGAACTACACGCTTGTGGTCAGACTTTCCGGCCCCGCGGCCAGTGCTTTCCCGGATGCTGTTCCCGCGGTTCGGGAAGAGGAACAGGCGGTCGGGGATTCAATAGAGGAAACGCCCGTGCCGGCGGCGCATCTGGCGCAGTCGGTCGGCGGAATCCGGGTGTTGCTGGGCTCGGACGCGGACTTTTTTGACGATCGTTTCTGGGTACAGGTGCAGGACTTTTTTGGCCGGCCCGTGGCCACGCCTTTTGCCGACAATGGCGCCTTTGTCCTCAATGCCGTTGACCATATGGCAGGGTCGGAAGCGCTGATCGGGCTGCGCAGCCGGGGCACGTCGCGGCGGCCCTTCCGGGTGGTCGAACAGATTCGCCGTCAGGCAGAGGCACGTTTTCTTGCCGAAGAGAAGCGGTTGCAGGAAAAACTCACTGCCACCGAGCAACGGCTGGTGGCGCTGGAATCGCCCGGCGACATGGGCGGGCAGGCGACCGGCGCTGGTGTCTATAATCCCGAGCAGGAAGCCGAAATCCAGGCCTTCCGGCAGGAACGCCTGCAGACGCGGCGGGACCTGCGCCAGGTCCAGCGCGATCTCAGGCGCGACATCGACAGACTTGGCAATTTTCTGATCGCCATCAATATCCTGTTGCTGCCCCTGCTGCTGGTGCTGGGTGCGATAGCCGTCCATTTCTGGAAGCGTCGGCGCAGCGGAACTGGATTGGCGTCGTGAAGAATCGCAACCTCGGCCTGCTTGCTGGCCTGGCCGCCGCTGCGGTCGCCCTGGCGGTGTGGGTGTCTTTTGCACCTGGCGATAATGCCGGCCCCGGGCAGACCGGCGAGGCCCTGTTCCCCGGCCTTGCCGACAGCCTTCCGGCGGTTGAAAGCATCGCTCTTTCAGGCCCCCAGGGACAGGCGACACTTTCTCTCAGATTCGGCCAGTGGGTGGTGGAAGAACGCTTCGGTTATCGGGCTGACAGAGGCCAGATCAGGTCGCTGCTTTCCGGTCTGGTCCGGGCCAGACGCCTGGAACCAAAAACCGCCGAGGATGCGCGGCTTGAAAGTATTGGCCTTGGCGAGGACGCTGTGAGCCTTGTGTTGACCGGGACGGAGGGGCGGGTTGTCGCCGCCCTCAGGATAGGCCGGGCCCGTGTTCCGGCTGCCGGCGAGAGCAGGAAAACTTTTGTCTGGGCCGAGGGTGACCAGCGGTCGTGGCTGGTTTCATCGCTTCCCGCGCTGACAACAAGCCCCATCCTCTGGCTGGACAAAGAGATTATTTCTCTTTCAAACGTCAGAATGTCCGGGGTCACGATTACCCGCGCCGACGGCGATGTGCTTTCACTGTCCGGCCAGGCGAATAACGTTGCGGCGCTGGTGGTCGCGGGACAAAGCGCCGATGAAGCCCTTGCGGGCGGCCCCGCCAACCAGACCCTGACCGCGCTTTCGAGCCTGCAATTCGATGACGTTGCCCCGCCAAGCGAGATCGAAGGCGAAGCGGTTGCCAGCGCGCGCTACATAACCTTCGACGGGTTGGTCGTTGAGGTTCGGGTCCGGGCCGCGGCATCGGGCGGAAACTGGGCAACCTTCCGTGCGGAATACGACGCCGAGGCCGCCCTGAGAGAAGAGAATCCGTCTCAGATGCCCGATGCGCCCGCCGATGGCGCCGCAGAGGCCGCGGCATTGAATGCCGGTTGGGCAGGGTGGATTTTTCAGTTGTCCAGGACAGATGCCGAGGCGCTGACCCGGTCTCGATCGGATGTGGTGATCGTGGCCTTAAAAGAAGACGAATCTAATTAGTCCAGATCGGACAATGTGATCTTTGTGGCGCCCAGTATGGGGCCGGCAATGCCCTCCTGCACCAGCACGGCAATACAATTGGCGCCCACTTCGGCGACCTTTTTCATGTCTATGGGTATGCGCATCCGGTTGCCGGTCCAGGGGCCAACAGATTGTGCGTCGCGCACAATATTGGCATAGCGGAGCAGGCGGCCACGATTATCGCCGTACTGAATATCGACGACCTGCTCGTCGTCATAGAGTATCAGCCATATGGACGTATCGGCGTCGGTCAATCCGGCGCTGACGTTGATGACCAGGTTTTCACGGTCGCCGTCCAGCGCTACGTCCAGCTTTAACTTGCCGTTGGCCTTCTGCTCCTCGATGAGGGCCCTGATCTCGTTTTCGCGCGATCCGACGGCCTGAACCCGGCCATTGATGATCATTTGCGGCGTATAGACGCCGTTCTTGCCCATGGCGTCATTATATCCCGCCTGCCGGGCGGTGTTGGCGGTGGTGGCAAAGGTGTCTTTCCAGCCCAGGTAATCCCAGTAATCCACCGGCCATGAAAGCGCAACCACACCCTCTTCTTTGGCCAGTTTCAACATCACTTTATCCGCTGGCGGACAGGCGACGCAGCCCTGGCTGGTGAACAGCTCGATAACGACAATATCTTCGCCGGCATTGGCCGGGTTGGCGGCCAGCGCAAAAATGCCCAGGCCGGCGGCCAGCACGGAAAAGACGAGTGATCTGTAAAAAACCTGTTTCATAGAGGAGCTAACATACTCCCCGCAAGCTGTTACTGCCAATCACCATCGGTTGTCCTCTGTTCAAAAAGCGGTGATCGGGTCTGTAACTGCGCAACTCCATCGATGGTGAAAAGTCAGCTTTCCGCCGCCAGCCGCCGCAGGACGTAATGCAGAATACCACCGTTGCGGTAATATTCGATCTCGTCCTCGGTATCGATCCGGCAGAGCAGTTTCAGATCAACATAATGCCCTTCTTCATAGGTTACGCGGCAATCCACATCCTGACCCGGCGACAGGCCTTCCGCGACACCGGTGATCTCGATCATTTCGTTACCCGTCAACTCAAGTCTCTCGCGTCCGAAACTCTCCTTGAACTGCAACGGCAGCACGCCCATCCCCACCAGATTTGAGCGGTGAATACGCTCGTAAGACTCGGCGATGACCGCCTTCACGCCCAAAAGCAACGTGCCCTTTGCGGCCCAGTCCCGTGACGATCCGGTGCCATATTCCTTGCCTGCTATGACCACCAGGGGAACCCCTTCCTCCTGGTATTTCATGGCGGCATCAAAAATCGACATGACTTCGCCGTCGGGCATATGCGCGGTCCAGCCGCCCTCGGTGCCGGGGGCCATGAGGTTGCGCAGCCGGATATTGGCGAAGGTGCCACGCATCATCACCTGATGATTGCCGCGCCGCGAGCCGTAGGAGTTGAAGGCGCGTTCCGGAACCTGGTGCGCGATCAGATATTGGCCGGCCGGGGTATCGGCCTTGATGGCGCCGGCCGGCGAGATATGGTCGGTGGTGATCGAATCACCCAGCAACGCCAGAATCCGCGCCCCCTTGATGTCGCCCGGGGCCTCCGGCTCCATCGCCATATTCTCAAAATAAGGCGGGTGCTGGACATAGGTGCTGGTGTCGTCCCAGCCGTAGGTCAGGCCCTTGCTCGATTCGATGGCCTGCCAGGCCGCATCGCCGCTGAAAACGTCGGCGTAACGCTCCTCGAACATTGAAGAAGTGACCGCCGATTGCACGATCTCGGCGACCTCGCGGTTGGTCGGCCAGATGTCTTTCAGATAGACCGGCGTGCCATCCTTGTCGGTTCCCAACGGCTCGGTGGTGATGTCGATCTTCAGCGATCCGGCGATGGCGTAGGCGACCACCAGCGGCGGTGAGGCCAGGTAGTTGGCGCGGATATCCTGGCCGATGCGGCCTTCGAAATTGCGGTTACCCGACAATACCGAGCAGCTGACCAGGTCATGTTCGTTGATCGCCGCCGAAATGGGTTCGGCGAGGGGTCCGGAATTGCCGATGCATGTGGTGCAGCCATAGCCCACCAGGTTAAACCCCAGCCCGTCCAGGGCGTCCTGCAGTCCGGCCTTGACCAGGTAATCGGTGACAACCTTCGAGCCCGGCGCCAGCGAGGTCTTGACCCAGGGTTTGACGCTCAGCCCCCTGGCCAAAGCGTTGCGCGCCACCAGCCCGGCGGCCAGCATAACGTTGGGGTTTGAGGTGTTGGTGCAGCTGGTGATGGCGGCAATCACGATATCGCCGTGGGAAAGTTCATAGTCCTCGCCCTCGACCGGGGCTGCTATGTCCTTGTCGGCGACCCGGAAGCCTGTGGCCAATTCCTTGTCGAAAGCGCTGGCGGCGGCAGACAGGGCAATCCGGTCCTGCGGGCGCTTGGGGCCGGATATACTCGGCTCGACGGTTCCGATATCCAGTTCCAGAACGTCGGTGAATATGGGGTCCGGGGTGTCCGCATCCCGCCATAATCCCTGTGCCCGGGCATAGGCTTCCGCCAGCGCCACGATATCGGCGTCGCGGCCGGTGAATTTGAGATATTCGATGGTCGCGGCATCGACCGGGAAGAAGCCACAGGTGGCGCCATATTCGGGCGCCATATTGGCGATTGTCGCCTGGTCGGCCAGCGACAAATCATCGACACCCGGACCGAAGAACTCGACAAATTTACCAACAACGCCCCTGGCGCGCAGCATCTCCACCACCGTAAGCACCATGTCGGTGGCGGTGGTGCCTTCGCGCATCCGTCCGGTCATCTTGAAGCCGATAACCTCAGGGATCAGCATGGAAATCGGCTGGCCGAGCATGGCCGCCTCGGCCTCTATGCCGCCGACGCCCCAGCCCAGCACGCCAAGGCCGTTGACCATGGTGGTGTGGCTGTCTGTGCCGACCAGCGTGTCGGGATAGGCCAGCGGCTTCTGGCCGTTTTGCGTGGTCCAGACGACCTTGGCCAGATATTCCAGATTGACCTGATGACAGATGCCGGTGCCCGGCGGCACCACGCGGAAATTATCGAAAGCCTGTTGTCCCCAACTGAGAAACGCATAGCGCTCCTGGTTACGCTCCATTTCGAACACAACATTCTTGCCGAACGCCGCGGCGGTGCCGAAATGATCGACCATCACCGAATGATCGATCACCAGGTCGACCGGGACCAGCGGGTTTATCTTGCGCGCATCGCCGCCAAGTTTGACCATGGCGTCGCGCATGGCCGCCAGGTCGACAACCGCCGGCACGCCGGTAAAGTCCTGCATCAGAACCCGCGCCGGGCGAAAGGCAATTTCGTTCGATGAGCGCCTTTCCTCTTGCCAGTCGACAATGGCCTGAGCGTCGGCGACGGTGACCGTGGTGCCATCCTCGTGGCGCAGCATGTTTTCCAGCAGAACCTTCAGGGACATCGGCAGGCGGGATATATCGCCCAATTTCTCGGCCGCCTTCTCAAGCGAAAAATAATCGTAACTGCGTTCTCCGACTTCCAGGGTCTCGCGGGTTTTCAGGCTGTCTTTTCCGGTAGATGCCACGGGGTTGCCTCCTCTAAATGACCGGCCTGTACCGGGTGATGGTACCGGGCGGTCCAGCTATGGATTTAATGCCCATTTAGGTCGATCTCCACAAGTAAAAAGCCGCCGGGTCGGCGCTGCCCCGGGGCCGGGGCTCGAGAATCAGGCGGGATTGCCGCAATTCGCCCCTAAATGGTCTGATTCACGGCAAACTTTCTCCGCAGTTGCCCGCCATTGTCATCCCGAGGGAGGCAGACAGGAGAGCCAGGATCATGATGCCGTTCCGCAATCTCGAAGCCCGCAGCCGCCGTGTCATAGGGTATGCCACGCTGGTATATGTTTTCACCGTGGCCCTGCTGCTGGTCTTTGCCCATGCCGCCCTGGCGGCCGCTGATCCGGCAGCACCAGCGGTTTCGCAGTCAAACACCGTTACCGCCGCCGCCTTCGAGGGTGGCGGTCTTTTTTTGGCCACCGAAGACCCCGCCCGCCTGCGCCCGGCGCCGCTGCAATCCAGCGAAGTCGATATTTACGTCAGCGGGATTTACGTCAGCGGGCTCGGGGCGCGGTAATGGCGCGGGTCACTCGTCTGGCGCGGGCGCGGAAGTGGGCCTGGCGCGGTCTTCTTCTCAGCCTGGCGCTGTTTGGCTTTGGCCAGATTGGCAGCGGGCTTTACATCCACGCCAAGGCCGCCTTCGCCCAGGAATTGCTGGAGAGAGCCTGGGGTGAGACGCTGGAGGGCGGTGCGTCGCACAAGGCCTGGTCATGGGCCGATACCTGGCCGGTGGCGCGGCTTGTTTTCCCCGGCCATGATGTTGATCTGGTGGTGCTGGAAGGGGCCAGCGGCGAGGCCCTGGCTTTCGGTCCGGGGCGCATGCCCGCTTTTGCGCGGCTGGGCAGGCCCGGCACGGCGATTATCGCGGCCCATCGCGATACACATTTCCGTTTCCTGGAAAAAGTGCAGACCGGCGACGCGTTCTGGATCGAGACCGCGGATGGCAAGCGCCATCACTACGTGGTCATCGATACGGTGGTGCTTGATTCGCGCAGTGCCTCGATCAGCGACGACCCGTCCGGCTCGACCCTGGTGCTGCTCACCTGCTATCCTTTCGATACGCTCTCGGTTGGCGGGCCACTGCGTTACCTGGTCTTTGCCGAGGGTGCGGGCAGCGTCTGAGCCCTCAGAGGTTGCCCCGAATTTGCCTATCCCGTACCCTGCCGCCATGGCAGCAGAGCAAGCACAAATGGAGGCGCACAAGCTCACCCTCCAAGGGCGGGGGCTGGCCTGCGTCCGCTCGGGCCGACCTGTTTTCTCGGGGCTGGATTTCTCGCTTCACAGCGGCCAGGCACTGGTGCTCAGGGGGCCAAACGGCAGCGGCAAATCGACCCTCCTGCGTCTGGTGGCCGGGCTGCTGGTGCCGGCTGCGGGCAGCATCCTCTGGTCGGATGCTTCCATCGCGGAAGATCCGGACGAATATCGCGCCAATATCCATTATCTGGGTCACCAGACCGGCCTGAAGACAGCGCTTACGGTGGCCGAAAACATCGCCTTCTGGGCGCAGCTCTACGGGGTGGAGGCGGCGGTGGAGGAATCCTGCGCCCGCCTTGGTCTGGCCCGGATTGCCGATCTGCCTGTCAAATACCTGTCCCAGGGTCAACAGCGCCGCACGGCGCTGGCGCGGCTGGTGGCCATGCCGCTGCCATTGTGGCTGCTGGACGAGCCCAATGTTGGTCTGGACGACTTTTCCAACAAGGTTCTTCAGGATTTAATGGCCGAGCATCTGGCCTCCGGCGGCATGATCATGGCCGCCACCCATACTGAGTTGGGCATCGCCCATGCGGCGGTCCTGAACCTTCCGGGCGGGTCAATGCAAAATTCGGGAGCCCGGTGAATGGCTTTCTTTGCCCTCATTGGCCGCGAAGTGCGTCTTGCCTGGCGGCAGGGAAATTCCAGCGCCATGGCGGTGACGTTTTTTCTCGTCGCCGTAACGCTGTTCCCCCTGGGCATCGGGCCTGAATTAAGCGTGCTGGCGCGAATCAGCGCCGGCGTCATCTGGGTGGCGGCATTGCTTTCGGCGCTCTTGACCCTCGACCGTTTGTTTCAGCAAGACTTCGAGGACGGCTCGCTGGACCTGCTGGCTTTGGCGCCCATGCCCATGGAATTGATCGTGCTGGCGAAAAGCATTGCCCACTGGCTGACCACCGGATTGCCGCTGGTTGTCGCCGCGCCCCTGCTGGCGGTGCTGTTGAATATGGACAGCGGCGGGCTGGGCATTCTGATGCTCTCGCTGGCCATCGGCACACCGGCGCTCAGCCTGACCGGGGCCATCGGCGCGGCGCTCACGGTCACCGTGCGGCGCGGCGGCGTGCTCATGCCGCTGCTGATTTTGCCGCTCTATGTGCCGACGTTGATATTTGGCGTTGGTGCTGTCGATGCCGTGTTGAACAATATTGTCGCCGGCCCCAATCTCCTGTATCTGGGGGCGCTGTCGCTGGTGGCCCTGGCGTTGGCGCCATTTGCCGCTGCCGCGGCAATCAGGCTGGCGCTGGAGTAGTTTCACGATTTGATGAATAGTCCGGCGTTCGGGTTATATGCGACATTAGGGCGCAGACGCACCACTTGAAAAGAACAGGATCAGGATTAATTCAACCATGATGCACAGGTTCGCCAACCCCACCCGCTTCGTGCGGCTCGCCGACAGAATGCTGCCCTGGCTCTTTATAGTGACCCTGGGGTCGTTCGCCGTGGGCCTCTATATGGCGCTGATCACCTCGCCGCCCGATTATCAGCAGGGCGACAGTGTGCGCATCATGTATGTCCATGCGCCCAGCGCCTGGATGGGCCTGTTCGGTTACATGGTGCTGGCGGGCGCCAGCTTTGCCTCGCTGGTCTGGCGCCACCCGCTGGCCGATGCTGCCGCCAAAGCCTCAGCCCCCATCGGGGCCGCCTTCACCGGGCTGGCGCTGCTCACCGGCTCGCTCTGGGGCCAGCCCATGTGGGGCACCTGGTGGGTGTGGGACGCGCGGCTCACCTCCATGCTGGTGCTGTTCTTCCTCTATCTCGGCTATATGGCGCTGTGGTCGGCCATTGAAGACCGGCAGAAGGCCTCAAAGGCTGCGGCTATCCTGGCACTGGTCGGCGCCATCAACGTGCCTATTATCAAATTTTCCGTCGACTGGTGGAACACCCTGCACCAACCGGCCAGCATCATGCGCCAGGGCGGCCCGTCGATGGACAGCGCCATGCTCTGGCCGCTGGGCATCATGTTCGTCGCGTTCAACGCTTACTATGCAATGGTTTTGATGTGGCGCATCAAGGCGGAGCTGGCGGCGCGGAAGATCGAGACATTGCGTTATAATCAGGCGGCGCGGCAAGAGGGGCCGGCTGCGCGGCAAGAGGGGCCGGCTGCCCGCCAAGAAGGACAGGCCGTGCTTGAGGAGGGATCATGAGCGAATTTTTGCATATGGGCGGTTACGCCGTCTTCGTCTGGCCGGCTTATGTGGCGGTGATGGGGGTGGTCGTCATCCTGGGTATTCAGAGTTGGCGCAGCCAAAAAACGCTGACCGCCGAAGCCGCGCGGTTGAAGCAGACAATGGGCGAAGAGGAACAGCACTGATGCCGCTGGTTACCAAGGGACCGAAACCTTCGCAGCGCAAGCGCCGCAGGCTGGTCATGATCTTGTCGGCAATGGCGGTTCTGGCGCTGGCCGCCGGGCTGGTGCTGCGCGCTCTGAACGACAATCTGGTATTTTTCATGGCGCCCAGCGACATTCAGGCTGGCAAGATCGAGCCGGGCCGGCAGTTTCGCCTCGGCGGGCTGGTGGCAGAGAACAGCGTTACCAAGGCCGCCGACGGGCTGACCATTCAGTTCATTGTCACCGATCTGGTGAACGAAACCCCGGTGCGTTTCAGGGGCCTCCTGCCCGACCTTTTTCGTGAAGGGCAAGGGGTGATTGCCGAGGGCCGGCTTGATGAGAGCGGTACTTTCGTTGCCACTTCGGTATTGGCCAAGCATGACGAGAAATACATGCCGCCTGAAGTGGCTGAGGCCCTGCGGAAATCCGGTAAGTGGGAAGAAGGCAGCGCCGGGGGGGATTCCCCCTGATGCTGGGTTCGGTCCCTGAAATTGGCCATTATGCCCTGACCCTGGCGCTGGGCATGGCCATCCTGGCTGCCAGCCTGCCCATGATCGGTGCGGCCCGCGGCGACCGGCGGCTGATCGCACTGTCCGGCCCGCTGACCTTCGGCCAGCTTTTTTTCATCGGCATCGCCTTTGCCAGCCTGACTTATTCCTTCGTGGTCTCGGACTTCTCGGTCCTCACCGTGGCCATGAATTCCCACAGCGCCAAACCGATGCTTTACAAAATATCCGGAGTCTGGGGGAATCACGAAGGTTCGCTGTTGCTCTGGGCGTTCATACTGGCGCTCTTCGCCTCTGCGGTGGCGCTTTTTGGCAGCGGTCTGCCGGCCGCATTTCGCGCCCGGGTGCTCAGCGTGCAGGCCGCCATCGGCGTCGGCTTCCTCCTGTTTATGCTGCTCACCTCCAACCCCTTTGACCGCCTCGACCCGCCGCCCCTTGACGGCAATGGCCTCAATCCCCTGTTGCAGGACCCCGGCCTCGCCTTCCATCCGCCTATTCTCTATCTCGGCTATGTCGGCTTTTCCATCGCCTTCTCCTTCGCCATCGCCGCCCTTATCGAGGGCAAGGTGACCCCCGCCTGGGCGCGCTGGGTGCGTCCCTGGACGCTGACCGCCTGGTCTTTCCTGACCGCCGGCATCGCGCTTGGCTCCTGGTGGGCCTATTACGAACTGGGCTGGGGCGGCTGGTGGTTCTGGGATCCGGTCGAGAACGCATCTTTTATGCCGTGGCTGGCGGGAACCGCCTTGCTGCATTCGGTGCTGGTGGTGGAAAAGCGCGGGGCGATGAAATCCTGGACCATTTTACTGGCGATCATGGCCTTTTCGCTGAGCCTCCTTGGCACCTTTCTGGTGCGATCGGGCGTGTTGACATCGGTGCATGCTTTTGCCGTTGATCCGGCGCGCGGCGTGTTCATCCTGGGATTCCTGGCGCTGGTCATAGGCGGCTCGCTGACCCTTTTTGCCATGCGCGCCCACAAGCTGCAGCCGGGCGGATTCTTCCAGCCCATAAGCCGCGAGGGCGCCCTGGTTTTCAATAACCTGATTCTGGTCACCGCCGTGGCGACGGTCTTTTTCGGCACCCTCTACCCGCTTTTTCTCGACGCACTGACCGGAGAGAAAATCTCGGTCGGAGCACCTTATTTCAAGGCAACCTTCGTGCCCCTGATGATGCCGCTGATCCTGGCCATGGCCATAGGCCCGATGATGGCCTGGAAGCGGGCCGATCTGGCAGGGGTTCTGGGACGTCTGAAGCTGGCCGCCGGACTGACCTTTATTGTTGTCATCATCGCCGCCTGGCAGGTGACCGGTGGGATGACAATGGCCCTGGTCGGGGTGGCGCTGGGCACCTGGCTGGCCGCCGGCGTGATTGGCGATCTGGCGGGAAGGATCAAGCTGTTCCGCGTGCCATTGGGCACCAGTCTCAGGCGGGCTGTCGGCCTGCCGCGCAACCAGTGGGGCGTAACGCTGGCGCATCTGGGCATGGCGGTCGCCATCCTTGGCATGACCGGCGCCGAGAGCTGGACCACCGAGCGGCTGGTGGTGGTGCGGGAGGGCGAGGTGGTGGAACTGGCCGGATATGAATTCCGCTTCGATGGCGCCGAGCCGGTGGCCGGGCCAAATTATACAGCGCTGCGCGGGCATTTCAGCGTTTTCCGCGATGGCGAGCTGGTCACCCGACTGGCGCCGGAGGATCGCACCTACGCCAACCCGCGCATGCAGACCACGGAAGCCGCAATCCATTCGCTTTTTCTCGGCGACCTCTATGCAGTGATTGGCGATCCTGATGGGTCCGGCGGCTGGTCGGCCAGGCTCTACATAAAGCCGCTGGTCAGCTGGATGTGGGCGGGCGCCGGGCTCATGGTCTTTGGCGGCATGCTCTCGATTTCGGCGCGGCGTGTGCGCCGCAAGCACAGTGTAAGAGCAGGCCAGCCAAGCCCATCTGCCCAAGCAGCGGAATAGGAACAGGACTTGGCAATGAAACCCGTTCATTTGCTGCCGCTGGGCCTGTTTGTGCTCATCGCCGCGGCGCTGGCGGTTGGGCTTACATTGAAGCCCCGCGATATTCCTTCGGCATTGATCGGCAAGCCGGTGCCGGCTTTTGCCCTGGCGCCGCTGCACGAGAGCGAAAGCCCCTTCACCGATGAAGACCTGAAAGACGGCAAGGCGCGGATCGTCAATGTCTGGGCCTCATGGTGCGTGCCCTGCGTCGCCGAGCATCCCATCCTTACCGACCTTACCGCCGCGGGGGTCAGCGTTTACGGCATCAACTACAAAGACAAGCCGGAGGACGCGCGGCTTTTTCTGCGACGCCTCGGTGACCCTTTCGCCAAAATAGGCGTTGATCCCGATGGGCGCACCAGCATCGAATGGGGCGTTTACGGCGTGCCCGAGACCTTCGTGGTCAGCGGCGACGGTGTGATCGTCTACAAGACGATTTCCGCCCTCACCCGCGAGACGGTGAATTCGGAAATCCTGCCGCTGCTGAAGGAACTGAACGGGGGCGCTGAGTGAAATTATCTCTTCTCAGATCTTTGCTTCTTGTATTCAGCCTCTTTTTTTCAGGGCAGGCATTGGCCGTTGCCGTGGACGAAGAGGTTATCGCCGACCCGGCGCTGGAAACCCGGGCCCGGAACATCATGACCGGCATCCGCTGTCTGGTCTGCCAGAATCAGTCGATCGAGGATTCCAATGCCGATCTGGCCCATGATCTGCGCCGCATTGTGCGCGAGCGGGTTGAGGCGGGCGATGATGACGACCAGGTGCGGGCCTATCTGGTGGCGCGCTATGGCGACTGGGTGCTCCTGAGACCTCCCTTCAAGCCGCGCACGTTTTTTCTCTGGTTCGCGCCGCTGATTTTTCTCACTGGCGGCATCGTCGCACTTGTTTTCGCATTGAAACGGCGGCGGGATGCCCCGACCTCTCCTGAACCCCTGGACGCCGCCGAGCAGGAAAAACTGAAGAAGCTGCTTGAGGAAAGGCAAGGCGAATGATCTGGGCGATTTATGCGGCGATGCTTCTTGTGGCCGGCGCGATTGTCCTGCTGCCGCTTTTTCGCGCCCGAAGCGCCGGGGATGAGAGCCAGGACGGCGAAAATCAGGGCGGCGAAGCCTTGGCGGTATATCGTCAGCAACTTGTTGAACTGGAGCGCGACCTGTCGTTGGGCCTGCTGAATGAAGAGGAAGCAGAAGCGGCGCGGCTGGAAATCCATCGCCGCATGCTGGCCGCTGCGGACGAAGGGGCGGGAAGCAGTGGCACGGGTCTTTCCCCAAAGGTTGCGGCTGCGGTTGCGCTGCTGGTATTGGCGGCGGCGACAGTCTTATATGCCGAGCGCGGTGAACCCGGCCTCGTCAGCCTGCCCCTCGGTCGCAGCGCCCAGGCCGACCCACAGGTCGATCTGGGGCCCGCCATGGGCCAGATCGAGACCCGCCTTGCGCAATTGGAAGCAAAACTGGCCACCGATCCCGACAATCTGGAGGGCTGGTCCATGCTGGGACGCAGCTACCGGGTTCTGGGGCGCACATATGCGGCGGCGGATGCCTACGGACGCGCGGTGGCGCTTGCCCCCGGCAATGTTGAGCTGCGGCTCGTTCAGGCGGAATTGCTTGTTGAACTGCTGGATGGCCTGATCGGCCCGGCGGCCCGGCTGGTCTTCACACAAATCCAGGAGATCGACCCCGGCCATCCGGCGCCGCGCTTTTACCTCGGACTGGCCGCGTATCAGGACAACAACATCCGTGGGGCAATTGAAATCTGGCGGGGGCTGGAGCAGGACTCGCCCGCCGACGCGCCCTGGCTGCCGGCGCTCAGAGGCCGGATTGCCCGCGCCGAAGCCGATCTCGGGATTGGCCAATAGCCCGTTTCCCGTGCCCGCTCACAATTTCCTGTGCCCGCTCACGACAAGCTGACTGGACATCACCAGCGGCGCGCCTAAGTATCCTTGGTGAAGGTTGTGTTAACCGGCACTGTTAAAGTTTTGGTAAGACCATTGGCCTAGACCGGTTGATGGTATTTGGATTCCGAAGAACTCGGCCCAATGTAGGTTCATACGTCAAGGATTAGAGTTCTTATGGAAATTCCTCCAAGTTCATCGCTGATCGCGGCCCTTTCGGAATTTACCGAAAGCCGCAGCACCACCGCAGCCACAGAGGCTCGCAAGCAGGAAAAAACCAGAGTTGAGGCGCAGGAGGCGCAGCGGGCAGATGATTCCGCTGCCACCGACCAGCGCGTCCAGGTCTCCAGCGAGCGCGAGCTTGAGGCGGCAAGGGACGCCGCCGCCCGCCAGGCAGATGAACAGGCGATCCTGCGCCGTGAAGCGCCGACCGCCGGTGTTGAAGAGCGCCACCAGCCGCCAGGCCAGATCATCGATATATCTGTGTGAAATTCGCGGCCTGAAAAAGATCAGGCTTCGGTGTCGCTGCCGGTATTGGTTTCTGTCTCGTCGTCTGGCGTCTCTATCTGATACTTCAAGATCACAGATATTTGCGTAACGGCGAACAGCATGGTCGCCGGTATAAAACCGAAGAGTTTGAATGACACCCAGAAATCGGTGGAGAAATTCCGCCAGACGATCTCATTCACTATTGCAGCGGCGGCGAAAAACAATGCCCAGTTGCGCGACATCTTCGTCCAGCCCGCATCCAGCATTGGCGGAAAACCCGCCTCCATGACCACCCGCAGGTAAGAGCGCCCGCGCGCCAGACCGAAGAACAGAATGCCGGAGAAGCCGCTGTAGATGATGGTTGGCTTGAGCTTTATGAAGGTCTCATCGGCCAGATAAAGGGTCAGTCCGCCGAATATCATGACCACGGCACCGGTGAACCAGAGCATGGGCGGAATATGACCCTGCAAATGCCGCGACGCTATCATCGATGTGACGATGGCGACCATGAAGGCGCCGGTGGCGGCGAAAATCCCATACATGCCGTTGACCACGAAAAACAGGATCAATGGCCCCAATTCGATGGCCAGCTTGACCCAGGTATTTTGCTGCGGCGTATCCGCCTTTCCTGTCTTTCCGGTTTCGCTCATTACTCTGCGCCCTCAATGTCTTCCAGCCCCACCAGCGCATTGGCAAAAGCCGCCGGGTCAAATGAATGCAAGTCCTCGACCGCTTCGCCGACGCCGACCGCGTGAACCGGAATACCAAATTTCTCGGCACAGGCCACCAGAATGCCGCCGCGCGCGCTGCCGTCCAGCTTGGTCATGATAATGCCCGTGATTTCGGCGATTTTGCCGAAGACCTCGGTCTGGTTCAGCGCATTCTGACCGGTCGTGGCATCCAGAACCAGGATCGTATCATGGGGCGCGCTGGCGTCTTTCTTGCGGATCACCCGGATGACTTTCGCCAGCTCGTCCATCAACTCAGAGCGGTTTTGCAGTCGCCCCGCGGTATCGATGAGCAGCACATCCATGCCTTCGCCCATTGCCCGGTCCATGGCGTCCCAGGCCAGCCCCGAGGCGTCGCCGCCGACCTTTCCGGCGACTACCGGAACACCGACCCTTTCGCCCCAGATTTGCAGTTGCTCAATGGCCGCGGCGCGGAAGGTGTCGCCGGCGGCCAGCATCACAGACTTGCCCTGGTCTTTCAGTTGCCTGGCCATCTTGCCGATGGTGGTGGTCTTGCCGGTGCCGTTTACGCCGACCATCAGGATCACATGGGGCTTGTTGGCGGGCGATATTTCCAGTGGTTTCGCGACCGGCGCCAGGATGTCCCTGATTTCCCCGGCCAGGGCGCGGCGCACTTCCTCGGGGTCCACTTCCTTCTCAAACCGTTGGCTGGAAAGCACTTTCAAGACCCGCGCCGCCGTGCCGACGCCCAAATCGGAGGTGATGAGTAAATCTTCGAGCTCTTCCAGAGAGGTGGCGTCGAGCTTGCGCTTGGTGAAGATATCGCCGATGCCGGTGGAAATTGTATTTGTCGAGCGCGACAGGCCCGATTTCAGCCGCTGGAACCAGCCTTTTTTCTCTTCGGCCCTTTCCTCGGCCTTGGCCTCGGCCTTGGCCTTCCTCTTAAACATGGACCGGGACCCCCTGGAGGATGCCGTCCGTGAGGCCCATGATCTGAACCGGGACGATGGAGCCCGGTGTATCGTTTCCCGGAAAACGAACCGGCGCGAAACCGTCCGTATGGCCGAAGACCCCGTTATCGCCCTGGGCGCGTTCGACCAGGACCTTCGACGTGCTGCCCCGCATGGTCTCGGACAACAGTTGCAGTCTGGTCTCGCCCAGCGCCCGCAGCCTGGCCGCGCGTTCCTTGCGCAGGGCTTTTGCTATCTGCGGCATGCGCGCCGCCGGCGTTCCCTCGCGCGGCGAATAGGGGAAGACATGCAAATAGGTCAGCCCGCATTCCTCCACCAGCCGCAGGCTGTTCTCGAACATCTCATCACTCTCGGTGGGAAATCCGGCGATCAGATCGGCGCCAAAAACAATATCGGGGCGGAGCGCACGTATCTGGTCGGTAATGCGAATGGCGTCGGCCCGGTTGTGGCGGCGCTTCATGCGTTTGAGAATCATATCATCGCCGGCCTGCAGGCTGAGATGGAGATGCGGCATCAGCCGGGGCTCGCTGGCGATCACCTCCAGAAGCTGCTCGTCCACCTCAACGGGGTCGAGGGAGGAGAGGCGCAGGCGCGGCAGCTCGGGCACCAGGTCGAGGATTTTCCTGACCAGCGATCCGAAGCTGGGTGTGCCCGGCAGGTCCGGGCCGTAGCTTGTCAGATCAACGCCGGTCAGCACGATTTCGCGGGTGCCGCCCTCGACCAGAATTCTGATCTGGCGGATGACCTCGCCGGCGGGCACGGAGCGCGAATTGCCCCGGCCGTAAGGGATGATGCAAAAAGTGCAGCGATGGTCGCAGCCGTTCTGCACCTGCACGAAGGCGCGCACCCGGCCTTCGAAGCCTTTAATCATGGGCGGAAGCAGATGCCCGGCGGTCTCCCGCAGGTTCATGATGTCGCCCACCGCGACGGGCGCGCCGTTCGAGATGAAGTCCTCGAAAAAGCTGCCGGCTTCGAGCTTTTCCATGTTGCCCAGAACCTTGTCGACTTCCGGCATATGGGCGAACGCCGCCGGGTCAATCTGGGCGGCGCAGCCGGTGACGATAATCCGCGCCTTGGGGTTTTCGCGCCGTGCCCGGCGGATCGCCTGGCGCGCCTGGCGCACGGCCTCGGCGGTGACCGCGCAGCTGTTGATAATAACCGCGTTTTCCAGCCCGGCGGACTTGGCATGGCCGCGCATGACTTCGGCTTCGAAGGCGTTCAGCCGGCAGCCGAATGTAATAATCTCGGCGCTCATGACGGGCCCTCCGGGTTCGTTAAGCCCTCGGGGCCGGTCTCCGGGCCACTTAATGTCAGGATATCCACTTCGCCCTCGAAGCTGGTGGCGACCGCGCCGGTCATCACGATGTCGCCGTCCTCCCGCCATTCGATGTTCAGTGTGCCACCGGGCAGATGAATATCGGCTCTGTTGTCCAGCAGTCCGCGCTTCACCCCCGCCGCACAGGCCGCGGTGGCGCCAGTGCCGCAGGCCAGCGTCAGCCCGGCACCGCGTTCCCAGACGCGCAGCTTCAGGTTTTTGCGGTCCAGCACCTGGGCAACGCCCACATTGATGCGCTCGGGGAAGAGCAGGTAATTCTCGATCATCGGGCCCAGGCCGGCCAGATCCACGGCGTCGCAATCCTTGACGAAGAAAACCACATGGGGGTTGCCGACGCTCAAGGCCACCGGGTTTTTGAGTGCACCGAACTCGAGGCCGAGATTTTCCGTGTCGCGCTCCTCGGAAAGAGGAATTTTTTTCCAGTCGAAGGATGGCGGACCCATATTGACGGCGACCCCGCCGTCGGCCCGGTGGCAGGTCAGAATTCCCGCCCCGGTCTCAATGCTGGCCTGGTCGGCCTGCCGGTCGTCCATGATCAGCCCGGCGACGCAGCGGGCGCCGTCGCCGCAGGCAAAGCTCTCGCTGCCGTCGGCATTGTAGATGCGCATGAAGATGTCGGCCTTGTCGCTGGGCTCGATCACCAGCAGCTGGTCACAGCCGATGCCCCAGCGCCGGTCGGCCAAAATGCGCACCTGCTCGGGGGTCAGCGCGGGCAGCGTTTCGCGCCCGTCAAAGATGACAAAATCGTTGCCCAGCCCATGCATCTTGCGAAACGGGTGGCGGGTGTTGACAACCGGGTTATCCATGAAGGGCCTTATATGGGGGCGGGTTAGGCAGTGTCTACTCAAATTCGGGCCGAATCCCGGCCAATTCCGGGCTTGATCGCGGCGAAATCAAGGTGATTTCAGGAGATCAGCGGAAAATCTGAAAAACAACCGGAACCAGCGCGTAGCTGACGCCGGTGACAATAACGATGCCCAGCAGGTTAAGCCGGAAGCCGGCCTTCACCATATGCGGAATGGTAACATGGCCGCCGGAGAAGATAATCGCATTGGGCGCTGTCGCCACCGGCAACATGAAGGCGCAACTGGCGGCCAGCGCGGCGGGGACGGCCAGCAATATGGGATTATAACTGCCGCTGAGCGCTACCGCGCCAAGCACCGGCAGCAGCGCCGCGACGGTGGCGGTGTTGCTGGTCAGCTCGGTGAGGAAAATGACCATGGTCACCAGCGCCAGCATCAGCACGAACAGATGGAAGGTGGTGAGCACCGACAGCGCGTCACCCAGCCACACCGCCAGCCCGGTTTGGGCAACCGCGGCGGCCAGGCTGAGCCCGCCGCCGAACAGCAGGATAACGCCCCAGGGCAGGCGCACCGCCCAGTCCCAGTCGAGCAGGAAGCTGCCTTTGTCTTCGCTTGACCCCGAAGGGATCACGAACACGGCCACCGCCCCGGCCACCGCGATGCCCATGTCGCTGAGGCCGGAGAGGCCCGGGATCTGTACAATCAGCGGACGGAAAATCCACGCCGCCGCCACCGCCACAAACAACAATGCCGTGCGCCGCTCGGGCACCGTAATGCGCCCCAGGGCCGCCAGCTCGTCGCGTACAATCTGGCCTCCCTTTCCCTGGCAACCGCCGCTCCCCGCAGCGCCTATTTCAAAGGCCCAGCGGGTCAGCACGAACCAGGCCGCCGGCACCATCAGCAGGACCACGGGCACCCCGAAGGCCATCCACTGGATGAAGGAAATTTCGATGCCCATGGTTTCCCGCAGGTAGCCCACCAGCAGCAGGTTGGGCGGCGTGCCGACGATGGTGCCGATGCCGCCGATGCTGGCCGCGTAGGCGACCCCCAGCAAGAGCGCCACGGTAAATGCCGGATGCGGTTCATCTTCGCCTGCCACGGCATCGGCGACACCCAGGGCAATGGGCACCATCATCAGGGTCGTCGCCGTGTTCGATATCCACATGGAGAGAAAGGCGCTGGCCGCCATGAAGCCGCCGATCAGAGCCGCCGGGTGATCGCCCGCCCGTGTCACGATGGACAGGGCAATACGTCGGTGCA
Organism: Pseudomonadota bacterium; assembly: GCA_022574255.1. GTDB lineage: Bacteria > Pseudomonadota > Alphaproteobacteria > Sphingomonadales > SMXR01 > JACZSK01. Next base: position 30,693 of record JACZSK010000009.1, read on the forward strand.
GGTGCCAGCGCTGCATGGCCATGGCGATAATGAACCCGCCGAGCAGCAGGAAAATTACCGGGTTGGCATAGGGGCTGGAAGCTTGCGACAAAGAGCTGACGCCGGCCAGAGGCAGGTAAACCAGCGGGATCAGCGAGGTGGCGGGAACGGGGATCGCCTCGGTCGACCACCAGACCGCCATCCATGCGGCCAGGGCCACCACTTTCCAGCCCTCGGCGGACAGCCCTTCAGGGGCCGGCGAGAGCAGCGCCAGCAGCGCCAGCAGCGGCCCCAGCGCAAAGCCGATGCGCTGATAGAGATGCCGCCCACTGGTTATTGTTTCCTCGCCTTGCAAGCTGACTTCTCCCGCGGTTTGTGGCCAAACCCTAGCCTTGGTGAGAGGGCGGATCAAGGGGGCCAAAAGACCGCGGAAACCGGCTTTGAATCCATTGACAAGGGCCTAAGCCGGGCTTATGTTCCCGGCGCCTCCATAGAGGAAGAATTTCGGCAAGCGCCCGAGGGTGCACACCAGTCAGCGAGGGTTCGCACACTGGTGCGATATTTATTTGCGAGACGGCATGTTTGAAAGTCTGAGTGATCGGCTAAGCGGCGTCTTTGACAAGCTGACGCGGCGCGGCGCATTGAGCGAGGCGGATGTGGACGCAGCGCTTAAAGAAGTGCGCCTTGCGCTGCTCGAAGCCGACGTGGCGCTGGGCGTGGTCAAGGACTTCGTTGCAGATATGCGCAAGCGGGCCATCGGTCATGAGGTTCTGAAAAGCGTCACGCCGGGCCAGCAGGTGGTTAAAATCGTGGGTGACGCGCTGACCGAAATGCTCGGCGGCGAGAGCGAGCTGCTGTCCATCGTCGGCGCTCCGCCGGCAGCGGTGCTTTTGGTCGGGCTTCAGGGCTCGGGCAAGACCACAACCGCCGCCAAGATCGCCAAGCGCCTCACCGAAAGAGAGAACAAGCGCTGCCTGATGGCCTCGCTGGATATCCGCCGGCCGGCGGCGCAGGAGCAATTGCGCGTGCTGGGAGAGCAGGCGGGCATTCCCACATTGCCGATTGTCGCCGGGGAAACGCCGGTGGCCATTGCCAACCGGGCCATGGCTGCGGCGCGGTTGCAGGGCGCCGACATTGTTTTCCTCGATACCGCCGGTCGCATGCATGTGGACGCCGGGATGATGGCTGAAGTGGTTGCGGTTCGTGACGCGGTGCAGCCGGTTGAAACCCTGCTGGTTGCTGATTCGCTGACCGGCCAGGACGCGGTCAACGTGGCCCGGGAGTTTGACCGTCAGTTGGGGATTACCGGCGTTGTGCTGACCCGCATGGATGGCGACGGGCGCGGCGGCGCGGCTCTGTCCATGCGCGCCGTTACCGGCAAGCCGATCAAGCTGATCGGGACCGGCGAAAAGCTTGACGCGCTGGAGGATTTTCATCCCGCGCGCATTTCATCGCGCATTCTCGGCATGGGCGACGTGGTCAGCCTGGTCGAGAAGGCCGCCGAGACCATCGAGCAGGAAGACGCCGAAAAGATGGCCAAAAAGATGGCTCGAGGCGAGTTCGACCTGGACGATCTGCGCACGCAATTGAAGCAGATGAAAAAGATGGGCGGCATGAAGGGGCTGATGTCGATGTTGCCGGGCATGGGCAAAATCCAGAAACAGGTGGCCGAAGCCAACCTCAGCGAAGACATGTTCAAGCACCAGGATGCGATCATCTCGTCGATGACGCCGGGGGAGCGAAAAAACGCCCGGATACTGAATGCCTCGCGCAAGAAGCGTGTGGCCGCCGGGTCAGGCACCAGCGTGCAGGAAATAAACAAGCTGCTGAAGATGCATCAGCAGATGGCAAAAATGATGAAGCGGGTGAGCAAGATGGGCGCCAGGGGCATGATGCCCGGCCCCGATTCCATGCCGCCCGGATTTGAGAATTTCATGCCGCGTCGATGACACGGTTCAATCAGGTAACTGCTAACAGGCAAGCAAGAGCTTAACGAAGAGAAGAAAGGACGCCATTCCATGGCATTATCAATCAGACTGGCCCGGGCCGGAGCAAAAAAACGGCCCTTCTACCGGATCGTCGTTGCCGATTCGCGGATGCCCCGCGACGGGCGCTTTATCGAAAAACTGGGCACTTATAATCCCCTGCTGCCCAAGGACCACGCCGACCGGGTGACCCTGGTTCTCGACCGCATCAAATACTGGCTGGGCGAAGGTGCGCAGCCCTCGACAAGGGTTGGACGTTTCCTGGCCGTAGCCGGGCTGACCAAGCTGAAGAAGCGGCACAACCCCGAGAAGGGCAAGCCGGGCACCAAGGCGCTGGAGCGCATCGAGGCCAAGAAGGAAAAAATTGAGGCGGCTAAAATTGCTGCTGAAGAGGCGGCAAAAGCGCCAGTAGAGGAAAAGGCGCCTGCGGAGGAAAAAGCAGAGGAAGCCCCTGCTGAAGAGAAGCCCGCAGAGGAAACCAAGACCGAGGATAAGGCGGAAGAGAAAGCCGGAGAGAAGGCTGAAGCCAAGGCCGCCGACGAAAAATCAGAAGAGAAGCCTGCTGAGGAAGCAAAGTCGGACGCCAAGGCAGAAGCCAAGGCCGAGGATAAGGCCGAGGATAAGCCCGCAGAGGATGCGAAGGAAGAAGCCAAGGAAGAGGCCAAAGCCGAGGAAAAATCAGAAGAGAAGCCTGCTGAGGACTCGAAGGAGGACGCCAAAGCCGAGGACAAGGCTGACGAAAAATCTGAGGATAAGCCTGCCGAAGAGGAAAAGGCGGAAAAGAAGGACGACGAAAAGGCCGCCAAGTAGGGCCGGCCGGTTTGGAGCATGATGGAGCATGACCAGGGGCGCGGATGATCAGACGAAAACATCGGACCATGAGTGGGTTCTTGTTGGCGTGTTCACCGGCGCGCGGGGCATAAAAGGCGAGGCGATTGTGAAGAGCTTTACGGAAAATCCAGCGGGTATTGCCGATCTGGGCCAGCTTTATGCCGGCGCCGGGCGTGATCCCCTGCGGCTTTCCGCGCTGCGCCAGATGAAGGGCAAATTGGCCGTCCGGGTGGCGGGTGTCGATACCCGCGATCAGGCCGAAGCCCTGAAAGGCACCGAGATATTCCTGCGCCGCGCCGACCTGCCGGTTCCCGGAAATGACGAGTTTTACGTCACTGACCTGGAAGGCCTGGAGGCGCTGGACGGCGCCGGCAACCGGCTTGGCCGGGTGAGCGCGGTGCATGATTTTGGCGCCGGGCCGCTGATTGAAATTGCCCTGGATGCGCCGCGCAAGGGCGTCGGCTCCGCCCCCGTCCTGCCATTTACCGCTTCGATCGTTCCCGACATCGACATTGCTGCCGGCAGGGTGACCATACTGCTGGACGAATGGCTTGAGGGGCAGGTAATGGCGGACCCCGATAAAGCGGGGAAAACCCCATGACCTGGTCGGCACAGGTGTTGACGCTGTTCCCCGGGATGTTTCCTGGCGCGCTTGGGCAGTCCCTGGCGGGCACCGCGCTGGCCAAGGGTCTGTGGGCAATTGAAACGCTGGACATTCGGGATTTTGCGAGCGATAAACACCGCTCCGTGGACGATAGCCCGGCGGGTGGCGGCCCCGGCATGGTGATGCGCGCCGATGTGCTGGACAAGGCGGTGGTCAGCGCCCGCGAGAACGCCGACCAGGACTGGCCGCTTATTTACCTGTCGCCGCGGGGCCGGGTTTTCAACCAGGCGCGGGCCCGGGAACTGGCCGATGCGGGCGGTGTGACACTGATCTGCGGTCGCTTCGAAGGCGTGGATCAGCGGGTGCTGGAGGCCCGCGAGATTGAAGAGATGTCGATCGGCGATTATGTGCTCTCGGGTGGCGAGCCGGCGGCGATCGTGGTTATTGATGCGGTGGTTCGCCTTTTGCCCGGTGTGCTGGGCGATGCGGAGACATTGCAGGACGAGAGTTTCGAGCGGGGATTGCTGGAATATCCCCATTATACCCGTCCTCAAACGTGGGACGGGCGGGAAATCCCGGAGGTTCTGACCTCCGGACATCACGGGAAAATTGCGGCATGGCGCCGCGAACAGGCAGAGGAATTGACGCGCCGTCGTCGGCCCGATTTGTGGGCCCGCTATACAGCCGGCAGCAAAAATACAGAGGTGAAACCATGAATATCATTGAGAAACTGGAAAAAGAAGAGATCGCCAGGCTGACCGAAGGCGGCGACATTCCCGATTTTGGGCCCGGCGATACCATACGGGTGGACGTGAAGGTGCGCGAAGGCACCCGCGAGAGGGTTCAGGCCTTCGAAGGCGTTTGCATTGCGCGCGTTGCAAAGGGCGTGGGCTCGAACTTCACGGTGCGCAAGATTTCGCACGGTGAAGGCGTCGAGCGCGTTTTTCCGCTGTTTTCGCCCAATGTCGACAAGATCACGGTGATCCGCCGGGGCAGGGTGCGCCGCGCCAAGCTCTATTACCTCAGGGGCCGCACCGGCAAGTCGGCGCGTATTGCCGAAAAGCAGGACTTCACCCGCACCAAGGGCAAGAAGGGCGCTGCAAAGGCCCCAGCCAAGGAAAAGAAAGCTGCGTCCAAGAAAAAGACCGGGAAAAAAGGCAAATAATTTTGCCTGCGGCGTCGCCCATATCCAGAACCGAGTTCAGGCCATAAAATGACCTATCGCATAGCTGTCGTCGGCGCGACCGGGACTGTCGGTCAGGAAATGATGAATATCCTGTCCGAGCGCGATTTCCCGGTGAGCGAGGTAATCGCGCTGGCGTCGCGCAAGTCTTTGGGCCAGGAAGCCCATTACGGCGATGACAAGACCCTGAAGGTGGCGGTGCTGGATGGGTTCGATTTTACCGGCGTCGATATTGCTTTCTTTGCCACGGGCGGCAAAGTGGCGGCAAAAGAAGCGCCCCGTGCCGCAGCCGCCGGCACCGTGGTGATCGATAATTCCTCCCACTTCCGCATGGACCCCGAGGTTCCGCTCGTGGTGCCTGAAGTCAATGCCGCAGCCATCGCCGGTTACAAGAACAAGAATATTATCGCCAACCCCAATTGCTCGACGGCGCAACTGGTTTTGGCGCTGAAGCCCCTGCATGACGCTGCGAAAATAAAGCGCGTGGTGGTGGCCACCTACCAGGCGGTGTCGGGCGCCGGCAGATCGGCGATGGACGAGCTGTTTACGCAGACCCGCGCGGTTTTCGTGAATGATGAACTGGTATCGGATAACTTCACCAAGCAGATCGCTTTCAACGTGATTCCCCATATCGACAGATTCGTCACCGGCGGGGAGACCCGTGAAGAACTTAAAATGAGGGAGGAGACCCACAAGATCCTGGACGCCAATATCAAGCTGACCGCAACCTGCGTGCGGGTGCCGGTCTTTGTCGGCCATTCCGAGGCGGTGAATATAGAGTTTGCCGAGCCGATTTCGCCGGGTGCGGCGCGCAAGCTGTTGCGCGAGGCGCCGGGCTGCATGGTCATCGACAAGCGGGAAGACGGCGGTTACATCACGCCGGTGGAATGCGTTGGCGAGTTTGCCACCTATATCAGCCGCATCCGTAAAGACCCCACCGTCGAGCATGGCCTGAACCTGTGGGTGGTCAGCGATAATTTGCGCAAGGGCGCCGCCCTCAATGCGGTGCAGATTGCCGAGCATCTGATACGCGATCATCTGGGCGGGGACTGACCCGGCACTGACCTGCTGCCTGATCCCCGAACTGGCCCCGGAACTGACATTGACAGCGGCTTCGCTTTCGTGCTGAAAATCCCGCCAGAAGAATTGTTGGCCGGGCATGGCAAATGATGCACCGGCTTCGGGACAACGAGGATAATCAGGAGAGTTTCATGGACAAGCGAATTGGCGCGGGCCTGGCCGGCGTTCTTATTGGCGCGGTAGCCTATTGGGTGATCGACACGCAGGGCATTATGGAGGCGGCACCCCCTGCCACCGAGGAGTCCGCCGCGGAATGGATCGCCAGCGCGGAAATTGAAATTGAAGAGATGTGGGAATACGCGGGCAGCGCTTATTGGGTCAACGCCAATTTCGTGACGTACGACACAACCAATCTGGTGGCCCGCGCCAGCCAGGAGGCGACGGAGCTTGGCGTGCGGCTGGCTAACGAGGCCAAGCGCTGGAACGGCGTGGAATTGTCTGGCGACCTGAGACGCAAGATGGACCTGGTGAAGATGGGCCTGACCCTGCCGGCGCCCGACAACGCCGCCGAGAGCAAGGAGCTTGCGGAAATCACCGCCCGCCTGGACAGCACCTATGCCACCGGGAAATATTGCCGCAGCGAGGGCGACTGCCTGGCGGATGTGGATATTATCCAGATCATGGCGACCTCGCGTGACGCCGACGAGCTGCTGGACGTGTGGCAGGGCTGGCGCACCATTTCGCCGCCCCTGAAAGACGATTACGTGCGCATGGTGGAAATTGCCAACAAGGGCTCGGTGGAGCTGGGTTACGCAGACACCGGGGCGCTGTGGCGCTCGAAATACGACATGCCGGCCGCCGATGTGCCGGCGGAGGCAGACCGGCTGTGGGGCCAGGTAAAGCCCCTCTATGATTCGCTGCATTGCTATGTGCGCGACAAGCTGATCGAGAATTACGGCGAGGTGGCGGAGACCGCCGACGGCACCATTCCGGCGCATCTTCTGGGCAATATCTGGGCCCAGCAATGGGGAAATATTTTCGACGTGGTGGCCGAGGGTGACGCCGACCCCGGCTATGACCTGACCAAGCTGTTGCAGGGCAACGGCTATGACCCCTTACGCATGGTGCAAGCCGGCGATGCCTTTTTCGTCGGGCTGGGTTTTGAGCCCATGCCCGAAACCTTCTGGGAGCGCTCGCTTTTCTCCAAGCCGCGCGACCGGGCGGTGCAGTGCCACGCCTCGGCCTGGGACCTCAGCACCACCGATTACCGCATCAAGATGTGCATCGACATCACCGGCGAAGATTTCAACACCATCCATCATGAACTGGGGCATAATTTCTACCAGCGCGCTTATAATCTGAAGCAGGATCCCATTTACAGGGACAGCGCCCATGATGGCTTCCATGAGGCAATCGGCGACTTTATCGCGCTGTCGGTGACGCCGTCTTATCTGGTAAATCTCGGCCTGCTGCAGGAAGAGCCGGACGCCTCAAAGGATATCGGCCTGTTGCTGGCGCAGGCGCTGGACAAGGTGGCGTTTCTGCCCTTCGGCATCATGATCGATCAGTGGCGCTGGCAGGTTTTCTCGGGCGAGGCGACTCCCGAGACCTATAACGCCACATGGTGGAGCCTGCGGCAGCAATATCAGGGCGTTTCGGCCCCGGTGGAGCGGACCGAGGCAAACTTTGACCCGGGCGCCAAATATCACATTCCGGGTAACACGCCCTATCTGCGCTATTTCTTCGCCCATATCCTGCAGTACCAGTTCCACGAGGCGGCCTGCGGCATGGTTGGATGGGAAGGCCCGCTGCACCGCTGCACCATCGCCGGCAACAAAGAGGTCGGCGCGCGCCTCAACGCCATGCTGGAGATGGGCAGCTCGCAGCCCTGGCCCGACGCGCTGGAGGCCTTTACCGGCACCCGGGAAATGGATGGCTCGGCGATTGTCAAATATTTCGCGCCGCTGAAAACCTGGCTGGACGAAAAGAACGCGGGCAAGACCTGCGGCTGGACAACCGGCTAACACGGCAAAAGAGGGCGGGTCTGGAGCCAGGTTCGCCCTCTTTCCGTGCACAGGGGAAATTCGCCATGGCCTCCTCCCCAGGACCCGGACGCAGCCTGCTGTTTATGCCGGGCACCAACCAGCGTGCCATGGTCAAGGCGCGCGGGCTGGATGCGGACGGCATTATCCTGGATATGGAAGATTCCGTGGCGCCCGGCCAGAAGGGCGCGGCGCGGGAACTCATTGCAGCAGCGCTGGCGGAAGGTGGCTTTGGCGAGCGCGAGGTCGTTGTTCGGGTGAACGGCCTGGACAGCGCCTGGATAGAAGACGATCTGCAGGCGCTGCTGGCCAATCCGCCCGATGCCGTTCTGATACCAAAGATTTATGGTCCTGAGGATTTGAACCGGCTGGGGCAGGCCATGGATGATCTCGGGTTTCCAAAGGACGTTTCCGTCTGGGCGATGATGGAGACGCCGGCGGCGATTCTGGACGCCCGGGAGATTGCTGCGACTGGCGGGCGCCTTGCCTGCCTGGTCATGGGCACAAACGACCTCGCCAGGGATTTGAAGGCACGGCTTTTGCCCGGGCGTGCCAGCATGTTTGCAAGTTTGTCCCTATGTCTGCTGGCCGCCCGCGCCGCCGGGACAGGCATTCTGGATGGTGTTTACGGCGACTTGAGCGATGCGGCGGGTTTTCTTTCGGAATGCCGGCAGGGCCGGGAACTGGGGTTCGATGGAAAGACGCTCATCCACCCGGATCAGATTGCCGTGGCCAATGAAATCTTCGGCCCCTCTGCCGAAGAGGTGAGCGAGGCAAGGGAGATTATCGCCGCTTTTGAGGCCGCCGAGGCGGAGGGCAAAGCGGTCACCACGCTTCGTGGAAAGATGATTGAAGAATTACACGCCGCCTCTGCCCGGCGCACCCTGGACATGGCGTCCCGGCTGCAAAGACCCTAGCTCCCTCTGCCAATATGTTCGGCGAGAAAGGCCTCCATTTCCGAGAGGAATCTTTCCCGGGATTTTTCCGTGGTCAAATCGTGATCGCCTGATTTCATTTCCACATATTTGTATTTCTTCTTGGCTCGCTTGAGCGCACGCGCCATGCCCCTGGACTGTTTGTAATCCACGTTGCGGTCGTCTTTTGCGGCAATCAGCAGGACCGGCGCCAGGATCGACTTGGCATGGAATTCAGGGGAAACCTCGCGCCTGCCCTCCTGGTTGATGTGACTGGTGCCCAGTGCGCCGCCAATATAATTGTTAGCGCTTGCCATATGGCTCGGGATGTTCATGACGCCATTCAAGCTAATAGCGCAGGCATAGAGTTCGGGCTCCTTCACCACGCCCATGAGCGCCGCATATCCGCCGTAGCTTCCGCCGACAATGCAGATGCGCCTGGGGTCGGCAATGCCCTGGTCAATAAGCCATTTGGTGCCGTCGGTAACATCGTCCTGCATCTTCAGCCCCCATTGCTGGTATCCCGCTTTCTCGAAGGCATTACCAAAACCAGTAGATCCTCGAAAATTTGGCTGAAGAACGGCATAGCCACGGCTGGCAAGGAATTGCACTTTGTATTGGAAGGCCATGGTGCTTCTGCTATGCGGGCCGCCATGGGGCATCACCACAGTCGGCAGATTCTTGCCGTCGCTGCCCAGCGGCAGTGTCAGGATTGCTGGTATTGTCAGGCCATCCCGCGCCTCGTAGCTGACCGTTTTCATCGGCGCCATCTGCTCCGGTTCGATTTCCGCATAGCGGACCATCAGCGGATCGATCTTTTTCGCCTTTTCATCATAGACGTAATAAATGCCCGGCTCCCGGTCGCTGGACGACAGGATCAGATGCAGGGTTCGCGCGCTGTTTGAGCTGACAATGGTATTGTTCATGCCGGCGAGGGCGCGATTGATGGTGCGATATCGCTTTGCCCATGTGGGATCAAATATTCTTGCTTCCAGTTTGTCACTAAAGAATTTGATGCCGATCGGCTTGTGGTCGACAGGGTCAGAAACCAGAAAATACGCGTCGTAAATTTCATGCTCGAACAGGGTCTCGATGATCTTTTCCTCGTGCAGGTCGTATTTCACGAAGTTCGTGGTGCCGTACTGGCTGGTGCCCCACATAAAAACGTGGTCGGGATTTTCGGCGAAGGAAGCAGGGCGGTATCCCTGCTGGTAGATTTCCGTTTTGGTGAAATCCGTGAAGCTCCCGTCGGCATGGCGATAGTAATGAACCCGCTTTTTAGTCCGGGAGATTCCCTTGGCGCTGCGGGCGCTGACACCGCTGGCGAAGCGTACTTCGCCCTGACGGTCCGTCATCCAACTCTGGATGCCGAAAAACCGCTTGTAAAGTTGAGTAAATCTCCCGGTATGGATATTGATGCGCCGCAATTCGTCTGAATTGTCGCGATCGGCATCGACCGACAGCAGAATATGGTCCGGATCGTCGGGCAGGTAATCGACGATATCATGCTGGAGTTGCGCAACTTCCGTGCCCCGCCGAATCCCGCCCCGACGAAGGTTGCTTCCTTTACCAGCGGGGCGATTAGACGAGCGTGCGGGCTCCACCAGATATTTGGCGTTGGAGCCGTCGCGGTTTATGCCGATCAGTCTTGTCTCGAACGTGGGGATGCCCCTCCGCCAGCCCTCAAAAGAGATGATGACCAGCAGGCGCTCGTTGCTCGCCCAATGGTACCTCCATATTTCCAGTTCATCGCGTGGCGGGATGATAACCGGGTCGCCCTTGCCGTTCGCCGGCTGGATGACCAGATGTCTCAGCCCATTGATGGGCCGGATCATGGCGAAATATTTGCCATCCGGCGAAAAACTGAGATCGGAGACCCGCGGCAATTGTGCAAATACCTTCACCGATATATCGGCGGGCGATTGTGCTGACACGGGCGGGACACTCAGCCGCCCCGGTCCTGACAACAGAAAAACCATGAATATTACCGCACCGGCCCGGTGAACCGGCCCGGCCGGACTGGCCAGAATGCTCATCATTGATCCCCCACTTTACTCTTCCGCTCCCCCGAGCGGGCATGTGGTGCATCATAGCTAAATTTTCATGTCCGGTTCAACAAATTCAACCATAGCGAATGCCGGGGCGGATGCAGGGCAGACAATATTCCGGCCCGCTGCACCACACGCCCCATGGACAGACCGACATCTCTCTTGCCCTGACCGGGGGGGTGCTCTAAATCTGTCCGCAGCTTATTTGCCCCACCGCGAGGGAATTCCATGGTCGCCAACAATCGGCCCCTTTCACCGCATCTGCAGGTCTACCGCTGGGGCCTCCATATGGCGCTTTCCATCCTGCACCGCGTCACCGGCTCGGCGCTGGGCCTGGGCACGCTGGTTCTGGCCTGGTGGCTGATGGCAATTGCCGCCGGCCCCGCTTATTACGGGCAGTTCCAGGATTTTATCCTGCACCCCTTTGGCCGGCTGGTGCTGTTCGGCTTATCCTATGCCCTGATCTTTCACCTGCTCAATGGAATCCGGCATCTCTATTGGGATATGGGGCTCGGGCTGGAAGTGAAGTCGGTACAACGTTCGGGCCAGGGGGTGGTGGCGCTGTCGCTTGTTCTTACCATCGCCGTCTGGGTGGGTGGCTATTACGCTGCCGGGAGGCTGAGCTGATGCGCACCCCGTTGGGAAAAGCGCGCGGCCTGGGCCCGGCGCGGAACGGCACCGCCCACTGGTGGGCCCAAAGGATGACCTCGGTGGCACTGGTGCCGCTGGTGGTCTGGTTCATCGTCTCAATCGCGGCGCTGACCGGCGCTGACCATGCCACCATCGTCGCCTGGATCGCCAATCCCTTCACCGCCGTTCTGCTGGCGCTGATGGTGATCGCCGGCTTCTATCATCTGAAGCTGGGCGGGCAGGTGATAATCGAGGATTACGTCCACCACGAAGGCCTGAAGATTGCCGGTCTGATGGCACTGAATTTTGCCTGTGCGGCGGTCGGCCTGGCATCGATCTTCGCTATCCTGAAAATTTCCTTCGGAAGCTGACCCATATGAGCGAAGCCTATCCCATAACCGACCATAGCTACGATGTGATTGTCGTCGGCGCCGGGGGCTCGGGCCTCAGGGCGGCCATGGGCACTGCCGAGGCCGGGCTCAAGACCGCCTGCATTTCAAAGGTTTTCCCAACCCGATCGCACACCGTTGCGGCGCAGGGCGGCATCGCGGCCTCGCTGGGCAACATGGGCGCCGACAGCTGGCAGTGGCATATGTTTGACACGGTCAAGGGTTCCGACTGGCTGGGAGACCAGGACGCCATCGAATATATGGTGCGCGCCGCCCCCGAGGCGGTCTACGAGCTTGAGCATTACGGCGTGCCTTTTTCGCGCACCGAGGAAGGCAAGATTTACCAGCGCGCCTTTGGCGGCATGACCACAAAATTCGGCGAGGGACCGCCGGCGCTGCGCACCTGCGCCGCCGCCGACCGCACCGGCCATGCCATGCTGCATTCCCTGTATCAGCAGTCGCTGAAGCACGATGCGGATTTCTTTATCGAATATTTCGCCATCGACCTGATCGTCGAAGACGGCCAATGCCGCGGCATCGTGGCGCTGTGCCTGGATGATGGCACCATCCACCGTTTCCGCGCCCAGGCCACGGTGCTGGCCACCGGCGGCTATGGACGCACATATTTTTCCTGCACCTCGGCCCACACCTGCACCGGCGATGGCGGCGGCATGGTGCTGCGCGCCGGGCTGCCCTTGCAGGATATGGAGTTTGTCCAGTTTCATCCCACCGGCGTTTATGGCGCCGGGGTTTTGATTACCGAGGGCGCGCGCGGCGAGGGCGGCTATCTGGTCAATTCAGAGGGCGAGCGCTTCATGGAGCGCTACGCGCCGTCGGCCAAGGACCTGGCCAGCCGCGATGTGGTCTCGCGCTCCATGGCCATGGAAATTCGCGAAGGCCGCGGCGTCGGTGAGATGGGCGATCATATCTATCTGCATCTCGATCATCTGTCGCCGGAGATTCTGGCCGAGCGCCTGCCCGGTATTTCGGAATCGGCCATGATTTTTGCCGGCGTTGATGTGAACAAACAACCAATCCCGGTACTTCCCACCTGCCATTACAATATGGGCGGCATCCCGACAAATTATCATGGCGAGGTGCTGGCGCCCAAGGACGGCGATGCCGACGCCGTGGTGCCGGGTCTCTATGCGGTCGGCGAGGCGGCCTGCGTTTCGGTGCATGGGGCCAACCGGCTGGGCTCAAACTCGCTGATTGATCTGGTGGTCTTTGGCCGCGCCACGGCGCAGCGCATTGCCGAGACCTATACGCCACGCGCCAGCCAGCAGCCCCTGACCGCGAATTCCGCCGACCTGGCGCTGTCGAGGCTCGACCATTTCCGCAATGCGAGCGGCGCGGCGCCGACCGCGGAAATTCGCCTCAATATGCAGCATGTGATGCAAAGCCATTGCGCCGTGTTCCGCACCGCCGAAATTCTCGACGAGGGTGTCGAGAAAATCGACACTATATTTACCGGTATGGCGGATATTGGCACCGCCGACCGGTCACTGATCTGGAACAGCGACCTGGTTGAGACCATGGAACTGGATAACCTGATCCGGCAGGCGGTGGTGACCATGCACGGCGCCGCCAACCGTACGGAATCGCGAGGCGCCCATATGCGCGAGGATTTCCCCGACCGCGATGACGAGAACTGGATGAAACATACGGCCGTAACGCTGTCCGAGGATGGCAAAGTGAGCATCGGCTATCGCCCGGTGCATGCTTATACGCTGACCGACGACATTGATTATATTGAGCCCAGGGCGAGGGTTTACTAATGGCTGAATTCCTGTTGCCGAAAAATTCCCGCGTCAGGAAAGGCAAGACCCATGCGGCGCCTGCCGGGGCCGAGGGGGCTGCCACCAATCTGCGCCGCTTCAACGTCTATCGCTGGTCGCCCGACGACGACCAGAACCCGCGCGTCGACAGCTACGAAGTCGATATGGACAAATGCGGCCCCATGGTTCTGGACGCGCTGATCAAGATCAAGAACGAGATCGACCCGGGCCTCACCTTCCGCCGCTCGTGCCGCGAGGGCGTCTGCGGCTCCTGCGCCATGAACGTGGACGGCACCAATACGCTGGCCTGCATCAAGGCTTGCACGGATATCAAGGGCGATGTGAATATCTATCCCCTGCCGCACATGGATGTGGTCAAGGATCTGGTCACCGACATGACCAATTTCTACGCCCAGTATGCCTCGATCGAGCCCTGGATGCAGACCATGACACCGACCCCGGTGGGCAAGGAGCGGCTGCAATCCGAAGAGGATCGCGCCAAGCTCGACGGGCTCTATGAATGCGTGCTCTGCGCCTGTTGCTCCGCCTCCTGCCCCAGTTATTGGTGGAACCCGGAGAAATATCTCGGTCCGGCGGTGCTGTTGCAATCCTATCGCTGGCTGATCGACAGCCGCGACGAGGCGACCGGCGAGCGGCTCGATAATCTGGAGGATTCCTTCCGGCTTTACCGCTGCCACACCATCATGAATTGCGCCAACGCTTGCCCCAAGAACCTGAACCCGGCCAAGGCGATCGCCGAAATCAAGAAAATGATGATCGAGCGTCAGAGTTAGGCGCGGCGGTTCCGGTGGGCGACAGCACAGACCAATTCCAGATTTTGAATGGCCCCGAGGCCGCCTATTCGGCGCTGCTGGCCAGTGGCGAACTGACCCCTGACCCCGGCCAGGAAGAAATCGTCGCCCGCCTGCAAACCCTGCATGAAATTCTTGCCGGCCCCGGGGAAACGCCGCCGGGCTTTTTTGCCTCCCTGTTTGGCAGACGCAACAGGCGCCCCCGGCCGCGCGGGCTGTATATCCATGGCGGCGTCGGGCGTGGCAAGTCGATGCTCATGGATCTCTTTTTTGAGACCGCTCCGGTGGCGCAAAAACGCCGCGTGCATTTCCACGAATTCATGCTGGAATGTCATGGGGCTATTCACCAATGGCGAGGCGCGCGCGGCAAAGGCGGCAAAGGCGGCAAAGGCGGTGATGATGATGGCGATCCCATCCCGCCGCTGGCCCGCCAGATCGCCGGGAGCGCGCGGCTCTTGTGCTTTGACGAGTTCCAGGTCAGTGACGTGGCCGATGCGATGATCCTGGGCCGGCTGTTCGGGGAACTGCTGGGGCTGGGGGTGGTGCTGGTGGCCACTTCAAACCGCGCTCCCGACGCACTTTACCAGGACGGCCTCAACCGGGCGCTGTTCCTGCCTTTCATCGAGCTCCTTGAAGAGCGGCTTGACGTGATGGCGCTGGATGGCCCTACCGACTATCGGCTGCGGCGCATGAAGGGCGTTCAGGTTTATCATGTGCCGGTCAATGACGAGACCACGCAGCGTATGCGCGAAGCTTTCTTCTCCATGACCGACCGCGACGTGGAAGACGCCCACATGGTGCCCAGCGCCGAGCTGGAAGTGCAGGGGCGGACACTGTTCGTGCCCAAGTCATCAAAGGGTGTTGCGGTTTTTTCCTTCAAGCGGCTCTGCGCCAACCCGCTCGGTGCAGCGGATTATCTGGCCATTGCGTGGCGTTATCATACGGTATTCATCGTCGCCATTCCCCAGATGGGGCCAGACAAGCGCAACGAGGCGAAGCGCTTCGTCACCCTCATCGACACGCTTTATGAGAATAACGTGAAGCTCATCTGCTCGGCAGCGGTGGCGCCCGGCGCGCTTTACCCTGCCGGCGACGGTTCCTTCGAGTTTTCCCGCACCTCTTCAAGGCTTGCGGAGATGCAGTCGGAGGAATATCTCGCCCGCGGGCACGCGGTTTAGGGGGCTTGTTTCATTTAATTAGACTAATCAGTCTAGTTCAGAGGGCGATTTTCCGCATTATTCTTGCTGGATAACCGTTTTCGGGTTACTAGCCTTTTTACATCAACACCTTATTTACCAAACGAGCCTATGCACTATGCGGGGGTCGATCAAAGCGCCCGCAAGCGCCTGAATAAAAAAGGAATTTTCATGGCACGGAAAAAGTTGGCTTTGATCGGCGGGGGCCAGATTGGCGGCACGCTGGCGCATCTGGCTTCGCTGAAGGAATTGGGCGATGTGGTCATTTTCGACATCGTCGAGGGTTTGCCCCAGGGCAAGGCGCTGGATTTGGCGCAGGCCGGCCCGGTTGAGGGGTATGACACCACTCTGAAAGGCGTGAACGACTATGCCGGCATCGATGGCGCCGATGTGGTCATTGTCACCGCCGGGGTGCCCCGCAAGCCGGGCATGAGCCGCGACGATCTTCTCGGCATCAACCTCAAAGTGATGAATGCGGTGGGCGAGGGCATCAAGGCTCACGCACCAGACGCCTTTGTCATCTGCATCACCAACCCCCTGGATGTGATGGTCTGGGCGCTGCGCGAGATTACCGGGCTGCCCCATAACATGGTTGTGGGCATGGCCGGTATTCTGGACAGCGCGCGCTTTCGCCATTTTCTCGCTGAAGAGTTTGGCGTTTCGATTGAGGATGTCACGGCCTTCGTTCTGGGTGGCCATGGGGATACCATGGTGCCGCTGCCGCGCTACTCGACCGTCGCCGGAATTCCGGTGCCCGATCTGGTAAAGATGGGCTGGTCTACGCAAGAGAAAATCGACGCCATTATCGACCGCACGCGCAACGGCGGCGCCGAAATCGTTGGCCTTCTGAAAACCGGCTCGGCTTTTTACGCCCCCGCGGCAGCCGCCATCCAGATGGCCGAGGCCTTTTTGAAAGACAAAAAACGCGTGCTGCCCTGCGCCGCGCATCTGACCGGCCAATACGGGGTCGACGACCTCTATGTGGGTGTGCCGGTGGTGATTGGTGCGGGTGGTATCGAGCGCATCGTCGAGATCGAGCTCTCGGAAGAGGAAAAGACAGCCTTTGACGCCTCCGTCGCCGCGGTCGAGGATTTAATCGCTGCGGTCAAGGAAATTGACCCCAGCCTTAATGGCTAAATCCAACCCGTCTCGCCACCAGAAGGATATCAGGCATCCATGAATTTACATGAACATCAGGCCAAGGCGGTGCTCGCCAAATTTGGCGGTCCCGTGCTGGAAGGCCATGTGGCGTTCACGGTCGACGAGGCGGTGAAGGCGGCGGAGGCTCTGGGCGGTCCGGTCTGGGTGGTCAAGGCGCAGATTCATGCCGGCGGGCGCGGCAAGGGCGGCGGCATCAAAGTGGTCAAGTCCGTTGAAGAAGTGCGCCAGGTCGCCGAGCAGTTGCTGGGCATGCAATTGATCACGCCGCAAACCGGCCCCGGCGGCAAGGAAGTGCGGCGCATATACGTGGAAGACGGCTGCGCCATTGCCAGTGAATTCTATCTCAGCCTGCTCATCGACCGGGGCTCCAGCCGGGTCGCCATCATGGCCTCCACCGAGGGTGGCATGGATATCGAGGAGGTTGCCGACAAGACACCGGAAAAAATCCTCACCCTGACCATCGATCCGGCGACCGGCCTGATGCCCCATCACACGCGGCGCATTGCCTTTGCTCTTGGGCTTCAGGGCGACACCGCCAAGCAGGCGGCGGCGGTGGTGCGCACGCTGTACAAGGCCTTCACCGAACTGGACGCCAGTCTTATCGAGATTAATCCGCTGGTGGTCAGCGAGGCCGGCGACGTGGTGCTGCTGGATGCCAAGATGTCTTTCGACGACAACGCGCTTTTCCGCCATCCCGATATTCTGGAGCTGCGCGACATCACCGAAGAAGACCCCATGGAGGCCGAGGCCAAGGAGCATGATCTCTCCTATATCAAGCTCGACGGCAACATCGGCTGCATGGTCAACGGCGCCGGGCTGGCCATGTCGACCATGGATATCATCAAGCTGAAAGGCGGTTCGCCGGCTAATTTCCTCGATGTGGGCGGCGGCGCCGACAAGGAGCGCGTTACCGAAGCTTTCAAGATCATCCTCTCCGACGATAATGTGAAAGGCATTCTGGTCAATATTTTTGGCGGCATCATGCGCTGCGACGTCATCGCCGAAGGCGTTGTGGCCGGCGCCCGCGAGGTCAGCCTCTCGGTGCCTCTTGTGGTGCGGCTTGAAGGCACAAAGGTGAAGGAGGGCAAGGAAATCCTCGCCAACTCCGGCCTGCCGATCATCTCCGCAGACGATCTGAACGAAGCCGCCGAAAAGGTCGTGGCCGCCGTGAAGGAGGCCGCATAGCATGTCGATACTCATCGACGAAAATACAAAAGTCATCTGCCAGGGCTTTACCGGCGCGCAGGGCACCTTTCATTCCGAGCAGGCCATCGAATACGGCACTCAAATGGTTGGCGGCGTAACGCCCGGCAAGGGCGGCACCAAGCATCTGGGCCTGCCCGTATTCGATACCGTGCATGAAGCGGTTGAGCGAACCGGCGCCGACGCTTCTGTCGTCTACGTGCCGCCGCCCTTTGCCGCCGACGCCATTCTGGAAGCGATCGACGCGCGCATTCCGCTGGTCGTCTGCATCACCGAGGGCATTCCGGTGCTCGACATGGTGCGGGTCAAGCGCGCGCTTACTGGTACCGCGACCCGCCTGGTCGGGCCCAACTGCCCCGGCGTCATTACTCCTGGCGCCTGCAAGATCGGCATTATGCCCGGCCATATTCATCGCAAGGGTTCGGTGGGCATCATTTCGCGCTCGGGCACGCTGACCTACGAAGCGGTTGGCCAGACCACCGCAGCGGGCTTCGGCCAGACCACTTGCGTGGGCATTGGCGGCGACCCGGTCAACGGCACCGATTTCATTGACGTGCTGGAGATGTTCCTGGCCGACGACGAGACCGAAAGCATCGTGATGATTGGCGAAATTGGCGGCTCGGCCGAGGAAGACGCCGCGGATTTCCTCAAATCCTCGAAAATCAAAAAACCCGTGGTTGGTTTTATCGCCGGGCGCACGGCGCCGGCTGGCCGCACCATGGGACATGCGGGCGCCATTGTTTCGGGGGGCAAGGGTGGCGCCGAAGACAAGATCGAAGCCATGAAGAGCGCCGGCATTACCGTGTCGGATTCGCCGGCATCGCTGGGAACGGTGCTGGCTGAAGTGCTTAAAGGCTGACCACAGGGTCAACAACCGGGAGGGCGCCGCGCCGCGCCTGAGCAATATGACGATCAAGACCGGCCAATATACCTCCGATTCCTCGCCGCTGGCGAGCAGCAGCCCGGCATTCGTCGAGGGGCAATATGCCCGCTTTGTCGAGAACCCGTCCTCGGTGGACGAGAGCTGGCGCGGTTATTTTGCCAATCTTGAAGGTGGTGTTGCTGCGACCAACGGCGGCGGGAATAGCTCTGGCGGTCCCTCCTGGGCCCGGCCCGACTGGCCACCCCTGCCGGAGGATGATCTGACGGCGGCGCTTGTTCCGGGAATCGAGCCCGTGACCACGCCTCTGGCAGCACCGGAGACCGCCGGGGACAAGGGTCTTCCGGCTGAGATGGTCAGATCCAATACCCTCGATTCCATTCGCGCCCTGATGATGATCCGCGCCTACCGTGTGCGCGGGCATTTGATTGCCAACCTTGATCCTCTCGGCCTCGAGGAGCGCCCGCCCCATCCCGAGCTGGAGCCCGAGACTTATGGTTTTGGCCCCGACGACATGGACCGGCCGATTTTCATTGATAACGTGCTGGGGCTGGAGAGCGCCACGATCAACGAAATCATCGAGATTGTGCGCCGCACCTACTGCGCCAGTGTCGGCATCGAGTTCATGCATATCAATGAGCCCGAGGAAAAATCCTGGCTACAGGTGCGCATCGAAGGCCGCCACAAGGAGATCCAGTTCACCCGCGAAGGTAAAATGGCCATCCTGGAAAAGCTGGTCGAGGCCGAACAGTTCGAGAAATTTCTGGGGCGCAAATATACCGGCACCAAGCGCTTCGGGCTCGACGGCGCCGAGGCGGCAATCCCGGCACTGGAAGCGGTTATCAAGACCGCCGGCCAGTTGGGGGCCAAGGAGATCGTGCTGGCCATGCCCCACCGGGGACGGCTGAACGTGCTGGCTAATGTATTGCGCAAGCCCTACCGCGCCATCTTCCATGAATTCCACGGCGGCTCGTCCAAGCCGGACGAGGTCGAGGGCTCCGGTGATGTGAAATATCATCTTGGCACCTCCGCCGAACGCGTGTTCGACGGTAATTCGGTGCATTTGTCGCTGACCGCCAATCCCTCGCACCTGGAGGCCGTGGACCCGGTGGTGCTGGGCAAGGTGCGCGCCAAACAGGCTCAGCGGGGTGACAAGGACCGCACTGAGGTTCTTTCCCTGCTGATGCATGGCGACGCCGCCTTTTCCGGCCAGGGGCTGGTCGCGGAGTGCTTCATGCTCTCGGGCCTGAAGGGGTATCGCACGGGCGGCACCATACATTTTATCGTCAATAACCAGATTGGCTTCACCACCAGCCCGCAGTTCTCGCGCTCTTCGCCTTACCCTTCGGACATGGCGAAGATGGTTCAGGCGCCGGTGTTCCACGTCAATGGCGACGACCCCGAGGCCGTGGTCTATGTCACCAAGGTGGCCACCGAGTTCCGCCAGCGGTTCCGCAAGGATGTGGTCATCGATATGTTCTGTTACCGGCGCTTCGGCCATAACGAAAGCGACGAGCCGTCCTTCACCCAGCCGCTGATGTACGCCAAAATAAAGCACCATCCCTCAACATCGCGTATTTACGCCGACCGCCTGAAGGCGGAAGGGCTGATCACGGAAGATGAATTTACGGCGATCGAGGCGCGTTTCCGCCAGGCCCTTGAGGCCGAGTTTGATTCCGCCGACGATTATAAACCGGATAAGGCCGACTGGCTGGAAGGGCGCTGGTCGGGCCTGTCGGTGGCCGCCGACGGCGCGCGGCGCGCCCAGTCGGGCGTGCCCGAAGACGAACTGCAGGAAATCGGCCGCGTTCTGACCGGGGTGCCGGAGAATTTCAATTTGCACAAAACCCTTGGCCGTATCCTGGATAACAAGGCGGAGATGTTCAAGACCGGCAAGGGTTTTGACTGGGCGACGGCGGAGGCCCTGGCTTTTGGCTCGTTGATGCGGGACGGCGTGACCGTGCGCCTGTCCGGCCAGGATTCGAAACGCGGCACATTCAGCCACCGCCATGCTGAATTTGTCGACCAGAAAACCGAAGACCGCTATCGGCCGCTTAATGCTCTCGATTGCGAGGCGCGCTTTGACGTCATTGACAGCCCGCTGTCCGAGGCCGGCGTGCTCGGTTTCGAATATGGCTACAGCCTGGCGGAGCCGGACGCGCTGGTTCTCTGGGAAGGCCAGTTCGGCGATTTTGCCAACGGCGCCCAAGTGATTATCGATCAGTTCATATCCTCGGGTGAGGCCAAGTGGCTGCGCATGAGTGGCCTGGTATTGCTGCTGCCCCACGGCTACGAGGGCCAGGGCCCCGAGCATTCCTCGGCGCGGCTCGAGCGCTTTCTGCAAATTTGTGCCGAGGACAATATGCAGGTCGCCAACTGCACCACGCCGGCCAGTTATTTTCATATCCTGCGCCGCCAGATGCAGCGCGAGTTCAGGAAACCGCTGATCATCATGGCGCCCAAGTCCTTGTTGCGGCACAAGCAGGCGGTCTCGAGCCTGCAGGAAATGGGTCCGGGCACCCAGTTTCACCGCCTGCTGTGGGATGACGCCCAGACCTATCCGGGTTCAACCATCAAGCTGAAAAAAGACGCCGGCATCCGCCGTGTCGTCTTGTGTTCCGGCAAGGTCTATTACGACCTGTTGAACGAGCGCGCGAAACGCGGCCAGGATAACACCTATATTTTGCGCTTCGAGCAGCTCTATCCCTTCCCGACACAGCCGCTGGGAGAGGAGCTGTCGCGCTTTGCCAATGTGGAACGCGTTGTCTGGTGCCAGGAAGAGCCTAAAAATATGGGCGCCTGGCATTTTGCCGAACACCGGATAGAGCATGTCCTGAAGAGCGTGGGTCTCGGGCCCCGGCGGGTTTTCTATGCCGGCCGGCTGGAGAGTGCCGCGACGGCCACCGGTCTGGCATCGGTGCACGCAAAACAACAGCAGGAACTTGTCGACCAGGCGCTGACCATTTAGCGCCCGGATCAAGGAGCAGGAATATGGCAGAGGATGTCAGGGTACCGACCCTGGGCGAGTCGATCAGCGAGGCGACCATTGGCAAATGGTACAAAGCCGTGGGCGACGCCGTCACCGAGGATGAGCCGATCGTTGAAGTGGAGACTGACAAGGTGGCGCTGGAAATCAACGCCCCGGTCTCGGGCGTGCTCATCGAAATCATCGCGGAAGAAGGCACCGATGTTGAAGTCGGTGCGGTAATCGCGCGCGTGGACATGTCCTGCAAGGCAGCGCCGGCTTCGAAGGGCGATATCCCGGCCCGCCCGGAACCGCGTGTCAAGGAACTGACCCCGGATTCGCCCAAGCCTGCCTCGCAGCCCGCCGCTGCCGCCAGCGCCCCGCCGCCGCAATCTTCGATGCCCATCTCTCCGGCGGTCAGGAAGCTTTTGGCCGAGCATAACCTGGACCCGGCGTCGGTTGCGGGCACCGGCAAGGATGGCCGCATCGTCAAGAAAGATGTGCTGGACGCCATAGCCTCGGGAACCGCCAGCGCAGCGCCCGCCGCGGCAACGGCGGGGAGCGCCGCGCCCGTATCCGTGGAGGCGCGGGAAGAGCGGGTGCCGATGACGCGGCTCAGGAAACGCATCGCGGAACGGCTGAAAGAGGCGCAGAATACCGCCGCCATACTGACCACCTATAACGAGGTGGACATGAGCGCCATAATGGCGGCGCGGAAACAGTATCAGGGCGAGTTCGAAAAGAAGCACGGCGTGCGCCTGGGATTCATGTCCTTTTTTGTCAAGGCCTGCGTCCATGCGCTGAAGGAAATTCCCTCGGTCAACGCCGAGATCGACGGCGACGATATTGTCTATAAGAACCATTATGACATCGGCGTCGCGGTTTCCGCCCCCGGCGGGCTGGTGGTTCCTGTGGTGCGGAATGCCGACCAGCTGGGTTTTGCCGAGGTCGAAAAAACCATCGGCGACCTCGGACGGCGCGCCCGCGACGGCAAGCTGACTATCGACGAGCTGATGGGCGGCACTTTCACAATCTCCAACGGTGGCGTCTTCGGCTCGCTGATGTCGTCGCCGATCCTCAATCCGCCGCAGTCGGGCATTCTCGGCATGCACAAGATTCAGGAACGCCCGGTGGTCGTTGATGGCGAGATTGTCATCCGGCCGATGATGTATCTGGCGCTGTCATACGATCATCGGATTATTGACGGGCGCGAGGCGGTGATCTTCCTGGTCAGGGTAAAGGACTGCATCGAAGATCCGAGCCGCCTGCTGCTCGATATATAACAGGAAGCAAGAGGGAAACGTCATGAGCGACGACAAGTTTGATCTGCTGGTGATCGGTGGCGGGCCGGGTGGCTATGTTGCCGCCATCCGCGCCGCGCAACTGGGGCTGAAGGTGGCCTGCGTCGATAAGCGCGATGCCCTGGGCGGCACCTGCCTGAATGTTGGCTGCATCCCGTCGAAGGCTCTGCTGCACGCCTCCGAGCTCTACGAGCAGGCGGAAAAGCATCTTCCCGACTTTGGCATAACCGTTGGCGAGCTGAAGCTGGATTTGAAGAAGATGCTGGCCCGCAAGGACAAGACGGTCGAGGAGTTGACCGGGGGCATCGCCTTTCTGTTCAAGAAAAACAAGGTGGAGCATGTGATCGGCGCCGGCGCCATCACCGCTGCAGGCACCGTTGAGGTGGCGCAGAAGGGCGGCAAGAAGCGCGTCCTCAAGGCCGATAACATCATCATCGCCACGGGCTCGGAGGTCTCGCCGCTGCCCGGCGTCACCATCGACGGCAAGCGGGTCATCACTTCAACAGAGGCCCTGTCGCTACCCAAGGTTCCCAAGCATATGGTGGTCATTGGCGGCGGCGTTATCGGGCTGGAGCTGGGCTCGGTGTGGCGGCGTCTGGGCGCGGCGCTGACGGTGGTTGAATACATGCCGGTGCTGTTGCCGGGCATGGACGGCGAAGTCTCGAAAACCATGGCGCGCATCCTCAAGAAACAGGGCATGAAAATCAAGCTTTCGACCAAGGTCACCGGCGTTGAGATCACCAAGTCGGGGGCCAGCGTTACCGTCGAGCCGGCGGCGGGCGGTGACGGCGAGACCATCAAATGCGACAGCGTGCTGGTCTCGGTTGGCCGGCGGCCCTTTACGGAGGGTCTGGGTCTCGAGGCCGTTGGCATAACGCTGAACGAGACCGGGCGCATTCCGGTGGACGAGAATTTTGCCACCAGCGCCGCCGGAATATACGCCATCGGCGATGTCATAGACGGCCCCATGCTGGCCCATAAGGCGGAAGACGAAGGCTATGCCTGCGCCAGCAACCTTGCCGGCCAGACCGGCCAGGTGAACCATGACGTGATCCCCTCGGTGGTCTACACCATGCCTGAAGTTGCGGTGGTCGGCAAAACCGAGGAAGAGCTGAAGGATAAAGACATTTCATATAAGGAGGGAAGATACTTATATAAGAATACCGGAATGGGCTTAGCATTTATGGATGAAGATAGTTTCGTTAAGGTTCTTGTTGGGGAGGATGATAGTATTTTGGGGGCACATATAGTAGGGCCCGAGGCCTCAACACTCATTCATGAGGTGGCGCTTGCCATGGCGAATGGCTTGAAAGCTAAAGCATTCAGAGAACTTATTGTTGCGCATCCTGCACTATCTGAAGTAGTTCAGAGAGCATTTCTAAAAGTCTCATAGAGGTGACAATGCAAAGGGGATTGTCTTGTTCAACACAGACCCCTTCATTTTGTTTTGCGGGATGAATTGGTCTGAATCGGTGAAAGTGTACGGCATTTTTCATCACGCACACCTGCGCGTCGGGGAGAAGCAACAGCTAAAAACCCTGTTTAATATGGCAATTTATGGTATAATGAATGCATGAATGAGCGACTACAGAAGTATTTCTGGGACGTTGACCTAAAAACAGTTGACCCTAAACGGCACAGTCGCTATGTGATTGAACGGCTGGTGGAGTTTGGCGACGAAGGAGCGGTGCGGTGGATGTTGAGACAGTATGGCACCAAATCGGTGTTGGATGTTGTAGAGTCTAGTCGTCGCATCTCACAAAAAAGTAAGACATACTGGCGATGTGTGCTCGCTGGGCTTAAGTGAATATAGAACATGCAGGCGCATTTTGAGGCACTTCCCAAGGAAACGCAGTCGACATTTGCACTTCTTGCTTCCTTTAGGGGGATTGAGTCCTTCTATCTTGCTGGTGGTACGGCGCTGGCACTTGCGTTCGGCCACCGTGTCTCTGTTGACTTAGATTTCTTCTCAAGGGAATCATTTGGCGAACAGATACTAATTAACAGGCTATCTACGCTGGACGGCTTCTCGCTTGAGAAGCGTGAAGAAGGCACGATTCACGCAAATATTAATATTACGAAGATATCTTTTTTTCACTATCCGTACTCGCTTCTCGAGGCACCTAAGGTGCTTAATGGTATTCAGATTGCATCCGTTCGCGATATTGCATGCATGAAACTTGAGGCAATAAGTCAGAGGGGCGCTAAGCGTGATTTTGTGGATTTGTATACGATCGCACAACACGGTTCCTCGCTTAGTGAAATTTTTTTCGATTACCAAAAAAAATACGAGAAGCTTAATGTTAATATGATACATGTCAAAAAAGGGCTTGTATATTTTGATGACGCAGAGGAAGAGCCAATGCCCAGGATGCTTAAACCGCTTGAATGGAAAACCGTGAAAAACTTCTTTTATAGTGAGGCG